>NZ_QAOZ01000002.1:0-412284 GCF_003050885.1 Rhodococcus sp. OK611
TGGTAGCGGCGCATGTCGATGATGTGGTCGACGTGTTCGATGTCGACGGGGCACTGCTCGACGCAGGCGCCGCAGTTGGTGCACGACCACAGGGTTTCGAGGTCGATGACCGGAGCCAGCTCGCCCTCGACGGTCTCGCCGACCAGCTTGCGGCCGGCCTCGGTGAGCGCGGCCTCGGGGATCTTTGCCAGCGCGGCCTCGTTGACGTTGCCGTCGGCGTCGACCAATCCGACCTCGTCGCCACCCATGTCCTTGCGGCCGCCGGCCAAAAGATAGGGCGCCTTCGCGTAGCCGTGGTCTCGCAGCGACATGATCAGCAGCTTCGGCGAGAGCGGCTTGCCGGTGTTCCAGGCGGGGCACTGTGACTGGCAGCGGCCGCACTCGGTGCAGGTGGTGAAGTCGAGCCAGCCCTTCCAGGAGAAGTCCTCGATCTGGCCGGCGCCGAGGGTGTCGGTGTCGGGGTCGACGTTGTCCATGGTCAGGGCCTTGCCCTTGGACATCATCGGCTTCGCGGCGCCGAGGGCGACGCCGCCGTCGTTCTCACGCTTGAAGTAGATGTTCGGGAACGCGGAGAAGCGGTGCCAGGCGACACCCCAGGTGATGTTGCGGCCGACCACGTACAGCCAGATCATGCCGGACATCAGCTTGACGAACGCGAAGATCGAGACCATGACCGCGCTGGCGGGCAGCAGCTTTGCGACGTTCATGGTGAAGAAGTCGGTCCACGGGTTGGCGTGGCCGTAGGTGGCGATCTTGCCTGCCTTCACCATGACCATGCCGAGGCCCTCGACGAACACGACGATCTCGACGAAGTAGGCCGGGCCGAACTTCGAGCCGCCGAAGCGCGAGAGCCGCTCGGGGATCCGCGGGTGGTTGAGCTGGCGGATCACGATCAGCACGGTGATGCCGACGATGGTGCCGATGCCGAGGAGCTCGTCCCAGAGGTGCCACATCCAGGTGTCACCGAAGATCGGCCAGTGGAACTCCGGGTTGAAGGTCTGGCCATAGGCCTCGAACCACAACAGGAAGCCGCCGAGGAAGCCGATCATCACGAGCCAGTGCGCCCAGCCCACGGTGCGGAACTTCTGCATCCGGGTGTGCGCGATGAACTCGATGATCATCTGCTTGAAGCGGGGGACGAACGGGCGCCAGCGGTCCGGGGCTGGTTGACCGAGCTGCACCGTCTTCCCCATGGTCCAGGCCCCACTCAAGAATGAGGCCCAACACACAAGGCTGAGCAGTGCGCCGATCGTGCCCAACGTGATCGTCAGGGCGTTCATGTCACGGCCTTTCCTTCTACGACGGCAACGCCAACGAACTTCTCGGGCGGAGCCTCGGGGCTTGTCACAGCTAAGTTACTCGTCGGTAGCATCCCGAGCCAACGTCGAGTCCATGGTCGCATCGCCCGGGGGTCGACGCGAGGCACAGGAGTTCTCACGCTCACCGTAATTTGTGCCCCTGTGGGGGGTTCAGTGCAGGTCAACCTAACTTCGCCGGATGACCTGCGGAGAAGTGAGCGGAACGAAAGGGTCGGCGGCCAATTGCTGCGCCTTGTTCTCAGAAGAATCACAGATTAGTGTCCACCGAGACTGTGTTGTGACCCATGTGTCAATTTTGGTTTCCAGAGGGGATTTGTAGATGAGGCTGAAGAAGTTCGCGGCGACGTCGCTGATGGCGATCGCGGCGCTGGGTGTGGGTGCGGGCACCTCGTACGCGGCACCGGCTGCGCCCGCGCCCGAGACCATCGACTGGAACTCGAAGGTCGAGGGACAGTCGGTCGTGACGACCATCGACGCGGGCGGCTTCAAGGTCTCCGGTGACGGCCAGAACATCGAGCTGCAGGACAACGCGGGCAAGGCCGTCGTCAGCCTGCCGCTGGCGTTCCAGCTCAACAGCCTTAAGTTCCCGATGGAGCAGAAGATCAGCGAGGACGGAAAGACCGTCACCCTGACCCCGATCTTCGACCTGGGCAAGGCCAAGCCGGTCACCCCGGCCGATCGCGGCGACCGTACCGTCGGCAACATCGCGATCAAGGACATCGCCTCGCCGGCCGAGAACCTGAGTGCGCAGCAGACCTTCAGTGCGCAGCTCGCGGTTGCCACCGCCTCCGGTGGTCTGATCGGCACCATCATCGGTGCAGTCGTCGGCACGTTCATCATGCCCGCCGTCGGGACCGTCGCGGGCGCAGGCATCGGTGGCATCGCCGGAACCATCCTCGTCGGTGGACCGACCCTGATCGCCGCCGGCATCGGCCTGGGCCAGACCCTGCTCGCCGAGCCGGGCACGAGCATGTACGCCGAGCACCTGCAGAAGTAGTACTCGCAGAGCAACGAAAGCGGCCCGTCACCTCTACGGAGGGGACGGGCCGCTTTCGTTTGTCGTGGCCTCGTGGATGGCGCCGCCCGAGTGGGGTCGCCGAGGTCGCGAGCGTGGAGGGTGCGGACCAGCGGTCCGCACCCTCTCAGTCGCTCAGGACGCGGTGCCCGCGTTCGTTGCGATGGTGACGATGTAGCCGAACGACTTCATCACGATAGGGAGCAGATCCTCCATGGAACTTCCTTCTGTACGCCGGCGCGAGTGCCCGGCAATGTTCTGACTGGGCCCCCCAGTCAGGTTGTCGCTGGCGCGCGCAATCCTCCCCGCCCCAGGAACAACGGGATTCTACCGTTAACCCGCGGTTCGGTGGGGTGTTACCCCGGAATGCGAAAAGGGGCCTCGAACGCGAAAGTCTGCGTCCGAGGCCCCTTTTCGTGAGGCCGTGAATCCTCGATCTAGCCCGTGCGGACCTTCAGGCCCGGGTTGGCCGCGAGGATCGCGTTGATCGGCGTCCCGTACAGCTGGGGGCTGTCACCGACCAGCGTGGTGACCACGGAGGCCAGCTCGCAGTACATCATGTCGCCCACGTTGGAGGCGCTCGAGATGCCAAGCGCCCTGGTGCCGGTCACGATGGCGCCGCCGCTGTCACCCTGCAGCGCACAGATGTTCGCGGTGAAGCCGTTCTTCAGGGTGCGGGTTCCGACGTCCACGATCTGGTTGACGGAGTTGATGGTGCCGCAGCTGAAGCCGGTGGTGAGGCCGGACTTGCACACCGGCGCCCCGACCACGGGATCGGCGGTGCCGGTGATCGGCACCGGGTTCGCGCCGGGGGCGCGCACGAAGTTGTTCTCGAACCGCTTGGTGGCGGCGTCGTCGATCTTGATCACCGAGTAGTCGAGGCCCTCGACGGTCGACTTGGCGAAGGTGCCGAAGCGATCGCCGAACGCGGCGCCGTGCGTCTCGAACGCGATCGAGGCGGCACCGGTGCCCGCGGCATCGCGGTTCGGGTCGCAGTGGCCGGCGGAGATGTTCACCGCGCGGCCGGAACCGTCCGTGCCGTTGAAGCCGAGTGAGCAGCGGAACGCACCGTCCGCGTTCTCGGCGGCGTAGGCGTCACCACCGAGGCGGGCATCGGCGGCAACCGGGCTCTCGGCGACCGGCGGCGCGGACGAGCCGAGCGCCGGGGCCAGCACGACGCGAGCGGACTCCAGGAAGTCGGGCAGCTGCAGACCCTGGCCCTCGGCGGTGTTCTGGACGCGCAACACGACGTCGTTGTTGACCGTGTCGATCGCGGCGCCGCTGATGAGACCGGACAGCGGTGCGGGGAGCTTCTCGATCCAGCTGTTCATGTGGCCGAGCTGATCGCGCAGCGCGCGCTCGCTGCGCGGCAGGTCCTTCACCTTGTAACCGGCTGCCTCGACGGCCGCGCGGGCGGCTACCTTGTCCGGGCCGTCCGCCAGACCGATCAGCGGCGAGCCGGCCGGGTCGAGCCACGCGCCCGCGAAGGACTCGGGGAACTTCCCGCGCATCGTGTTGGCGAACTCCACCAGCTTCTGCCCGGCCTCGGCCTTGTCGAGGTACTGGGCGGGGCTGAGGCCGAGATCGCGCTGGATCGCGGCAACCAGGTCGGCGGGCAGCGCGGTCGCGGGCGCCGGGGCGGCGGGCTCCGCGTGCGCGAGGGCCGCGCCGGGCGCGATCAGGAGGAGGGCCGCAGAGCCGATCATCGCGGCACGGCGGGCGCGAACGCTACGCATGGGGACCTTTCGGATTGAGGGCATGCGGGCATGACCCATCCGTTTAGGCCGGGTCAGTTGTAGCGACTATATGGGTTACGCCCGCCGTTGCCTACCGGAAACCATCGGATGATTCGGCGCCGCGGCGGCGCCGCTGATGTATCAGGGGCGCGCGTTTCCGGCCCGGACCTGCAGGTCGAGGCCGAGAGTCGCGTTCGCGTGGTTCACGATCTTCTCGATCGGGATGCCGATGCTCGCGGTGCCGCCCTCGGGCGCCAGCACGAGGTTGGCCTCCGTGCAATTCGGGGCACCGCCGGAGTTGGAGCCACTGGTGATGCCGAGGGCCCTGGTCCCGGTCAGGATGGCGCCGCCGCTATCGCCGCCGAGGGTGCAGGTGGAGCCCGCGAACCCGCGGACCAGGCGGGTGCTGCCGTCCGCCATGTGCAGCGGGGCGTCGACGCTGTCGGCGAGGACCATGCCGCAGGTGAACGTGGAGGTCTGGCCGGACTTGCAGATCGGCGCGCCGATGACCGGACGCGCCGTGCCGGTCACGGTGACGGTGGTGCCGTTGGCCCCGCGGACGGTCGGCTTGTCCAGCCCGGCGGCGGTGCCCGCCTCGTTGAGCTTGATCACCGAGTAGTCAAGGCCGCCCGCGGCCTCGCCCATCGCGGAGTGCCGGAAGGCGCCGATCTGCGTGCTGCGGGAGACATCGGCGAAATCGGGCAGGTAGACCGGGGCGCCCGCGGGCACCTTCGCGTTCTCCTGCGAGGGATCGCAGTGGCCCGCGCTGAGGTTGTAGGGGGCACCGGCGGCGTCGACGGCGTTGAAGCCGAACGAGCAGACCCCGATCTCGCCCGGGTCGATGTCGCGGGCGATCGGGCGCGGAGTGCTGATGTAGGTGTCGCCGCCCTGCGCGTGCGGGTCGACGGGCGGCTGGCCGCCGGGGCTCAGCACGACCTTCAGCCCGGCCAGCAGCGTCGGCAGGTTCAGTGCCCGGCCGATGGGGCTGTTCACCACGTCGATGACGACCCGGTTCTCCAGCACGTCGATGGAGCTGGAGTTGATCTGCGAGGAGACGTCCTTCGGCAGCCCGAGGATCCACTTGTTGACCTCTGCCAGCGAACCCTCGAGATCCTTCGCGGACACCGCGGCGAGGTGGGTTGCATAGCCGTCGCGGGCCACCCGCTGCGCTTCGGCGGTGGAGGTGACCGCGACGACGGGGACGCCGTCGACGCCCATCCAGGAACCGGCGTAGGTGGCGGGGCTGCCCTCGCGCAGCGTCTGCGCGTAGCCGGCCAGTCGCTGCGCGGCCTCGGCACGCTCGATGTACTGCTGCGGGGTCAGCTTCAGGTCGCGGGCGATCGCGTCGACGAGCTCTGCCGGCAGCTGCTGCGCGACCTCGGCGGGCGAATTCGACTGGGGTTCATGCGGTTCGGCCTGTGCAATAGCGGAGAACGGGAGCAGGGTGGCCGAGGCGAGGATTGCGGCGCGGAACGCCAGCGGGAGACGCATGAAGACCCTTCGTCGAGAGCGCGGATGTATCAGCGCTCCACCTTAGGGCAAGTGTGGCTTTGCCGCCCGTGTGCCTGATAGACCGGTTGGCGAACGCATCTATGCCGTCTCGACGCTCTCGGCCGGAGCCTTCGAGGGCTTCGGCCGGGAGCGCGAGACGGCCACGCCCGCCAGGCACAGCGCCCCGCCCGCGAGCGGGAGCAGCCCCGGCAGCTCGCCGAGGAACACCCAGGCCATGGCGACGACCAGAGCGGGCACGGCGTAGGTCGTCGCGCCCATGCGGCCCGCCGTCGTACGGGCCAGGGCGTAGGCCCAGGTCGTGAAGGCCAGGGCGGTCGGGAACACCCCGAGGTACACCATGTTCAGCGTCGCGGAGAGCGGTGCCCGGCTCGCCTCGTGGACGAGCTGCCCGGCAAACGGCAGACACGCCACCGCGCCGACGAGGCACCCGAAGGTCGTGATCTGCAGCGCGCTGCCGTGCGACAGGGCGGGCTTCTGTGCGACGACGCCGCCCGCATACGCAACGGCCGCCAACAGGCAGAGCAGGACGCCGAGGACCGAGGAGTGCCCTTCGCCGGACATCGACAGCCCGACGGCGATCGCGCCTGCGAAGGACACCGTCATGCCCGCGATCAGCCGGGGCGGCAGAGTCTCGCCGAGGAACCGGGCGCCGAGCAGGGCGATCAGGATGGGCCCGATGTTCACGATCATCGCGGCCGTACCCGCGTCGACCTCCCGCTCACCCCAGTTGAGCGCCACCATGTAGACGCCGAACCACAGGAGGCCGGACACCACGATCCCCCTCCAGGCCGCCCGCGACGGCAACCCCTCCCGCCGGATCAGCAGGACCGCACCGAGGACGAGAGCCCCGGAAAGCAGCCGACCGAGGGCGAGCGCGCCGGGGGAGTAGGCGGCCCCGGCGCTGCGGATCGAGACGAAGGCGGAGGCCCACAGGACCACGGTGACACCGGCGGCGGCGAGCGCCAGACGCGTGGTGGCACGAGTGTTGGTCATGGGGTGACCGTAGGCAATTCGCGCCCGGTGTGTCAGGCGACGGCCGCTCCGTCGGCGGGGGTGGTCGTGGTGGTCGTCGCCTTCGGGGCGGTCGTGGTCGTTGTGGTGGTCGCCTCGGTCGTCGTGGTGGGCTTGGTTGTCGTGGTCGTCTTCGGGGTGGTCGTGGTCGGCCGGTGAGAGGGGCTCGGCTGGGCGGGCGGCGTCGTGACGACGGGCGGCGGGGCCTGGGTCGTCGGGGCGACGGTGGTGGTGGGCGCGGTCGAGGCGGGGCTCGATGTCTTGCTGCTCCTGGCCGTTGTGGACGCGGGCGCCTTGGTCGTCGTGGTGGTCGGCCGAAGCGAGACGGTGACCTTGGGCGTCGCGGACGGGGCGATGACGGGGACCGCGGTCGCGGGGGCATCGGCGGAGCGCAGGCTCACCACCAGACCGACCAGCGCGACGGCGAGGATCACGCCGGCCGCCGCCGTGATCGCCGTGGTGCGTTGGAACCGGAAGCGGGGCGCCGCGGCCGTCGGTGTCGCCGCAGCAGGGGCGAGCGGCACCGGATCCGGGTCCAGCAGGACGGGGAGCACCGGACGGCCGGGGCCGGCCTCGGTGAACGCGGTCGGTGGGCCCGCGACCGAGACCGCGGGCATGATCACGGTGTCGGCGTCGCCATCGATGTCGGTGCGGACCGCCGCGACGGTGGCCGCGGCGACCGCCGTGGTGATGGCGCCGCCCGCCGTACCGCCCGCCGCGATGATCGCGGCGCCGTGCGCGCCCGTGTATCCCGGCCGGGGCGGCAGCACGGTCGGCAGGCCGACGGTCGCCTCGGCCAGTCGCGACACCAGCGGCATCGCGGATCCGCCGCCGGTCAGCAGCAGCGCGCACACGTCCGACAGCGCCAGGTCATGGGCGCCGATGGTCTGCTCCACGAGGTCGAGCGACCCGGTGATCGACGATTCCAGCAGCTCCTCGAGCTCGCTGCGCAGCAGGGTGACGGTGGCGGTGGCGCCCGCGAGCTCCACGGCGAGCTGAGTCTCGGTCGCCGTGGACAGTGCTTCCCTGGCCTCGGCGCACCGGCGTCGCAGCACCGACAGCTCGGCCCTGGTGGCCGGATCGCTCAGGTCGACCTGCCCGAGGTCGCCGGCGGCCGAGCCCAGTACGTGCTCGAGGATCGCCTGGTCGAAGGTGTCGCCACCGAAGCGGGTGGTGAAGGTCGACGGCCGGAGGAGCCCGGCATCCGTGCCCGTGCGTACCAGGGAGATGTCGAGCCCGGCGCCGCCGAGGTCGAAGACCGCGACGATCGCGTCGCCAAGCGTGCCGTGCGCCGCCTCGAGCCAGGTCACCGCGGCCACCGGCTCGGGGACCAGCGTGACCCCGGCCAGCCCGACGTGGGCGAGGGCCTCCCGCATCGACTGCGTGGTCGCGTCGGACCAGCGTGCGGGGTGGGTGGCGATGATCTCGGGCTGTTCGGACAGGCCGGGGAATGCCTCGGCCGCCTCGTGCACGAGGCTGTGCATGGCGGTGGCGACCAGGTCCTCGGCCAGGTATGCGGAGCCGTCGCCGATCACGAGTCCGGCCGGATCGCCTGCGTGCGCGGCGAACCCGGAGATGACGTCGGGCGCATCGACGGGTGAGCCGAGTATCGCCTCGCCCGCCGCCGTCAACTGCAACGTCGCGCGACGAGCGATGGTGGCAGGCTCGGCGCCGGTACGAGGACTTTCGGTGGTGTGGAGGACCGCAACGGCGTTGGTGCCGCCGACCCCCAGCCCAAGCCCCGCGGCCATGTCTCTCCCCCATCTCATTGCTGTCGCGCTCGCCGGGGGTTCGCGCGTCGCGCTGCCGGACCGACGCGCGATCTCGGGCGACAGCCTATCTATTCGCCTACGCTCGATCCGGAGAGCATCGACGCAAGCGGGGTGGTGATCCTTGGCCCTGCGCGAGGTACTGGGAGAAATATGACCGATCCCGAATCACCACCGGTGCCGCAGCCGGTCCTGGAGCCGCTCAGCGCGGCGGCCCTCTTCCTGGTGATGACGGCAGGCCCCGGCGCCGAGGACGCGGTCACCCTCCGCGATGTGGCGTCGGACGTCGGGTCGCTGGTCCGGGCGGTGGGATTCCGGGAACTCGCCGGGTCCCTGTCCTGCGTGGTGGGTTTCGGTTCGGAGTTCTGGGATCGGGTGGGGCCGGGCGCCACACCGGCCGGGCTGCATCCCTTCGTCCCGCTGCGAGGCGAGGTGCACAGCGCGCCTGCCACCCCGGGGGACGTGCTGTTCCACATCAAGGCTTCCCGCGCGGACCTGTGTTTCGAGCTGGGGCGCCTGATCCTGGCGGCGCTCGGCGACGCGGCGACCGTCGCGGACGAGGTGCACGGGTTCCGCTACTTCGACGCCCGCGACCTGCTCGGCTTCGTCGACGGGACCGAGAACCCGACCGGTGCGGGCGCGGGCGCGGCGGCCCTGATCGGGGCGGAGGACCCCGCTTTCACGGGCGGCAGCTACGTGATCGTCCAGAAGTACCTGCACGACATGGCCGCATGGGCCGAGCTGAGCACCGAGGAGCAGGAGCGGGTGATCGGGCGGACGAAGCTCGAGAACGTCGAACTCGACGACGCGGCCCTGCCGAGCAACTCGCACGTCGCGCTCAACACCATCGTCGACGACGACGGGACCGAGCACGAGATCCTGCGCGACAACATGCCGTTCGGTTCCCTCTCCGCGGGCGAGTTCGGTACCTACTTCATCGGTTACGCGAAGGACCCCGCCGTCACGGAGCTGATGCTGCGGCACATGTTCCTCGGCGATCCGCCCGGCAACCACGACCGGATCCTGGATTTCTCCCGGGCGGCGACGGGGACCCTGTTCTTCGCGCCGAGCCAGGACCTGTTGGAGGCGCTGGCCGACATCCCCGTGCCGGACGTCGAGGAAGCGGAGCCGGAAGAGGTTGCGCCGCGCGACCTGTCCCTGAAAATCGGTGATCTCAAAGGAGTGTCTCAATGACTGATTCGAGCAATCTGCACCGGAACCTCGCGCCGGTGACCGAGGCCGCGTGGGAGCAGATCGGTGAAGAGGCCGCACGCACCTTCAAGCGTCACGTCGCCGGGCGCCGGGTTGTCGACGTGGCCGGGCCGTTCGGGTACTCCTATTCCGCGCACAACCTCGGCCGGGTGCGCTCGATCACCGCATCGGACAGCAGGATTCGGGCACAGCTCCGCGAGGTGCACCCGCTCGTCGAGCTGCGCTTCCCGTTCACGCTCAGCCGCGCGGAGATCGACGACGTGGCCCGCGGGTCGCTGGACTCCGACTGGCAGCCGGTCAAGGACGCGGCCAAGGCGATCGCGTTCGCCGAGGACCGCACCGTCTTCGCCGGCTTCGAGGAGGCCGGCATCGTGGGCCTGGGGCCGTCGAGCAGCAACCCGCCGCTGTCGCTGCCCGAGGACCCGCTGCTGGTCCCCGACGCCGTCGCCTCCGCGCTGTCGGCGCTGCGACTGGCAGGCGTGGAGGGACCGTATTCCCTGGTGCTCGACGCGGATACCTACACCGCGGTGAGCGAGACCAGGGACGAGGGCCACCCGGTGTTCCATCACCTCAAGGACCTCGTCGGCGACATCATCTGGGCCCCGGCGGTGGCGGGCGGCTACGTGCTGTCCACCCGCGGCGGCGACAACCAGCTCACCCTGGGGACGGACCTGTCGATCGGGTACGACAGCCACACCGCCGAGTCGGTGACGCTGTACCTGGAAGAGACGCTGACCTTTTCGTCGTTGACGGCGGAGGCCGCCGTCGTGCTGGGACGCTGACCGATGTCGGGGTCGTCGAGGTACCGCGACGTCAACCCGCTGTACCGGGCGATGCGCGACCTCGCCGGGACCAAACCGATGGCGTGGTTCTTCGCCCGCACGCTCCACCACGTCGACGGCCCCGTCTACCGGTTGACCAAGGGGCGCAACACCTTGACGACCCTCCTCACCGGACTGCCGCTGGTCATGCTCACCACCACGGGGGCGAAGAGCGGGGCGAACCGCACCGTCCCCCTGGTGGGGATGCCGGATGGGGACCGGATCGTGGTGATCGCCTCGAACTACGGACAGCATTCGAACCCGGCCTGGTACTTCAATCTGCGCAAGCATCCCGAGGCCACGGTCACCGTCGCGGGCGGTGAGCCCCGGCAGGTGGTCGCCTACGAGGCGGAGGGGGAGGAGCGGGAGCGACTGTGGCGCATGGACCTGGAGGTCTATCCCAGCCGTGCCGCCTACAAAGAACGCGCCACCGACCGGCGGATCCCGGTGATGGTGCTCGAACCCGGGGCAGGCGGCTGAGCCCGACGACGCGAGGGCTCACCACTCAGCCGATGAGCTCGCTCGATTCCTTCCGCCAGTCGTAGACGACCCGGGTCCGCAGGACGATGTCCTGCAACGACCGTCGCCGGGGGTCGACGGCCGCCCACAGCAGGCCGACGGCGAACAGGACGCAGAGCACGGCCCGCACGGCGGCGCGGGGCAACCGGAGCAGCCGGCCCTTGGCGGTGACGACCCGCAGCCCCATCGCCACCGCGCCGACGGTGCGTCCGGTCGTGACCCAGCAGCCGGTCAGGTACACGACCGACACGGTGAGGGTGACGGTCGCCGAGGCCAGAAAAGCCGGCTCGGGGAACCGGAAGTTCTGCGGGGAGTAAAGCAATCGCACCAGGGCCAGGCCCAGGTAGGTCACGCCGATGATCGCGAGGACCACCCCGAGGTCGATCACGGCGGCGATCGCGCGGGTGATGATCCCGGCAGGCCGGTGCGGAGGTTGATCGAGGTGCTCGGTCACGGCGCCGGGTCCCCGGGGCGGCCGCCGCCGATGGGCACCTCGTCGTCCGGGCCGGGGCCGCGGCCGAACAGCTTGCCCACGAAGCCGGCGACTGCGTCGTCGGCCTGCATGCCCTGGCTCCGGACCCCGCGAACCGCCTCGGAGGACAGCGAACCCGTCGACTCCCGGATGATCTCCGGCAGGTCGACGCCCTCGATGATGTCGTTGGCGAGGCCGACGAGGTCCATCCGGGCGATGATCGCGTCGATGTCGATCCGGCGCGCCACCTCGTCGAGGTCCACCCGCGCGATCTGCCTGTTGAGGTCGACGGAGTCGACGATGCCGTCCAGGTCGAGCCTGCCGATCACGGCGTCCACGTCGAGCCGGGCCGCGATGCGGTCGACGTCGATGGTGGCGGCGATCTGGTCGAGATCGAGGGACTCGGCGATCAGGTTCAAGTCGACGTTCTCGCGCACGAGGCGGGTGAGATCGATCTCGAGCAGGGCCGCCGCGACGACCTCCCTGATCACGAGGCGAAGCAGGTCCTGGACGGTCGGGGCGGCGGTCCGCGCGACCTCCTCGCCGCGCGCCCGCAGCGCGTCCGTCGTGGCGTCGAGGCGCCGGGCCAATCCGGGCACCCGGCGCAGGGTGCCGAGGGCGAAACGGGCCGTCGCGCCCACCACCTCGGCCGCCGTGACCGCGGCGCCGATCGCCACGAAAACCACTTCTGCGCCGGGAAGGCTCGCGGGCGGCCGGCTCGGCGCGGGCGTGACGTGCTGGTCCGGTGACATGGTCCCTCCCAGATCGGGGTCTGACGCGAAGAGGTCAGGTCGTGATCATAGGTGTCACAGGTGGGTACGACACCGGTTGTGTCGGGGTCGTGACCCGGGCTCGGTGCTCAGCTCTCCGTGCCGTGACCCATCGCGCGCAGCATCGACAGCATGTCCGCGCGGGAGGTGGCGTCGAGGCGACGGCGGATCCGGGCGACGTGGTGCTCGACGGTTTTCGCCGAGATGAACAGCCGGGCACCGATGTCCCGGTAGGTCAGGCCCATCACCAACAGGTTCGCCACCTCGGCCTCGCGGTCGGTCAGGCCAGCGCTGAGTTCGCGCTCGGTCCCCGCGACGGTGCCGGGCGTCGACGACGCGGCGGGTCGCAGGGAGCGCGCGACCTGCAGCAGCGTGGTCGCGGTCCTGGTGTCGGAGGCGCGGAGCGCGGCCTCGCTGGCGAGACGGGCACCGTCCCATGGCAACCCGATGCGGTCCAGGGTGCGCGCGGACTGTTCCACCACGGTCGCGTCGATCTCACCCTGCAGCACCCGAAGCCAGGCGCGGCCCGCGGCCGCGAGGCCCGCCGCGTACGGGCTGGTCTCGGCCGCGACACCGAGGGCGTTGGCGTGCGGCAGCAGTTCCGACGGGCTTTCGGCCAGGATCGCGGCCTGCACGCCGTACCAGTGCAGGGGCGAGCCCCACAGCGTGGGTTCGCCGAGCCGGGTGAGCAGTTCGTTGGCCTGCTCGATGAGGTGCGCGAGTCGGTCGGTGTCCCGCAGTCTGGCCGCGCCCAGCCACAGTTCGCCGAGCGGGAGCAGGCTGAAGAGATCGGCCGAGTGCTCTGCGATGACGCCGTGTGCCCGCTCCCACGAGTGGGTGAGGGCGCCGATGTCACCGACGCGACGGGCCAGTCCGACCCGCAGCGCCGCGATGAACAGCGCGTCGCGCGGGGTGGGCTCGGTGTCCGTCGGCATCGCATCGAGCCGGGCCGTCGCGGCATCCAGGTCGCCGCGGATCATGGCGATCCAGGTCAGCAGCAACTCGTGCCGCTGACGGGTGATGCTCTCGCGAGGCTCGGTGTCCAGTGCCCGCTGCAGCACGGCCTGGGCCCCCGCGAGTTCGCCGCACGCGATGCCCGCCAGTGCGGTGATGGCGGCACCGCTGTCGGGTAGCAACCGGGGTCGGGAACCGTTGGCGGACAGGGACAGCCCACGGGTCAGCGAGTTGACCGCGATCGCAACCCGGCCGTCGATCGACTGTCGCAGGCCCTGCGCGAGCAGCGCTGCGCCCGCGGACGTCGACGTCGGGGGCGAGCCCGCCTGGCGGTCCGTCATCGCCTCGGCCCGCTCCGGCCGTCCCGCGGCCAGCAGCACCGTGGCCGCGATGGGTGCGTCGGAGCCAACGCGGGCCGGGCCGAGCCATTCGTAGAGATCTGCGCTGCGGCCGAGCATGCCCTGCTGCGCGGCGACGCTCGCCGCGATCCGAACGGCCGCAGCGAGTTCGGTGTCGGTCAGGTCTGCAGCCCGTTCGAGCAGGCCGTCGGTGAGCCCGACCGCGGTGTCCAAGTCTGCGCTCAGCGCCGCCGCCTCGGACCAGCGCAGGGCGAGGGTGTTCCGATCGGCGCCCGCGCGGACGGCCTCCGCGTACAGGCTCGCGGCCAGCGGCGGCTCGGCGTGTTCGGCGGCGCTGCAGAGGAACTCGGCCAGCTCCGGATCCGTCACGCCCGCCTCGCCGTAGGCGCGGGCCGCGGGGAGATCGAGGGCGCCGTCCGCCAGCTTCGCGCGCAGCGAGTCGGCGTGCAGCCGGGCCAGCCGCTGCGCTCCGAGCGCGGCGGCCAGCGGTTCGCGGGCGACGGGCAGGAGGGTGTGGGTGACCAGTCCGGTGCCGCGCGCCCGGTCGATCAGGTCCTGGGCCACGGTCGGGTCGACGGACAGCACCCGGACGAGTTCGACGGGATCGGGCCCCGAGCCGATCGCGGCGATCGCCAGGGTGCACAACAGGTCCGCGTCGAGCTCCGCGAGCCGGGGGCGCAGGTGTGCGGCCGTCGCTGCGTCGAGGGCCCGTTCCAGAGCGGGCTGGGTGCGCGGCTCGGTGGGGTCGAGGCGGGACAGGGCGCCGAGCGTCGCGTCGACGCTCTGCACGCCGCCCCCGGTGATCCGCAGGATCGCGGCGGCGAGACCGATAGGAAGTCGCACGCCCAGTGTCGATTCCGCGCGGACGACGATGTCCCGCGCAGTCATCGGGTCGAGGGGCAGTGAGCCGAGCGCATCGCCGAGCGAGCGCAGGGCGCGGCTGTGCGGCCGCGGTTCGGTGGCGACGATCACGGTGATGTCCGGGCGGTGCGCGGCCAGGGTCAGCGCGTCGACCGCGGCGTCGGGCAGCCGATGGGCGTCGTCGACGACCAGCGCGCCGCCGGGTTCGACGTCCGCGCCCGCCGTCGAGGCGACGGCGGTCCCGTTGGCACGCAGCTCGTCTCGGATCGTGGCGAGCAGGGTCGATTTGCCACTGCCAGCAGTTCCGCGGATCAGCATGTGCGGGGTGCCCGTTCGCGCGGCGGCGAGGAACGCCTGTGCCCCGGGCATTCCGGCGAGGGTGGCCGCAGCGGTGCCGGTTGGTTCGGAGGTCAGCACGGTCACGGTTCCTACTGCCCGCCGCCGAGCAACCCGCCGACGCCCTGGCCGACGCCGCCGACGACGCCGCCCAGACCGCCGAGCACGCCGCCGACGCCGTTACCGACACCCTCCACCACGCCGCCGACGCCGTTTCCGACACCGGTGGCGGCGCCGCCGACGCCGTCGACGAAGTCGTTCGCGATCTGGCCGCCGCCGTCACCCTGCGGGGGCGCGGGCGGGGGCGTGTACCCGCCGCCCGCAGGAGGCGCAGTTGGGGGCGGGGGTGTCCCGCCGCCAACGGGTCCCGGTGCAGGCGCCGGGGCGGGTGCGGCGGCGGGGGAGCCGGGTGCCGGGGCGGGTGCCGCGGCGCCGCCCGAATTGGCGGAGACCTGCCGCGCGGTCGAACCGGCGTCGGATCGGATGGGCGCGCCGGTGGGGTCAAGACGGACGGGGGAGTCCCCGGTGGTCGGGCTGACCACGCCGTCGACGACGGGCAGCACGGTGCCGTCCGGTGCGACCGTGGTGGTGACGCTGTGGCCGCTGGTCGTGGCACCCCGGCTGGTGTCCGCGTTGGACGGCGTCAGCGCGCCGGTACCGAGCGAGAGCCCGCCTGCGGCCAGGATGGCGATCGCGGCGGCCGCGGCGGCGACGATCGCGGCCTTCTTGGGGGTGGAGAGCGATGCGCCCCTGGAGGCGGGCCGGACGCCGGGACGCGGACCCGCCGACGCGGGCGGCACCGGCGCGACCTCCACGACGGTGGTCGCGGCGGCCGCGGCGGCCGGAACCACCGCGAGCGGCACCGTGTGGGCGCCCTCCGCGGCGGCGAGGAGCGCGGCGCCCTGTGCCGCGGTTCGCTCGGGATGGGCGTCGGCGACGACGGGCAGCCGCAGTTCGGCGGAGAGCAACTCGGCGACCAGCGGCATCGCCGAGCTGCCACCGATGAGCAGGACCTGACCCACGTCGGACAGGTCGACGCCCGCGTTGCGCAGCGTCTCCCGGACCAGTTCGACCGAGTCCGCCAGCGGCTCCCGGATCAGGTCCTCCAGCTCCGCACGCACCAGTCGGACGTCGCTGTGCACGCCGGGCAGGTCGATCCCGATGACCGTCTCGGTGTCCGAGGACAGTGCCTCCTTGGCTGCGCAGCAGCGGGCCCGCAGTTGGGCGAGGGCGTTCATGGTGTCGGGGTCGAAGGGGTCCAGTTCGCCTGCCTCGCCCACGACACCGTCGAGCACGTACCGCAGCGTGAGGTGGTCGAACTCGGATCCGCCGAAGTCCTCGGACCGCATCGGCTTCCCGATGATCCGAGGAGTGTCGCCTGCGTGAACGAGCGTCACGTCGAGGCTGGTGCCGCCGAGGTCGTAGACGAGCACGAGGTCGTCGGAGGTGCCTGCGTAGTCGCGGGATCCGTTGCGCTGCAGCCATGTGACCGCGGCCTCGGGCTCGGGGACGAGCGTGACCCCGCCCAGGCCGGCGCGGTCGAGCGCGGAGCGCAGCGCGTCCACCGTGTGGCCCGGCCAGACCGCCGGATACGCCGCCGCCACGGCGGGGAACTCGGCGAGTTCGGCAGAGGACGCCTCGATCAGGCACTGCATCGCGGTGACGACGAGGTCCTCGCCGGTGTGGGTCGAGCCGTCGTCGGCGACGAGCGCGACGGGGTCGCCGACGCGGGTGGCGAAACCGGAGATGACGGTTCCACGTGGAACGTCCCCCTCGTGCCTGCTGGGCACGCCGAGAACCGCGGGGGCGTCCCCGCCGAGCGCCAGGGTCGAACTCGCCGTGATCGACGGTCCCTGCGCGTCCGCGTCGTGCTCGAGGGCGGTGACCGCCACCGAGTTCACGGCGCCGACGGTGAGTCCGAGTCCAACAGTCATCGAAGTGTTCTCCCGTGCTCGCCCCGCGGCTTCCGCCGCCGGAGTGGCTGACAATTCTCCCGTTGGCCGGAGCCAGGGGCGGGTGACGATTTCCCGGGTTCTGAGCCGGGGGTGGGGGCCGAATGTGGCCCCCGCTGTTGCCCACTGTGTCGGGTCACGCGCGTGAAGCGTTACCGATTCGGCGACAAACGCGCAGATGGGGGAGGTATCCCCTATCGGGCGGGGATCCCCTATCGGCCCCACCCCCCACGTGCTCCGCGAGGCAGGGGAGTTCACCCCGTTGGGGCGGGGTGTCCGCGTACCTAGCGTTGAGGGCAATCGTTTCGCGTCGTCTATCGCGATCCGTTCGACCAGACCTCAGGAGATCGACATGACCACCAACGCTCTTCTCGACTTCATCCTCAGCCTCCTGCGTGATGACGAGGCGAGGGCGCTGTACTGCCAGAACCCGGACGCGGCGTTGGCCGCCGCCGGGCTGGGCGGCGTGTGCGCCGCGGACATCTCCGCAGTGGCCCCGTTGGTCGCCGAGTCGGGTCTGTTCGCCGGCGCCGCAGGTGAGTTGACGAGCATCGTGAACGCGGGGCTCGACACGGCCGTCGGCGGTGCACTCGGTGGCGGCCTCGGTGGTGGCCTCGGACTGGGAGGTGGCCTCGGTCTGGGTGGCGGCCTCGCGGCAGGCGCAGGCGCGGGTCTGGGGCTCGGTGGCGGACTCGGTCTCGGTGGCGACATCGACCTGGGAGCCGATCTGAGCGCGGCTCTGAGCGCGGCGCTGGGGGCTGCTCTGCAGATCGGCGGACAGATCGGCGCCGATCTCGGTGCGGCCATCGGTGCGGCCCTCGAGGCATCGCTCGGCCTGGGCGGCGCCGTGGACGTGAACGCGGACCTGGGCCTTGGCGGTGCGCTCAGCGGTGCGCTGGGTGGCGCGCTCGGAGTCGGCGGAGACCTGGTGGCCGAGCTCGGCGGCGCGCTGAACGCCGCGTTGAGCGGGGTGACCGACCTGGACCTGGGCGGGGCGCTCGATCTCGGCGCGGTGCTGGGCGGTGCCCTCGGGGTCGGTGGCGACCTCGGCGCCGACCTGGGTCTCGCGCTCGGTGGGGTGCTCGGTGCCGCGTTCGGTGCGGAGGGTGCACTCGGTGGCGCCTTGTCCACCGCGCTCGAGGGCGGCCTCGATCTCGGCACCGCGCTGGGCGGCACCCTCGGCGGCGCACTCGGCCTCGGCGGCGAACTGACCTCCGGTCTGACCGGTGCGCTCGACGCGGCGCTCGGTGCCGGCGGCGGCCTTGACCTCGATGGCCTGCTCGGTCTCGGTGGCGGCCTGACCTCCGGTCTGACCGGCGCGCTCGATGCGGTGTTGGGTGCGGGCGGTGGCCTTGACCTCGACGGTGTGCTCGGTCTCGGTGGCGGCCTGACCTCCGGTCTGACCGGTGCGCTCGACGGGGTGCTGGACCTGGGCGGCGGCCTCGGTGGTGGCCTGGACCTGGGCGGCGAACTCGGCGCCACGCTGAGCGCGGCGCTGGGCGGGGCGCTCGGAGCGGGCGGCGATGTCGCCGCCGATCTCGGTGGCGCGCTGGGTGGCACGCTCGGCGCCCTGGTCGGTGCGGGTGCGGGTGCGGGCCTGGATCTGGGCGGCGTCCTCGGTGCGGGCGGGGAGATCGGCGGGGACCTCGGCGCCACACTGGCCGGTGCGCTCGGCGGTGCGCTCGGGGTGGACGGCGGCCTCACTGCCGGGCTCGGTGCGGCGCTGGACGCGGCGCTCGGCGCCGCGGGCGGCCTCGACCTCGGTGCGGAGGGTGGCCTCGGCGGATCGCTCAGCACCGCGCTCGAGGGCGTGCTCGGCGCGGGCGGGGAGATCGGCACGGACCTGGGGGCTTCGCTGGGCGGGGTGCTCGGCGCGGCGCTCGGTGCGGGCGGCGATCTCGGTGGGGAACTCGAGGCGGCGCTCGGTGGCGCGGCGGGTGGCACCGGTGAGATCGACCTCGGCGGCGCGCTCGGCACGGTGCTCGGCACCGCCCTCGATCTCGACGGCGGCCTCGCAGGCGGGCTGGGCACGGCCCTCGAGGGTGCGCTCGGGGCGGGCGGCGCGCTCGGCGGAGACCTCGACCTCGGCGGTGCCCTCGGGGGTGCGCTCGGTGGCGGCCTCGACCTGGGCGGCGCGGTCGACGGACTTCTCGGTGCGGGCGGCGCCCTCGATCTGGGCGGCACTCTCGACGGCCTCCTCGGCGCGGGCGTCGGCCTCGACCTCGGTGTCGGCGCGGACCTCGACGCCGGCCTCGATGCGGCAGCGGGCCTCGGCGGCGGACTGGACGCGGTCGCGGGCCTCGGTGCGGGCCTGACCAGCGGCCTGGCCGGCGGTCTCGGTGGCCTGTTCGGTGCGGGTGCCGGCCTCGGCGGCAGCCTGACCGGCGCGCTGGACGGTGCCGCGAACGCGGGCGCGGACCTGGGCGGCGCGTTGTCGGGTGCGGCGAACGCGGGTGCGGAGCTGGGTGGCGGCCTGACCGGTGCGCTCGATGGCGCCGCGAACGCGGGTGCTGAGCTCGGCGGCGGCCTGACCGGTGCGCTCGATGGCGCGGCCAACGCGGGTGCGGAGTTCGGCGGCGGCCTGACCGGCGCACTGGACGGTGCGGCCAACGCGGGCGCGGAGCTGGGTGGAGCCCTGTCGGGTGCGGCGAGCGCTGGCGCAGACGTGGGCGGCGCACTGTCGGGGGTCGCGAACACCGGTGCGGAGCTCGGTGGCGCCCTCTCGGGTGCCGCGGGAGCGGCCACGGACCTGACGACCGGCCTGGACGCCGTCGCGGACCTCGGCGGCGCGGTCACCGGTGCGGTCGATGCAGGCATCGGGGCGGGCGTTGGCGGCGCGACGTCGGCGGGCGGCGAGCTCGGCGGCACCTCCGACCTGGTCGGCGGGATCAGCTCCGGCCTCGGAGGTGCCACCGCGGCCACCGGGAACGCGTGGTCGTCGCTGGACGCCTCGAACGCCTTCGGCAATGAGGTCACCACGACCCACGAGGCGGACGGCGGCCTGTTCGGCGATGGGCTCGGCGGCATCGGCGGCGGGCTCTTCGGAGACGCGGATGCGACCGGCGCCGCCGAGATCGGCGGCGAGGCGGCCGCGCACGCGGATCCGCTGCTGCCCTGATCGATCTGTAACGGAGCCGGCCCCGTACGCGCTATTGCGTGTGGGGCCGGCTCCGTGCTGGATACAGTGAAATCGCTCGCCGCGAGCGCCCGTTCGGGCGCCCGCGGCGCAGATTGGATTGTGGGTCGGGTTCATGGACAACGCAGCTGCTTCGGCAGTCGAACGCACCGCCGCGGGACAGGCAACGGCCGCGGACATGGTGGCGCTGCTCGAGCGGACCGGGGTCATCGCCCGGACCGCCGGGCGAGCCGATCTGGTGGACCGCCTGGAGCTGGCCAAGACCAGGGTGCTGGATCCGCGGATGCGGATTGTCGTGGTCGGCCCGCTCAAGCAGGGCAAGAGCCAGTTGGTGAACTCGCTGCTCGGCCTGACCGTGTGCACGGTCGGCGACGACGAGACCACCGCGGTGCCCACGGTCGTGCAGAACGCGCAGACGGCGAGCGCGGAGTTGGTCCTCGCCGAGCCGGGAGCCGACGCCGTCAGGGTGGCGGTGCCGCTGGAGGAACTGAGCGCCGTCACGCCGTCGACGCCGCTGGCCGGCGGACGCGAGGTGCTGCGGGTCGAGGTGAACGTGCCGAGCCCGCTGCTCGCCGACGGGCTGGTGCTGGTGGACACCCCAGGCGTCGGCGGGCACGGAAACCCACACGCGGCAAGCACTCTCGGCCTACTTCCCGCTGCCGACGCGGTCCTGGTGCTCTCGGATGCCAGTCAGGAGTTCACCGAACCGGAGGTCGCGTTCCTTCGGCAGGTCCTCGGCCTGTGCCCGGCCGTGGCCTGCCTGATCAGCAAGACCGATCTGTACCCGCACTGGCGGGAGATCGTCGAGGCGGACCGCGGGCACCTCGGCCGCGCCGGGCTCAGCGTGCCGTTGATCCCGGTGTCGTCGGCGCTGCGCTCGCACGCGGTGCGACTGCAGGACGAGGAGCTGAACGTCGAGTCGGGGTTCACCGACCTCTACGCGTTCCTGCGCGAGCAGGTGGTGGCAAGGGGAGACCTCACCACCCGCCGCGCGGTGGCGCTGGACGTGCACTCGGTCACCGAACACCTGACCCTCGCGCTCGGCAGCGAGCTTGCCGCGCTTCGTGACCCGGCCAAAGGCGCTGCGGCCGTTGCGGAGCTGCAGAAGGCCAAGGTCGCGGCCGAGGAGCTGCACAAGCGCACCTCGCTGTGGCAGCAGACCCTGTCCGACGGCGTCACCGACCTGGCCGCCGACATCGACCACGACCTGCGGGACCGGCTGCGCCGCGTCACCCGCCAGGCCGAGGAGTCCGTGGACGAGGGCGACCCCGGCAAGGACTGGGCGGAGCTCGGCGAGTGGCTCGAGCAACAGGTCGCGACCTCGATCGGCGACAACTTCGTCTGGGCGCACGACCGCGCGATCTGGCTGGCCGAGGTGGTGGCCGGGCACTTCGCGGAGTCCGGGTCGGTGGACCTGCCGCACCTCGACGTCGCCGACCTGGGCGGGGTCCTCGAGCCCGTCAGCTCCCTCGCCGACCTCGAATCGGGGAGCATCGGCATCACCCAGAAGATGCTCGTCGGCATGCGCGGCTCGTACGGCGGCGTGCTGATGTTCGGGCTGATCACCACGCTGATGGGGATGGCCCTGGTGAACCCGATCTCCGTGGGCGCCGGGCTGGTGCTGGGCACCAAGGCCTATCGGGAGGATCGCGAGCAGCGGATCCTCAAGCGCCGCAGCGAGGCGAAGGTCGCGATCCGGCGGTTCGTCGACGATGTCAGCTTCCAGGTGAACAAGGAGTCAAAGGATCGGCTGCGGCTGATCCAGCGACTGCTGCGCGACCACTTCACCGCCATCGCCGAGCAGACCCTGCGCTCACTCAACGACTCGCTGCGCGCCGCGCAGGAGGCCGCGAACCTGGCCACCGCCGAACGTACCCAGCGCGCCGCCCAGATCGAGCGGGACATGCGCGCGCTGAGCGAGCTCAAGGAGCTTGCGGCACAGATGCTCCCGGTGGAGATCGAACGGTGAGCGCGGGCGCGCTGGCGCAGGCGCGGGCACTGATCGGTGCGGCACGTGAGGTGTATGCGGGCGATCCCACGGTACGCAGGCAACTCGACGAGTGCGCCGAGCGGATCGATCAGCCGCTCCGGGTCGCGCTCGCCGGGTCGTTGAAGGCCGGTAAGTCGACGCTGCTCAATGCGCTTGTGGGACAGGACATCGCACCGACCGACGCCACGGAGTGCACCCGTGTCGTCACCTGGTACCGGCAGGGCCCGACGCCGACGGTCACCGCGTGGCACCACGGCGACCAGTCCTTCAACGTGCCCGTCCAGCGGCGAGAGGGCAGCAGCCTCACCTTCGACCTCGGCGCGATGACGGCCGCGGAGGTGGACCGGCTGGACGTGGAGTGGCCGGCGCGGGCGCTCACCAACACCACCATCATCGACACCCCCGGCACGTCCTCGCTCTCGCGCGACGTCTCCGCCCGCACACTGGAGATGCTGACCCCGGAGGACTCGGCCTCCGGGGCGGATGCCGTGGTGTACCTGCTGCGCACCCTCGCCGCCACCGACGTCGCATTCCTCGGTCAGATCGGCTCGCACGTCGGCGGCGAGTCCGGACCCCTCGGGGTGGTCGGGGTGGTCTCGCGCGCGGACGAGGTGGGCGCGGGCCGCCTCGACGCGATGATGTCGGCCAAGGAGGTCGCGTCCCGCTTCGCCACCGAGCTGGAGCTGACGGGGCTGTGTCAGGCGGTGGTCCCGGTCGCCGGGCTGCTCGCGCTCGGCGCGCGCACGCTACGGCAGCGCGAGTACGAGGCCTTCCGCGCGCTGGCCGAGGTTCCGCCCGAGGACCTGCAGCTGGCGATGCTGTCCGCGGACCGGTTCTCCCGCCCGGACAGCCCGCTGCCGGTGGACGCGCACACCCGCGCCCAGTTGGCGCACCGTTTCGGGTTGTTCGGAATCCGGCTGGCGGTCACGCTGATCAAGCTCGGCACGCCCGATTCGCCCAGTCTCGCAACGCAGCTCGTCGAGCGCAGTGGCCTCCACGAGCTGCGGCAGGTGATCGACGTGCAGTTCGGTCAGCGCGCGGATCAGCTCAAGACACACTCGGCCCTGCTCGCGCTCACCCGCGTGCTCTCGGCCCACCCCCGCGCCGAGTCCGCGCCGATCCTCGCCGCGGCGCAACGACTGCTCGCCGATGTGCACGGCTTCCAGGAGTTGCGGCTGCTCGGGCGATTGCGCTCGACCCGGCCGAACCTGTCCGACGATGATGTCGCGCAGCTGCAGCGGCTGGTCGGCGGGTTCGGCATCGGGCGCAGCGAGCGGCTCGGGCTCGACCCCGACGACGGCGTCGCCGCGGAGCGGGCCGCGGCCCTTGCGGCGGTGCGCAAGTGGCGGACCTGGGCCGAACATCCGCTGCTGGATCAGTTCACCGCGCGCGCCTGCGGGATCGGCGCGCGCAGCGCGGAGGGCGTGCTCGCCGAGCTCTCGGGCTAGGCGTCCGGCCGCGGGTCGCGGCGGTCAGTGCCGCAACCAGCGACTCATAGCGGGCGCGAAAAGCGCTGCGACGCCGATGGTCACGAGTCCGGCGTAGACGAGTGGGGCCCACTCCAGCACGCCGCCGGAGGCCTCGCCCGCGTCGACCATGAGCGACAAGAACACGATGGCCGCGGCGACGGAGACGACGCCGACCAGGGCGAGGGCGATTCGGGCGGCGCTGCGACGCCCACCGAGCAGGTGCAGACAGATCAGTCCGGCGGCCAGCAGCAGTGCGGCGGCCGACGCGCAGCCCAGCAGGGTGACCGAGACGGTGTCGGCGATGTCGCGGTGGGCGGTGCGCGGCCGTTCGGCGGACAGCGCGGACTCCAGCGCGTCGCGGACCGCGGTCAGCTCGAGCGCGGTGGCGGCACCGATGCCGATCAGGACGGCGAACGAGCCGATCCAGGCGGACCGGGCGACGGTGAGAGCGCGCGGCGGGGCGTCGGTGGGCGCGGGGCGCAGCGGGGTGGCGGCAAACTCCGGGCGCGGTGGCTGCGGGCGGTGCGGCGGCTGCGGCGGTGCGGCCTGGGGCGGGACTCCGAACTCCTGCTCGCCTGCGTTGTCCATGCCTGGATCGTAGGCGTCCGGCTAGGGGTTCCCCGCGGATCCCGGACTAGGCGTCGTACTGCCACTGGTGATCGGCGGGCGTGCACATGATCTCCCTGCCCTCCGGCGTCTGCGACCTCTCGTCGAGCGCGGGGTCGCATGGCGACCCGAAT
Source organism: Rhodococcus sp. OK611 (assembly GCF_003050885.1). NCBI lineage: Bacteria > Bacillati > Actinomycetota > Actinomycetes > Mycobacteriales > Nocardiaceae > Rhodococcus > Rhodococcus sp. OK611. Next base: position 23,954 of record NZ_QAOZ01000002.1, read on the forward strand.
TCGTGGACGCCGACGATCCCTCCGTTGGTACCCGACCAGACGCCCCCGTCGGGGCCGCGCCGGCAGGAGAGCTGTTCGCCGGTGTCCCCGTCGACGCCGACTCGATTCTCCGAGCATCCTCCGCCCTTGGATCCGACGATCGGATCGGCGGCGGGCGGGTGCGGACCGGGGTGTGCGACGGCGGCGCCCCCGAGCCCGAGCCCGAGCGCGGGCAGGGCGATCAGTGCGGCGACGGCGGCGGTGCGGATGGCCGCGGTGATTCGGTTGGTGGACATGACGGCAGACCGTTCGTGTGGTTGGGGGTGCGGCCGAGGCTCGCAGGACACCTTCAACGCTAAGACCGGACCCCTCGCCGCACCATCACCACACGGGACGGGAACTCGCCGGAGAAAGTTCGTGCGCCAGGGAACAAAACGCGAACCGCCCCCGTTGACCACTTCGACAGCCTTGAGTGAACCAGACTCAAGTTCGAGCTTGACTCCCACGCCGATGGGTTGCAAACTTGAGCGTGTAGCACTCACTTAGGGTGAGATGGCCAAGAAATGCCAGCACAACCAGCCCCGGCGCCTAACGTCGCCGGGGGTGCTGCGACAAGTAGGAGGAACACTATGGCTCGTGCGGTCGGAATCGACCTCGGGACCACCAACTCGGTCGTGTCTGTGCTCGAAGGCGGCGAGCCCGTAGTGGTCGCCAACTCCGAGGGCTCGCGCACCACCCCGTCGATCGTCGCCTTCGCCAAGAACGGTGAGGTGCTGGTCGGCCAGCCCGCAAAGAACCAGGCGGTCACGAACGTCGACCGCACCATCCGCTCGGTCAAGCGCCACGTCGGCACCGACTGGAACGTCGAGATCGACGGCAAGAAGTACACGTCGCAGGAGATCAGCGCGCGCACGCTCATGAAGCTGAAGCGCGACGCCGAGGCGTACCTCGGTGAGGAGATCACCGACGCCGTCATCACCGTGCCCGCGTACTTCGAGGACGCGCAGCGTCAGGCCACCAAGGAAGCCGGCCAGATCGCCGGCCTCAACGTGCTCCGCATCGTCAACGAGCCCACCGCGGCCGCGCTGGCGTACGGCCTGGACAAGGGCGAGAAGGAACAGACCATCCTGGTCTTCGACCTCGGCGGCGGCACCTTCGACGTGTCCCTGCTCGAGATCGGCGACGGCGTCGTCGAGGTCCGCGCGACCTCCGGCGACAACCACCTCGGTGGCGACGACTGGGACGAGCGCATCGTCTCCTGGCTCGTCGACAAGTTCAAGGCGTCCAGCGGCATCGACCTGACCAAGGACAAGATGGCCCTGCAGCGTCTGCGCGAGGCCGCCGAGAAGGCAAAGATCGAGCTGTCCTCCTCGCAGAGCACCTCGATCAACCTGCCGTACATCACCGTGGACGCGGACAAGAACCCGCTGTTCCTCGATGAGCAGCTGACCCGCGCCGAGTTCCAGAAGATCACCTCCGACCTGCTCGACCGCACCCGTGCGCCGTTCCAGGCCGTGATCAAGGACAGCGGTATCTCGGTCAAGGACATCGACAACGTCGTGCTCGTCGGTGGTTCCACCCGTATGCCCGCGGTCTCGGACCTGGTCCGCGAGCTGACCGGTGGCCGCGAGCCCAACAAGGGCGTGAACCCGGACGAGGTCGTCGCCATCGGCGCAGCCCTGCAGGCCGGCGTGCTCAAGGGCGAGGTCAAGGACGTGCTGCTCCTCGACGTCACCCCGCTCTCCCTCGGCATCGAGACCAAGGGTGGCGTGATGACCAAGCTCATCGAGCGCAACACCACCATCCCGACCAAGCGCTCGGAGACCTTCACCACGGCGGACGACAACCAGCCGTCGGTGCAGATCCAGGTGTTCCAGGGTGAGCGCGAGATCGCCTCGCACAACAAGCTCCTGGGATCCTTCGAGCTCGCGGGCATCCCGCCGGCCCCTCGCGGCGTGCCGCAGATCGAGGTCACCTTCGACATCGATGCCAACGGCATCGTGCACGTGACCGCGAAGGACAAGGGCACCGGCAAGGAGAACACGATCAAGATCCAGGACGGCTCCGGCCTGTCCAAGGAGGAGATCGAGCGGATGGTCAAGGACGCCGAGGCGCACGCCGAGGAGGACAAGGCCCGCCGCGAGGAGGCCGAGGTCCGCAACCAGGCCGAGTCGCTGGTGCACCAGACCGAGAAGTTCATCAAGGACAACGAGGACAAGGTGCCCGCTGACGTCAAGGAGAAGGTCGAGGCCGCCATCGCGGAGGCCAACACCGCCCTTGCCGGCACCGACATCTCCGCGGTGAAGTCCGCCGTGGAGAAGCTCGCCACCGAGTCCCAGGCCCTGGGCGAGGCGATCTACAAGGCGCAGGCCGATGAGTCCGCGGCAGGCGCCGACGGCGCCGCCCCGAGCCAGGGCGACGATGTCGTCGACGCCGAGGTCGTGGACGAGCCCTCCGATCAGGACAAGAAGTGACCGAACGGGACGCCGACCGCGAACCAGTAGTCGACACCGAGACCCTGGCCGCCGCTGATGCGGCGGCCGGGGCCGCGGCCGACACCGAGGACACCGTGGACGAGCTGCTCACGCTGACCTCGGAGCTCGAGAAGGCCAGCACCGAACTGGGCTACGCGAAGGCGGAGATCGCGAACATCCGCCGGAATTCGCTCGTCCGCATCGACCAGGCGGTCGCGGCGGAGCGGGCCTCGGTGGTCGGAAAGTTCCTCGATGTGGTGGACGACCTCGACCGGGCCCGCGCGCACGGTGACCTGGAGTCCGGCCCGCTGAAGGCGCTGTCCGACAAGCTCGCCGGGGTGCTGGAGGGTCTCGGTCTCGCGGCGTTCGGCGACGAGGGCGACGCCTTCTCCCCGGAGCTGCACGAGGCCGTGCAGGTCGAGGGCGACGGCGACCATCCGGTGCTCGGGACGGTCCTTCGCAAGGGCTACCGCCTCGGCGACCGGATCCTGCGGACGGCGATGGTGACGGTCACGGACGGCGCGCCTGCGCCGGACGGGGCCCCGGAGTAGTTACACAGGAAGCAACGAGAGGAGGAGACGCCCGGTGAGTGAGCGGGAGTGGATCGAGAAGGACTTCTACAAGGAGCTGGGCGTCTCCTCTGATGCTTCGGCAGACGAGATCAAGAAGGCCTACCGGAAGCTGGCGCGGGATCTGCACCCCGACGCCAACCCCGGGGACACGGCGGCCGAGGAGCGGTTCAAGGCCGTGAGCGAGGCGAACGCCGTGCTCTCGGATGCCGCCAAGCGCAAGGAGTACGACGAGGCCCGCCGGCTGTTCGCCAGCGGCGGCTTCGGTCGCGGTGGTTTCCGCCCCGGCGCCGAGTACAGCACGGCGGGCGGCGGATTCGGGGGCGGCGAGTTCAACATCGGTGACCTGTTCGGCGGTGGCACCAGTTACACCTCCGGCGGTGACGGCGGCATCGGCGACATCTTCGGCGGCCTGTTCGGCGGCGGTCGAGGTGGCGGCACGCGGACCGGTGCGGGCACCCGCCCGCAGCGGGGCAGCGACGTGGAGGCCGAGACCACCCTGCCGTTCCGCGAGGCCGCGACGGGCGTCACGGTGCCGCTGCGGCTGACCAGTCCGGCGTCCTGCATCACCTGCCACGGCAGCGGTGCGAAGCCGGGCACCAGCCCGCGGGTGTGCCCGCGCTGCAACGGTTCCGGAATCGTCAGCAGGAACCAGGGCGCGTTCGGGTTCAGCGAGCCGTGTGACGACTGCCGCGGCACCGGCTCGATCATCGACGACCCGTGCACCGACTGCCACGGCACCGGAGTGCAGAACCGCACCCGCAACCTCACCGTCCGGATCCCGAAGGGCGTGAGCGACGGGCAGCGGATCAGGCTGGCCGGGCAGGGCGAAGCGGGCCTGCGCGGCGCGCCGTCGGGCGACCTGTACGTCACCGTGCACGTCAAGGCGGACAAGGTGTTCGGCCGCAACGGCGACGACCTGACCGTCACCGTGCCGGTCAGCTACGGCGAACTGGTGCTCGGCACCACCGTTTCCGTACCCACCCTCGAGGGCCGGGTCGGTGTCAAGATCCCGGCCGGCACCGTGGACGGCCGGATCCTCCGGGTGCGCGGTCGCGGGGTGCCCAAGCGCAGCGGCGGTGCGGGCGATCTGCTCGTGACCGTCAAGGTCGCGGTGCCGCAGGATCTCGACGAGACCGCCACCGAGGCGCTGCAGACCTATCTGTCGGCCGAGAAGGCCAGCGGATTCGATCCGCGTGCGGGCTGGGCGGGTGCGTGATGACCGCGCCCCGGGGACCAGGCCACAGCCGGTCTGACGTGCCCGCGGACCCGGACGCCCAGGTCTTCGTGATCTCGGTGGCCGCGGAACTGGCGGGCATGCACGCCCAGACGCTGCGGACCTACGACCGGCTCGGCCTGGTGACCCCGCACCGCACCACCGGTGGGGGTCGCCGCTACTCGCCCCGGGACGTGGCACTGCTGCGCGAGGTGCAGCGGCTTTCCCAGGACGAGGGCGTCAACCTGGCGGGCATCAAGCGGATCATCGAGCTGACCAATCAGGTGGAGGCGCTGCAACGGCGGGTCACCGAGATGGCCGCCGAGATCGCCCAGGTGCACGCCAGCTATCGGCGGGACCTGGTGCCGATCCCGCGCAACAACGCACTGGTCGTCTGGAAGCCCAGGCACGAGCGCTGATCCGCCCTGTCGCGCAGTCGAGCGCAGGGCGATCGGTTCGGCGGCGTTGAACGATGCAGGGCCGGGCTCCGTTTGATGGCGACGATTGGTTAGCGATCGGTCGCCAGTCGTCGCAATGATGCGTCCAGGTCCCGTACTAGCGCTCCGACACGGCCGCGACCGCTCGGGGCGTTCGGGTAACGCGTCAGGACGCTCACCACGACGGGGCTTGCCAGATCTTCTGCCTTCTCGATGTATTCGGCGCCGACGCTGTGGTCGTCGCATGCATCGAGCTCAAAGGCTCGAGCCGCGTGGGCGGCCGGTCCGAGGATGTGCAAGACCTGAGTCGCTTTTGCCAGCGGATGCAGGAACGCCGCACTGGCCGCGGCAACGGCAGCCCGCGCAGCAGCGCTCGCCGCAGCGCTCGCCGCAGCCTGTCCTGCATCACGTGTCTCTTGATAGGCCCGGTTTGCCGCCCACGCGTTGTCCCGGATCGCCTTGGTCCGCTTGGCTCCCTCCACGAACGTCTGCGCAGCGTCGATCGCTGCACGTGGGCGCCGATCGTCAGGGTGTTCACGTTCGAAGATGGCCAAGGCGGGCTCCGCGCAGGTCACGGCAAAGCGCGTGATCTCGCGCAGTTCAGCCATGCTGAGTTCTATCGTAAGTTTCTCGTCGGCCACATTCATGACACTCAACCGTATCGTTGAACTGTCCGTTGAAGCTTTCCAGTGATATTGGCAGGACAGTGACGCAAAACCTTCAATATGGTCGGCGACTCAGGCGACAGGCCTTTGGCCCGGCCGCTGCGCCGGTATCCGGCGAATTGCCAGATCGCGGTCGGAGCCTCGTGAGACAGTGAGCCATGGCCGGTCTCGGGTCGTGGTGAGCGATGGTCGAGAAGGTACGCGTCGTGGTCGCCGACGATCATCCGCTCTTTCGTGACGGCGTCGTCCGGGCGCTCGTCGGGAGCGGCGCCGTCGAGGTGGTGGGGGAGGCCGACGACGGGGCCGCCGCGCTGGCGTTGATCAGGGAGCATCGACCGCAGGTCGCGCTGGTCGACTACCGGATGCCGCAGCTCGACGGGAGTCAGGTCGCGGCCGCCGTGCGCCGCGACGAACTGGGCACCCGGGTGTTGCTGCTCTCCGCGCACGACGAGTCCGCGATCGTGTACCACGCGGTGCAGGAGGGCGCGGCCGGGTTCCTGCCGAAGGAGTCGACGCGGGCCGAGATCGTGGCCGCGGTCCTCGACTGCGCGAAGGGTCGCGACGTGCTCCCCGCCGGCCTGGCCGCGGGCCTGCTCGGCGAGGTCCGGCGGCACGCCGAGCCCACCGGTCCGGCGCTGAGCGCCCGCGAGCGGGAGGTGCTGGCGGCCATCGCCCGCGGGTTGACGATCCCGGCAATCGCGGGGGAGCTGTTCCTGGCGCCGTCCACGGTGAAGACCCACGTGCAGCGGCTGTACGAGAAGCTGGGGGTGAGCGATCGCGCGGCGGCGGTGGCCGAGGCCATGCGCCGGGGATTGCTGGAGTGACGTGGCGGGCCGTGATCGGGACCGTGTCGTCGAGCGGTACGCGACGGAGGCCGTGCGGGTCACCGCCGTCCTTCGGCTCCCGCTGATCGCGCTGATCGCGCTGCTGGGTCCGGTCGTCCGCATCGAGCACTGGATGCCGACGCTGTTCCGGCTGGTCCTGCTGGGGTACGCCGTCGCGGCGGCGGTGTGGCTCGCGGTGGTGCTGCGCAGGCAGGTGCGGCCGTGGGCGGGCTGGGCGTCCACCGGCGTCGACATCGCGGCGCTGCTCGCGCTCTGCCTGGCGTCCGGCGGCGCGACCTCCTCGCTGCTACCGGTGTTCTTCCTGCTGCCGGTGGCGGTGGCGTTCCAGTACCGGCCCGCGCTGACCGCCTCCCTCGGCACCTGCACGGCCGTCGGCTACCTGTTGGTGTGGATCTTCTACGCGGTCCGAGACGACCTCGTCGACCTGCCGGGAGTGGTGTTCCTGTACTTCGGTTTCCTGTTGTGGCTCACCGCCGCGACCACCGCGCTGTCCTTCGTCCTTATGCGCCGCTCGGGGACCGTGATCTCGCTGCTGGACGTGCGCCGACGCCTGGTCGCCGAGTCGATGGGGGCGGAGGAGCGCGAGCGCAGGCGACTGGCCGAGCACCTGCACGACGGCCCGCTGCAGAACGTCCTCGCCGCCCGGATGGACCTCGAGGAGGCGATCGAGCGCGACCGGGACCCCGCACTGGTGGCCGCGGAGGCCGCGCTGCGCGAGACCGCCACCCAGCTCCGTTCGACGGTCACCACGCTGCACCCGCAGGTGCTCGAGCAGCTGGGCCTGACGGCGGCGCTGCGTGAGCTGGCCGACGGGCATGGCCGCCGCGGCGGCTACGAGATGCGGGTGCGGCTGGAGGAGGTGGGCAGGCCGGACTGTCAGTCGCAGCTCTACCGGGTGGCAAGGGAGGCGCTCGGCAACGTCGACAAGCATGCGCACGCGCGCCGGGTCGAGGTGCTGCTGGCCCGCACCGCCACGGCCATCACCCTCGAGGTGGCCGACGACGGTGTCGGCTTCGACCCGGACGACCTGCCCGCGCGGGTCGCCGAGGGGCACATCGGGCTGGCCTCGCAGTTCCTCCGGATCGAGAACCTGGGCGGGACCCTGGAGCTGACGTCGGCGCCGGGGGAGGGCACCCGTGTGGTGGCGACGGTCCCCTCGTCCTGATGGATCAGATCGGGCAGCCGGAAGCCGGTGTCCTGCTGACGAAGTTCGGCCGGACATCGAGATCGGGGTCGTCGTAGAGCCGGTGGAAGGTCGGCGTCAATGCCGCGGACATCGGTGGGTTGATCCACGACCAGTCCGTCGGGCAGGTGCGCCCGGCCTTCTCCTCACGGCCGACGAAGTCGAGGAACTGCTTGGCCACCGTGTGGTGGTCGACCATGATCACCCCCGCCTCCCGGTAGCTGTGGATGACCGCCCGGTTCAGCTCGACCAGCGCCCGGTCCTTCCATAGCGTGCGGTCCGAGCTCATGTCGAGCCGCAGCTTCTTGGCGATGGTCGGCAGCATGTCGTACCGGTCCTCGTCGCTGAAGTTGCGGGCACCGACCTCGGTGCTCACGTACCAGCCGTTGAACGGCGCGCAGGGGTAGGTGAGCCCGCCGATCTCCAGGTCCATGTCGGACACCGCGGGCACCGCGTGCCACTTGAGGCCCAGCTTGGCGAACCACTTGTAGTTCGGGTGCTCGAGCGGGACCTCGAGAACCAGGTCCTCGGGCACCTCGAACCACTGCAGCGGCTCGTCGGGGACCGAGATCAGCAACGGCAGCACGTCGAACCGGGTGCCCTCGCCCTTCCAGCCCATCTTCGTCACCTGTTCGGTGAGTGCGACGTGCCACGGGTCGCCGGTGATGCTGCCGTCCTCGTTGCGGTACCCCGCGTAGCGGATGAGCTGGGGGCTGAGGATGCGGAACTCCCGGCCGTCCGGGAGCGGTCGCGGGCCGATGGTGATCACCGACTGCAGCGCGCCGCCGTTGGTGGCGACCCGCAGGTGTTCCCAGCACGCCTCGGCCAGTTCCGCCGCGGTCACCGCGTGGCGGGCGTCGATCAGCTTGAGGGTGCGCCAGTGATTGCGCCCCACACAGCGCGCGTGGTTCCGCCAGGCGAGCTTCGCCCCGATCAGGAGTTCCTCGGCGGTGTGCTCGTAGCGCCCGGTGAGCGCGAACTCGTCGAGTGCCGCGGTGTGCCGTTCCGCGGGCAGGTGCGCCAGCTCCGGTTGCGCGAAGAACTCGGTGCACTCGCGCAGCCGCCGCTCCAGGTCCTCGGTTGTCGACGTCCGGGCGCTCGCGGCCGAAATGTCGCGGAGCCCTTCCTCTCCGGAGGCTATGACCACGGTGACGGAACTCCATTCTGCCGCCCCCGCGGCGGCCTCACATCGACGAAGACCCTAGTGTGAGAACCGTCAGTCTGCGAGTTGAACGGACGTTCTACTAGTACGTGTTTCGGATGTGGCGATTCCTCGCTAGACTTCCCCAAACCCAACGGCAACCAGCCGGAGGGGCCACGCGACCTGCAGAGGACACCGCAGGCCGCGTTTGTATGCGGAACGGGGACTCTGCAGTGGATTCAACGGCTATTTCGCTTGTCCGAACGACCTTCAAGGCCGTGGCGGCAATCGACGACGGACCGGCTCGGCTGACGCAGTCGTTCTACTCCGTGTTGTTCGCGAACAACCCCGACGTCCGCGAGTTCTTCCCCGCCGCCATGGAGGCCCAGCGAGAGCGGCTGGTCCACGCGATCGCCTACGTCATCGACCAGCTCGACGACCCTGAGCCGGTTCTCCTGTTCCTCGCCCAGCTCGGCCGCGATCACCGCAAGTACGGCGTGGTCGACGCGCACTACACCGCCGTCGGCAACGCGCTGATCTTCGCGCTCAAGAACTTCGCGGGCAACGAGATGTGGACCGACGAGGTCGACAACGCCTGGCGCGAGGCCATCGCCCTGATCGCCTCGGTGATGATGGAGGCCGCGAACGCCGAGACCGGCCCCGCGACCTGGACCGGCACCGTCGTCGAGCACAAGCAGGTGCTCCAGGATGTCGCGGTGGTCCGGCTGCAGCTGGACCGGCCGATGGAGTACGGCGCCGGCCAGTACGTGAGCGTGACCGTCCCCGGCCGTCCCCGCATGTGGCGCTACCTCTCGCCCGCCATCCCGGCGAACCCCGAGGGGCAGATCGAGTTCCATGTCCGGCGCGTCTCCGGCGGCTGGGTGAGCCCGGCGATGGTCGGCCAGACCAACCTCGGCGACACCTGGGTGATGGGTTCCCCGCTCGGCGCGCTCGGCGTGGACCGCACCCAGAACCGGGACATGCTGATGATCGGGTCGGGAACGGGCATCGCCCCGCTGCGCGCGCAGCTGATGGAGATGGCGATGCGCGCGAACAACCCGAACGTGCACGTGTTCGTGGGCGGCAACTACCCGTGCGACCTGTACGACATCGAGACCCTGTGGCAGCTGTCGCTGACCAACCCGTGGCTGACCGTCATCCCGGTCTCCGAGGAGGACACCAACCCCTGGTTCCACCTCGACCCGATCCCGTCCCCGCCCGCCGGGATGTACAAGCGGATCACCGGCAAGGTCAGCGCCGTCGCCGCCGATTTCGGTGACTGGTCGAACCACGACATCCAGATCGTCGGGTCCGCCTCCACGATCCAGACCGCGAAGTTCCGGCTGCAGGCCAAGGGTGTCCCGGTCGAGAACATGCGGCACGACCCCCTGTACTGATCCGGGTCAGGGCATCGCACCGCCCGGTCAGCGGGAGAGGCGGTAGGCCACGGTGACGCCGCCGCAATAGCGTCGCTGGAGAGAGAGTCTCCAGCGAAAGGCAGTCACCGTGAACGCCCAGTCAGCTTCGTCCGCAGGGACCGCTTCCCCTCAGGCCGACACAGCAGCCGACGTCGACGTGGTCGTCGTCGGCGCCGGCTTTGCCGGGCTCTACGCGCTCCATCGGCTCCGAGGAGCAGGGCTCACGGTGCGGGTGTTCGAGGCGGGCGACGGGGTCGGTGGCGTCTGGTACTGGAACAGGTACCCCGGCGCGCGCTGCGACGTCGAGAGCGTCGACTACTCGTACTCGTTCTCCGAAGAACTGCAGCAGGATTGGGACTGGAGCGAGAAGTACGCCACCCAGCCGGAGATCCTGCGCTACGTCAACCATGTCGCGGACCGCTTCGACCTGCGCCGCGACATCACCTTCGGCACCAGGGTGACCGACACGGTGCTCGACGAGCAGACGCTGCGCTGGCAGGTCAGCACGGATGCGGGCGAGACGATCTCCGCCCGGTTCGTCATCTTCGCGGTCGGCCCGCTGTCCAATGCGAACATCCCCGCCATCGAGGGCCTCGACGAGTTCCAGGGCGGGGTCTATCACACCGCGCACTGGCCGCACGAGGGCGTCGACTTCACGGGCAAGCGGGTCGGCGTGATCGGGACGGGATCCTCCGGCATCCAGACGATCCCGTTCATCGCGGAGCAGGCCGAGCAGCTGCACGTGTTCCAGCGCAGCGCGAACTACAGCGTGCCCGCGGGCAACGTGCCGCTCGACGAGGAGACCAGGCGCGCGCAGAAGGCGGGCTACGCCGAGCGACGCAGGCTCTCGTTCCTCAGCGGCGGCGGCTCCCCGCACCAGGCGCACCCCAGCAACGCCCTCGAGGTCTCGGAGGAGGAGCGGCGCGAGGCCTACGAGAAGCGCTGGCAGCTCGGCGGGGTGCTGTTCAGCAAGACGTTCCCGGACCAGGTGCTCGATGCCGACGCCAACGCCACCGCCAGGGAGTTCTGGGAGGGCAAGGTGCGCGCGGTCATCGACGACCCCGAGGTCGCGGAGCTGCTGATCCCGAAGGACCACGCGATCGGCACCAAGCGGATCTGCACCGACGCCAACTACTACCAGACCTACAACCGCGCCAACGTGAACCTGGTGAACCTCAAGGCCACCCCGATCGCCCGCATCGACGCGACCGGCGTCAACACGACCGGCGAGCGCTACGAGCTGGACGCCCTCGTGCTGGCCACCGGGTTCGATGCGATGACCGGTTCGCTCGAGAAGGTGAACATCGTCGGCCGCGACGGCCGGACGTTGAACCAGGCGTGGGCGGAGGGCCCGCGGACCTACCTCGGCCTCGGCACGGACGGGTTCCCCAACCTGTTCAACCTGACCGGGCCGGGCAGCCCGTCGGTGCTCGCGAACATGGTGCTGCACTCGGAGCTGCACGTGAACTGGGTCGCTGACCTGATCGAACACCTCGACACCCACGGCGCCGTCGCCGTCGAGGCGACCGCCGATGCGGTCACCGCGTGGGGACGCGAGTGCACCGATCGGGCCGCGTCCACGCTCATGACCACGGCGAACTCGTGGTACCTCGGCGCCAACATCCCCGGTAAGCCGCGGGTGTTCATGCCGTTCGTCGGCGGCTTCGGCGCCTACGGCGAGATCATCGCCGAGGTCGCGGCCGCCGGGTACAAGGGATTCGAGCTCATCGAGGCGGGTGCCTGACCACACCGTCCCGGTGCTGATTGGGACACGTCCAAGTCGACGGCGTCCAGGTCGAGGGCACTGAAAGACGCTGGGCGCCAGACGGTGGCGCCCAGTGTCTAGTCGTATCCGCAGGACCTTTTCTGAAACGTGTTGCAATTCAATCCGTTTCGTTATCTGGATCACAGTGTCGGGCTTGACGTTACTTAGATCACACCCTTACGCTCCCCCGAGCAACTGCTTGCTTATCCGAACGAGGAGACCTGCATGAAGAATCGGCATTCTGCCCTCGTGGCGGCGCTCGCTGTGTCGGCGGTCGCGCTCGCGGGCTGCTCCGGATCGAGCTCCGGCGCCGATACCGGATCGGACGGTCCCTATCGGGTTCTCGTCACCGGCGCCATCAGCGGTCAGGGTGCACTGGCTGCGAACTCCCAAACTTCGATCCTCTCCGCGAAGGCGGGCGTCGAGGCCGTGAACCAGGCCGGTGGCATCGGCGGTCGTCAGGTCGAACTCACCGTGGCCGACGACGGTGGCGACGCCACGCGGGCGGTCTCGAACCTGCGCGAGGCCGTCGCCTCCGGCAAGAAGCCTGACCTGTACCTGAATTCGGGGCCGTCGACGGTGTCCGCCGCGACCCTGCCGATCCTCAAGCAGAACAAGATCTTGTCCTTCAACATCGGGCCGACCGCGGAATCGTCGGACCCGAACGAGTTCCCGCTCAATTTCGACCTGGCATCGGGCCCCGACGAGAACGCCGCCACGATGGCGCGGTACATCAAGGGCAAGGGCTACCAGTCGGTGGGAACCATCCACGGCAGCAGCGCCTACGGCGAGGTCTTCGGGGAGGCGATGGAGGACGCGCTCGGCGCTGAAGGGGTGAGCAGCACGGGATCCGAGGAGTATGACGTCGCCGCGCTCGACATGACGGCGCAGCTCCAGGCGCTCAAGAACAAGGGAACCCAGGCCCTCGTCATCGATGCCTACGGCGCACCGCTCGGCTATCTGCTGAACAGCCTTCAGCGGCTCGAATGGAACATCCCTCTGATCGGCAACACCTCGGTTTCGGGCACGTCGCTCGTGTCCAAGCCCGCGCCGGAGGGTGTGCTGGGCACTCCGCCCACCGCGAACCTGGTGATGCACGTGCTGTCGAGCACCGTCTACAACCCGGACGATGCGGCCGTCAACACCATGGTCGAGAACATGAAGGCGCTCGGCGACATCCCCTCGACGCTGATTCTCGCGGACAACTACGACGCGCTTCCGCTCGTGGTGGCGGCGGCGAACAAGGTCGGATCGTCAACCGACCCGGAGGCATTGGCCGACGCACTGGAGAACCAGGAGGTTCTCGACACCGCGAAAACCGCCTTCGCGCCTGCCTACCACTACACGGCGGAGTCGCACGCGTCGAAGCCCGGCGACGCGGCCTACGAGTTCGTTCCGCCGAGCAAGTTGCTCAACGGTCAGTACGGCAATCCGGCCGCCTGATCGATCCCTGATTGCTGACGGTGCGGTCGCCCTGGCGGTGGCCGCACAGTCGTGAGGAGTGGAGCAGATGACCATTCTCTGGTCGGGCCTCGCACTCGGCGCCGTATACACGCTGGTTGCGATCGGCTACAACATCGTGTTCGTCTCGTCCAACACCTTCAACTTCGCGCAGGCGCAGCTGATGATGGTCGGCACCTTCGTCGCGTACACCGGCCTGGTCACGCTGAAGCTGCCCGTCCTCGTCGTTGCCGTGATGGCGACCGTGACGGTGATGATCCTCGCCGGGCTCGAGGAGGTGATCGCGGTCCGGCCAGTGAAGGACCACCAGAACCAACTCGTCACCACCTTGGGGGTCGCGACCCTGATCAGCGGTGCGACACAGCTGATCTGGGGCAGCGAACCGTTGACCGTGCCGTTCTTCGGTTCCAACGAGCCGATCACCCTGCTCGGTGGCCGCACGTATCCCGTGGAGATCGCGCTGCTGGTCCTCGCGATCGTGCTGGTGGTGCTGCTCGGTCAGTTCAGCAAGCGGACCGTGACCGGGCTTGCGCTGCTAGGTATCTCGGAGGACCGCGAGGCAGCGATGCTGCGGGGCGTGAACGTCCGGGCGCTCGCGCTTGCTGCGTTCGCCGCGTCCGGCGCCCTTGCCGGTTTCCTCGGACTCTTCGTGGGGCCCAAGACTTTCGCCGTCGCCACGCTCGGGTCGGCGCTCGCGATCAAGGGCTTCGTTGCGCTGGCCATCGGTGGGTTCGGATCCCTGCCTGGCGCGCTGGTCGGCGGGCTCACGGTCGGCCTGGTCGAGTCCTACGCCGCCCTGGAACTGGGTAGTGAGTACAGCAACATCGCGGTGTTCGTGGTGCTGATCGTGATCCTCATGGTTCGGCCGGCGGGTCTGTTCGGTCGAGTCCGGGAACGGGTGGTGTGAGATGCAGATCTGGCGTTCCCTCCGTGCGGTGCCGAGCTGGATCTATCCGCTCGCCCTCGCCATCCTCGTGCTGTTCCTGCCCGCGCTCGGGATCGACTTCGCGCTTATCAGGCAGGTGCAGCTCGCCTGCATCCTCGCGCTGGTGGTCAGTGGGCTGAGCCTGAGCCTCGGTTACGCCGGTGAACTCGCGCTCGGCCAGGCCGCCATGTACGCGGCCGGTGCCTACACGGCCGGACTGATGTCCATCGCGGGCTACACCGACATCGTGCTGCAGCTCGTCGCGGCGGGCCTGGTCGCGCTGGCGGTCGGCGTCGTGACCGGTATCCCCGGTCTGCGGCTGGGCAGTTGGTCGCTGGCCATGACCTCGTTCTTCCTGGTGCTGCTCGTGCCCGACATCATCGCGGTGTTCGGCGAGACCACCGGCGGGCGCGGCGGGCTCATCGGAATCGAGCCGGCCACCCTTTTCGGCCACGTGCTCGACCCCGAGAACAACGAGTTCTATCTGGTAATCGTCGTGGTGACGATCGCCTGGTTCGCGGTGATGCGCAACCTCGTGGTGTCCCGCCACGGCATCGCCTTCCGCACCCTCAAGCAGAGCCCGGTGCTGGCCTCGTCGGTCGGCGTCTCGGTGTTCCGGATGAAGCTGCTCGGCTACGCGATCGGCGCCCTCCCCGCCGGGCTCGCGGGTGCCCTGTTCGCGAACATCGACATGTTCGTCACGCCGGAGGCGTTCGGGTTCACCTTCGCCACAGCGGTTCTCGCGGCCTGCATCCTCGGTGGCGCGGCGAGCGTCTACGGGGCGTTGATCGGCGCGGCGATCATCCAGTTCGGTCCCAACCAGGCCTCGGACTTCCAGGAGTACGCGCTGGTCTTCTACGGCGGTTTCCTCATCGTCGGTGGCGTGCTGCTCAGCGGCGGTCTGGCGAAATTCGGGAAGGCGGCGATGGCGCGGCTCGACCGGGCGGCGGGATTGGCCGGCACCCGTACCCCCGATCCGGCCGCGGACGGGCCGAGACCGGCGATGGACCTGATGGAGGGCCGGATCCTCGTCGTCGACGGTATCTCCAAGGCGTTCGGTGGTAATCAGGCGCTGAACAACGCCTCGCTGAGCGCCGAGCCGGGTCAGGTGACCGCGCTGATCGGGCCGAACGGTTCGGGCAAGACCACCATGCTGAACATGATCTGCGGGTTCTACAAGCCAGACTCCGGCCGGATCCTGATCGGGGACAACGAGGTCCAGGGCCTGTCCCCGGACCGTGTCGCCCGGGTCGGTGTCGCCCGGACCTTCCAGACCCCGAACATCCCGGAGCACATCACCGTGCTGGAGGCGGTGGCCTCGGGGCGGTACAGCACCGATCGGGTGTCGATGGTCGCCACCGTGCTGCGGCTGCCCAGCTACCGCAGGGTGCGCGCCGCCGACCTCGCCGAGGCGCAGCGCGCCCTCGAGATGGTCGGGATGTCACACCTGCGCGACGAGACGGCCACCGCGCTGCCCCTTGGCATGCGCAGGCTCCTCGAGGTCGCGCGGTCCGTGGTCGCCGAGCCCCGGGTGCTGCTGCTCGACGAGGTCGCCTCCGGCCTGGACGAGAACGAGGTCGAGCGGCTCGCGGACCTGATCCGCGACCTGCGCGACGCCGGCGCCACGGTGGTGTTGGTGGAGCACAACTTCCGGCTCGTCCTCGAGCTCGCGAACCGCATCGTGGTGCTCGCCCAGGGAGCCGTCATCGCGGACGGCAGCCCCGCCGAGATCGAGCAGAACCCGCGGGTGCTCAGCGAGTACCTCGGCGTCAGCGTCGAGGAGACCGGTGCCCGCACCATCGCCGACGAAGAGGCCGCACTGTCCACGGAGGTGAAGTCATGACCGCAGGCGCCACGACACCGCTACTGAGCGTGCGGAACCTGGAGTCCGGATACGGCGACCTGCGGGTGGTCTGGGACGTCTCGCTCGACGTCTGGCCAGGCAAGGTGACGGCCCTGCTGGGTCGGAACGGTGCGGGCAAGACCAGCACCCTGCGCGCCATCTCCGGGCTGAACAAGATCTCGGCGGGCTCCGTCGAGTTCGACGGGCAGGACATCTCCAAGGTCCCGGCCCACCAGCGGGTCCGACGTGGGATCGCCTACGTCCAGGAGGGCAAGCGGGTCTTCCACCGCCAGACCGTCGAGCAGAACCTCATCCTCGGCGGCTACGTCCGCAAGATGCGGCGGTCCGCGCTCAAGCAGGAGGTCGCGCGGATCTATGACCTGTTCCCGATCCTCGGCGAGAAGCGCGGCCTGCTCGCGGGCTCGATGTCGGGTGGCCAGCAACAGATGCTGGCCATCGGGCAGGCGCTGATGGCCGAGCCGACGCTGCTGCTCCTCGACGAGCCGTCAGGCGGCCTGGCCCCGGTGATCGTCAACGAGGTGATGGAACGGGTGAGCGTGCTCAAGGAGGCCGGGCTCGCGGTGCTGCTCGTCGAGCAGGCGGTCGAGGCGGCGATGAGCGTGGCCGACCACGTCACCGTGCTCGACATCGGACGGGTGGTGATGGACGCCGACGCCGGTGACATCGACGACCTCGCGGTCCTGCGGGACGCGTACTTCGGGCGGGTCGGCGGCTAGGGCCGGTCTCCTGGACAGCAGGGTGAGGATGTTGTCGACGGTCTCGGGGGCATTGGGACTCCTCCGGGACCGCCGTCAACGTTGTGGCGGCGGAGGCATTCCCGGACCGCGGGCCGGGTCACAACCAGGCATTCAGGTTGTGTTCACCTGGCCGCCCCGATCGGTCTCTTGGCTATACAACTTGTGCACGCAGAGTCTGACCTGCTCGGCCAACCGGCCGCAGCGGATGGGCACTCTCACCCTGGAGTCGGACACGTGCGCAGAACATCGATTCGCAACGCGGGCATCATTCTCGTCGCGGGGGCCGTGGTCCTCGGCTCGGCCGCCTGCACCAAGAAGGCTGATGCGACCGCGTCACCCGCCGCCGCGGCCACCGCCACGTCGGTCGCCGACGTCGGCGGGATGGAAGCGCTGATCGCCGCCGCCAAGGCGGAAGGATCGCTGAATCTCATTGCTCTGCCCCGCGACTGGGCAGGCTACGGCGATCTCATCGACAACTTCGGCGCCAAGTACGGCATCTCGGTCACCGTCGACAACCCGGAGGCCAGCAGCGCCGACGAGGTCAACGCGATCAAGTCCCTCAAGGGGCAGGACCGCGCGCCCGACGCGGTCGACGTCGGCACCGCGTTCGCCATCAGCGGTGCCGAAGAGGGGCTCTACGCGCCGTACCGGGTGGCGACCTGGGACGGCATCCCCGAGACGCAGAAGTCGCCCGACGGCACCTGGTACGCGGACTACGGCGGATACATCTCGATCGGCTGCGACGCCGCGAAGGTGGCAGTGTGCCCGGCTTCGTTCGCGGACCTGGCCAAGCCCGAGTACCGGGGCAAGGTCGCGCTGACCGGGGATCCCCTCAAGAGCAACTCCGCCCTGATGTCCGTCTGGTCCGCGGCCCTGGCCAACGGGGGTTCGGTCGACAACATCGCGCCTGGGATCGACTACTTCGGCAAGCTCAAGGCCAGCGGAAACTATGTCCCCGTGAAGGCGACCGCGGCCACGATCCAGTCCGGCGAGACCCCCATCGTCGTCGACTGGGACTACCTGAACGCGGCGAAGACCAAGGACCTCGCGAACGCCGGGGTGCGCTGGAGCGTCGCCGTCTCCAATGACGCGACGATCGGCTCGTACTACGCGCAGGCGATCAGTGCGACCGCACCGCACCCGGCAGCCGCGCGTCTGTGGCAGGAGTACCTCTACAGCGACGAGGGCCAGAACGGCTACCTCGCGGGTTACGCGCGCCCGGCGCGCCTGCCGGCCATGCAGGCCGCGGGAACCGTCGACCCGGCGCTCGCCGAGCACCTGCCCGCGGTGAACGTCAAGGCCGAATTCCCCACGGATGCACAGGCAACCGCGGCGAAGAACACCTTGACGCAGACGTGGGCGAGCACGGTCCAGTAGTGCGATCCGGGACTGCCGCGCGCCGCGCGCGCCTGCCGTGGAGCTGGTTCGGTCTGGTGCCGTTCTTCGGCTACGTGAGCGTCTTCTTCCTGCTGCCCACCGCGGTCATCGCGTACTCGGCGTTCCGGGTGCGCGGCGAGGGCGGCGCCAGCACTTTCGGCGTCGCGAACATGTCCGCCGCGCTCGGCGGCGCCTACCTGGACGCGTTGTGGAACAGCGCGACGATGTCGCTGGTGTGTGCGGTGATCGCTGCCGTGCTCGGGATGGTGCTCGCGTACGCGGTGGCCACCAGCCGGGGCGGGCTGCTGCAGAAACTGGTCTCCACCAGTGCCGCGGTGCTCGCGAACTTCGGTGGGCTGCCGCTGGCGTTCCTCTTCGTCGCGGCGATCGGTAACGCCGGCGTGCTCACCGTCTTCGTGCAGGAGCACCTGGGACTCTCGCTTCGCGACGACCTGGGGTTGGACCTGTACTCGCGGGGCGGGGTGCAGTTCGTGTACCTGTACTTCCTGATCCCGCTCATGGTGCTGGTCATCACCCCGGCGATCGAGGGCCTTCGCCCCGAGTGGCGGGAGGCGGCCGAGGGGCTCGGTGCGCGTGGCTGGCAATACTGGCGTCACGTCGCGGGCCCGGCCCTGCTGCCGCATTTCCTCGGCAGCATCGCGCTGCTCTTCTGCACCGCCTTCTCGTCGTACGCGACCGCTGAGGCGCTCACCAACGGCACGCTGGCGATCACGCCGCTGCGGATCGACGGCGCGCTGTCCGGAAATGTCCTTGCCGGGCAGGAGAACCTGGGGGCGGCTCTTGCCCTGTCCATGATCGTGGTGGTGGTCCCGCTGACCCTGCTCTACCAACTGATGCAGCGGAGGAGTTCGCGATGGTTGCAGTGATCGGCGCGCCGGTGGCACCGAGCACGGTGACACCAACTGCTGGGGCGCCGGCGCCCACCGCCGCCCCGCCGCAGTCTCTGGGCCGCGTGCGCCGGGACGGGCCGCCGGTGCGTTTCTGGCGCGGGGTGGTCCTCGGGCTGGCGGGCCTGTACTTCCTCGGTCCGGTCCTGGTGGCGTTCTGGTTCACTGTGGACGGCGCCGACGGTCCGAGTCTGGCGGCGTACACCCGCATCTTCACGGCGACCGGCTTCGTGGACGCGATGACGAGTTCGCTGCTGCTCGGATTGATCTCGGTGGCAATCACTTTGGCGCTGATGGTGCCGACGATGCTGCTGGTGCACCTGCGGCTGCCGCGGGCGCGGCCCTACGTCGAGGTGTTCTCGCTGCTGCCGCTGGTGATTCCGCCGGTGGCCCTCGTCGTCGGCGTCCGTGGTGTGCTCGGCTGGGGCAACGGCAGCGAGTTCGTCGAGGTCTCTGCCGTGTTCACCGCATTGCAGGACAAGTCCCTGCCCCTGGTGCTCGCGCTGATGTACGTGGTGATCGCCCTGCCGTTCACCTACCGCAGCCTCGATGCCGGGCTGCGTGGCTCGAAGGTGACCGTCCTGGTCGAGGCGGCGCTGAACCTGGGGGCGCGCTGGCCGACGGTGCTGTGGCGCGTCGTGCTCCCGGCCCTGCGGACGTCGCTGCTCAACGCGGGCTTCCTCGCCTTCGCGTTGGTGATGGGCGAGTACACGATCGCGAAAATCCTGATCTTCCCGACCTTCCCGGTGTGGCTCGCCCAGTCCGGCGCCACCGACGGCCAGCTGCAGGTCGCCTTGGCCCTGCTCAGCCTGGCAGTCACCTGGGCGCTGCTGCTGATCGTGGTGGCGGTCGCGGGCCGAACACGAAAGGCAAAGCCATGACGAATCCGAGCGTCCGAAACGAGACCCCGCCTCGCGCCACCGTCAACGGCGGCGGCACGGCCGTCAGCTTCGTCGGCGTCCGGCGCACCTTCGGCGCCGTGAACGCACTGGACGGGCTGGACCTCGACGTCGCCCCGGGCGAACTGGTGGCGCTGCTCGGGCCGTCCGGTTGCGGCAAGACCACCGCTCTGCGGATCCTCGCCGGTTTCGACCAGCCGGACAGCGGGCAGGTGCTGGTCGGCGGTAGCGACGCGGCGGGCCTGCCTGCCAACCGCCGCGACATGGGGATGGTCTTCCAGTCCTACAGCCTCTTCCCCACCATGACTGCCCAGGACAACGTGGCGTTCGGCCTCGGGTTGCGCGGCCGCGGCGGCGGACGCCGGGGCGGCGGGCGGCTGGCCCGGGCGCGGGAGCTGCTCGACCTGGTCGGCCTCGCCGACCACGTCGCCAAGTTCCCGCATCAGCTCTCCGGCGGACAGCAGCAGCGGGTGGCGTTGGCGCGGGCGCTGGCGATCGCCCCCCGCGTCCTGTTGCTCGACGAGCCGCTCTCGGCGCTCGACGCCAAGGTCCGGTACCAGCTGCGGGAGGAGATCCGCCGGATCCAGCTGGACCTGGGCGTGACCACCCTGCTGGTCACCCACGATCAGGAGGAGGCCCTCGCCGTCGCGGATCGGGTTGCGGTGATGCGGGCCGGCCGGCTCGAGCAGTGTGCGCCCCCGAGCGAGGTGTACCGCCGTCCGGCGACGCCCTTCGTCGCCGAGTTCGTCGGCACGATGAACCACATCCCGGCGGTCGCCGTTGACCGTGGCACCGTCCGCGTGGGCGAGCAGACCCTGGTCTGTGACGGAGCGTGGCCCGGGCCGGGCCCGGTGACCGTACTGGCGCGTCCCGAGGCGGTGCTGGTGCACGAGGCCACCGAGGGCGACACAGTCGTCTCGGCAGCGACCTTCTACGGAGCGTCGACGAGGCTGCGGCTGGCACGGCCGGACGGGGCGGAGTTGCTCGCCGACGTCGCCAGCCATCGCGGTGGGGCACTGACGCCCGGCACCCGAGTGCACGTGTCCCTGCTCGACCGCCCGGTGCTGCTGGCGTGAGCCGCCAGGTCGGTACGGTGGTGAGATGAGTGCGGGAGCAAGCGATCTGCCGCTCTACCGGTCGATTGCCGCGGACATCCAGACCGCGATCGAACGCGGTGACTTCGCAGGCGGGGCCACGATGCCGTCGGAGAACGAGCTGACGGCGCGGTATGGCGTCTCCCGTGGGACCATCCGCCAGGCCTTCGCGTTCCTGCGCTCCACCGGGGTGGTGTCCTCGCGACGGGGTGCACGGCGGCAGGTCCGGAGCGGCCCGAAGGTGCAGTCGATGACCGAGCTGGTCAGCTTCTCCCGGTGGGCGCGGGGCCTCGGCGAGACGCCGAGCAGCCGGACGCTGGGCGCTGCCGCGGTGCCGGCGTCCGGGGCGGTCGCGGACAAGCTCGGAGTCGCCGAGGGCGCCAACGTCTTTCACGTCGAACGCGTTCGGCTGTTGGGGGCGGCGCCGACGATGCTGGAGAGCACCTACTACCCGGAGTCGCTCGCGCCGCTGATCGCCGCGATCGACCTGGACGCCGAGTCGATCACCGACCGCCTGGCGGACCACGGCATCGTCTTCGCCGACGCCGAGCACGCCATCGACGCCGTCGCGGCGAGACCCCGGGAGGCCGAGCTGCTCGGCCTCGCTCCCGGAGCGCCGCTGCTGCGGACGGTCCGGCGGACCACCGACCCTGTCGGCGAGGTCCTCGAATGCTCGATCGACCTGTACGCAGGCGAGGCCGTCGCGTTCGTGGTCCGCAACTCGCTGGCCGCCGGGGCGACCAGCCGGGTCAGTTCCCGCTGAGGGTTCGGTCCAGTGCGTCGATGTCGACGCGGAAGTCCGCGAGGGTGACCGCGGGCGCATCGGGGTCCTTGCCCAGGTCGTCGAACCGGCGTAGCAGGCAGGCTTCCTCGGCGTAGGGCTCGGCAGCGAACGCCGCGACCTCCGCCTCGTCCATCACCCCGCCCTGCACCGCCATGGTGAACTTCGAGGCGTCGGAGAGCTTGTCGTAGTAGGTGGGGTCGGTGGCGCACAGGTAGCGCTTGGCCGCGACATGCAGCCTCACCGGCTCGGTCACCGCATCGTCGAACCAGGTGGTCAGCCACTCGGCTGCGACGGCGTCGTGGTGGTTGTCGTTGCCCGACATGAGTTCTCGGCCGCTGATCGCGCCTGAGAAATGGCCGACGTCGTGCAGCACCGCGGCTACCACCAGCTCGGTGGGGGCGCCCGCCGCGCGTGCGGCCCGCCCGGTCTGGAGCATGTGCTGGGCCATGGACACCTGCTCGCCGAGGTACTCCTGCCCGCCCTCTCCGTCGAACAGCGCGGTCAGGGCATCGTAGGCGTGGGTCATCGGATCTCCCGGTAGGTCTCGATGGTGCTCAGCAGTCCGTCCAGGTCCGCGTAGGTGCCCTGGAGGTGTCGGTCACCGTTGGCGGCAAAGGCGGTGCGCGCGTGCAGCAGTCGGGTGTTGTCGAAAATCAGGCAGTCGCCGGCGCCGAGGTGGAAATCGAGCCGGGCCTCGGGTGCGTACAACAGCTCGGCGAAGGCGCGGTAGGCGCGGTAGAACTCGCGCGCGAGGTCGGGACGTAGGCGCGGCACCGCCATCGAGCGGTTGTTGAAACGAATCTCGCGGATGCGGCCGGACTGGTCGAGGGAGATCAGGGGCGTGACCGCGCTCAGGTGGGCGTCGGGGGAGTCGAAGCGGTA
Organism: Rhodococcus sp. OK611; assembly: GCF_003050885.1. Lineage (NCBI taxonomy): Bacteria > Bacillati > Actinomycetota > Actinomycetes > Mycobacteriales > Nocardiaceae > Rhodococcus > Rhodococcus sp. OK611. The sequence goes on from NZ_QAOZ01000002.1 coordinate 46,577, forward strand.
CGTCACCGCGGTGCCGGTGAGGATCTCGAAGGCGCGGGGGTCGCGCTGGCGCAGGGTTGCCGCGGCCGCGAAGCCGTCGACAAGGCCTGACTCGCCGCCGACCGAGGCGTTGTGCAGGCAGTGCAGGAGCTGGAGCGTCGGCACCGGGTCGCGGTACGGATTGTCGGTGTGGGGGCTGATCGCGAGGCCGGTGAAGGCGAGGTTCACCGCGTTCTCCTCGACCCGCACGTCGAAGAGCCTGCCGTAGTTGGTTTCCCGGACGAAGCCGAACGTCTCGGCCACCTTGGTGACCTGACCTGGCTCGGTCGGCACCCCGCGCAGCAGCGCGAATCCGCATCCCACCACCTCGCGCAGTGCCGGCGTCGGCTCTGCGAGATAGCCGGCCCAGTCGTGGGACCGCAGCGGCGACACCTCGGCGGCCGTACGCCACAGCCGCTTGCCCTGCTCGGTACGCGAATCGGCCAGCGGCGCAGGCGCGTCCGCTGCGATCAGCGCGTCGAGCTCGAAGGTCGACCGGTGGCCGTCGGGGGCGAACTCGACCTCGACGCGGTCGCCGCGGATCCGGGCGTCGCGGACCCGGAGTTCGGCGGGCAGGTCGACGATGTTGAACAGTCGCTGACCGCTCACGGCGTCGCGGCTGGCGGGGTCCGTGCACGCGTCGCGGAGCCACACCGCGGCAACCTCGACCACCTTGCCGTCGACCGTCAGACGCAGGTCGCCGTCGACGACCGACGCGTCGATTGCCCTCTTCTCGATAACTTGGCTGTACATGTCTTCGAGGTTGGCATGGTCGGGCGTGCCGGTCGACAACGCCGGGGTGAACAGTGGGTGGCGGATCAGAGCGTGGCGGATCAGGCGAGTGCGGACGCGTGGTTGGACTCCCAGAGCTCGTAGGTGACGCAGCCGGGCTCGGCGAGCGTCGGCTCGACGAGTGCGAGCATGGCGAGCGCCGCGCGGTCGGCCGCGGCCGGGGCTACCTTCACGCGGATGAAAGCGGTGTGCACGGTGTGTCTTTCAGGTCGTCGTTGTGGTCTCAGGTGGAGACGTGGACCATGTCCACGTACTTGCGCGGCAGGTCCTCGAACGCGATCTTCGTGACGCTCACCGGGCCGGATTGGTAGGAGTCCTCGCCGCCGATGAGCCCGTCGGCGTCCACCGGCCACAGGATCAGCTGTCGGTTCACCACCAGGTAGTCGGCGCTCTCGTCGTCGACCTCGATGCCGACGGATGCGGCATACGCGCCGGGGTAGATCTGCTTGAGGAATCCCTCGGTGACCACGCAGTGGTCGTCCACGACCAGCCGGTCGAGCGCGAACTCGAGCACGTTCGTCTGGGTCCCGATGAACCAGCTGTAGTACGTCCGAACGGCGTCCGTTCCCTTGGGGCCGACGTCCTTTCCGGCGTTCCAGAAGTGGTAGGCGGGGTCCGGGGTGAGGGTGCCCATCAACCGGTCGAGGTCGGGCTCCTCCTCGGCCTGCATGTGCTCCAGAACGGCACCGAGCACCACGCGATGTCGCGGGTTGGTCGTGTCGGCCAGTCGGCTCTGCAGCATCTCCCAGGTGCGGGTCGGATCGATGATCGCCATGTGGGTCTCCAATCGTCGGGTCGATCGAATACTGCCCCGGACGCCCACCGCGACAGGCGGAGTTCGTGCGGACCTCCCGCTGCGCGGGAGAGCTTGTGTCGGCCATGAGGAGTGCCCCTTAGCGTCGGCTGCAGACGTGGAAGGAGACACCGATGTCTCGTATGGCGGGCAAGGTCGCGCTCATCACCGGCGCCGGTAACGGAATGGGGCGCAGCCATGCGGTCCGTCTCGCCGAGGAGGGCGCGGACATCATCGCGCTCGACCTTCCCGGCGCGGCGGCCGACCTGGCCGAGACCGCCCGGCTGGTGGGCGAGGCGGGGCGGCGTGCGGCGGTCGGGGCAGCGGACGTCCGCGACCTCGCCGCGGTGCAGGCGGGCGTGGACGCGGGCGTGGCCGAGCTGGGCCGGCTCGATGTCGTCGTCGCCAATGCGGGCGTCTGCGACAACCCGGGCCCGGCGTGGACCATCGACGCCCCGGTGTGGCAGCGCTCCCTGGACATCAACCTGACCGGCGTCTGGCACACGGTGAAGGCCGCGGCCCCGTCGATCGGCGCCGGCGGCGGGTCGGTCGTCATCGTCAGCTCGACCGCGGGCATGAAGGCCGTCGCGGGCGCCGCCCACTACTCGGCGAGCAAGCACGCGGTGATCGGGTTGATGCGGACCCTCGCAAACGAGTTGGGGCCGAGGTCGATTCGCGTCAACGCCCTGCTGCCCGGCGCGGTCGGTACCGCGATGACGCTGAACCCCGCCACCTTCGCCCGGCTACGGCCCGACCTGGCGGACCCCACCGCGGAGGACGTGATGGAGGTGCTGGCGCGCAACCATCTGCTGCCGGTGCCGTGGGTGGAATCCGCCGACGTCAGCAACGCCCTGCTCTTCCTGGTATCCGACGAAGCCCGGTACATCACCGGAACCGAGCTGGTGGTCGACGCCGGCCTGACACAGAAGGTGTGACGATGACGCGAGCGGGGACTACTCCGAGCGGACGGGTGGCGGGCAAGGTCGCGCTGGTGACCGGCGCGGCCCGCGGCATCGGCCGGGCGCAGGCACTGCGGTTCGCGCAGGAGGGCGCCGACGTGATCGCCGTCGACCTGTGCGGGCCGGTCGACACGGTGGTCACGCCGCCGTCGAGCGCGGCGGACCTCGCCGAGACCGCGGCACTCGTGCGCGAAACGGGCGGGCGGATAGAGACTTTCGAGGTGGACGTGCGCGATCGGGCGGCGCTGTCGTCCGCGGTGGACGCCGGCGTCGCGGCGTTCGGCGGCCTCGACATCGTCTGCGCCACCGCGGGGATCACCTCCTCGGCCCCGGCGCTCGATCTCGACGAGCAGACCTGGAAGACCATGCTCGACGTCAACCTGACCGGGGTGTGGCAGACGTGCGCGGTGGCGGCGCCGCACCTGATCGAGCGGGGTGGCGGGTCGATGATCCTCACCAGCTCGATCGCCGGGCTGCGCGGCCTGGTCGGTGTCGCCCACTACACCGCCGCCAAGCACGGCGTCGTCGGGCTGATGCGTTCGATGGCAAAGGAATTGGCGCCGCACCGGGTTCGGGTCAATACCGTGCACCCCACCAACGTGGACACCCCGATGATCCAGAACGACGCGGTGCGCGCGAAGTTCCGCCCCGATCTCGACCGGCCGCCGACGCGCGAGGAGTTCGCGGAGTCGGCCGCGACGATGAACATGCTCGCGATCCCGTGGATCGAACCGGTGGACGTCGCGAATGCCGCGCTCTTCCTGGCGTCCGACGAGGCGCGCTACATCACCTCGGTGTCCCTGCCTGTCGACGCAGGCAGCACCAGGCGCTAGGCGGCTCCGCCGCCCGTGCGCGGTTGACGAGGGTGTGGACTCGTCAACCGCGCACGGGCGCGGAGCGCCTATTCGAACTGGATCGCGCCCGCGGGGGTTCCGCTGTCGATGAGCGAGCGCAGGGTGAACCGCACCATGGCGGGGGAGCCGCAGACCAGCACCTGGTGGTCGGTGTAGGCGCCGTACGAGCTGACGACCTCGGCGAGCGTGCCCGCGATGATGTCGTCGGGGCCGAAGCCGATGTCGACGCGGGTCCGGTCGTACCACTCGTCGGCCCACTCGGGGTCCTGCACGTACTCCACGACCGGAACCACGGTCAGCCAGTCCAGCTGCTGGGCCAGGATCCACAGCATGTCCGAGCCGTAGAGGTCGCGGGGATGACGGCCGCCGATGAACAGGTACACCCGCGGCGGCCTCGGTCGCCGCGCGAGCTCCAGGATGATCGAGCGGAACGGGGCGAGTCCGGTGCCGCCCGCGACCATCACGACGTCCCGGCCGGAATCGTCGACCGACAGGCGTCCGCTCGGTTCGCTGATCTGCCACTGGTCGCCGGGGGCGGTGTCGCCGACGATCGCGCTGCTGATCCAGCCGGCGGGCACCGTCCGGACGTGGAACTCGAGCTTGCCGTCGAGCGAGGGCGGGAGGGCGGGGGAGTACCGCCGCGAGACCCGCGGGTTCTGCGGCACGGTCACCGAGACCGACTGCCCCGCGGTGAACGGGACGAACTCGCCCTCCAGCCGGACGACCGCGAGATCGGTTCGCAGCCGATGGTGCTCCACCACTGTCGCGGTCCACACCTGCTGTTCGACACCCGTGTTCTGCATGACCAGAGGGTATCGCGACGGGTTTGGCACCTGCACAAATGCAATTGCCACTAGAACATGTGTCAGTTTGCGTTCTAATGTGAGGCGTGCCACGTGCACGGCCGCGGCCCGCCAGCCGTGACCCCCAGTCAGAGCGGAGAAAAAATGACCACCGATGAGCTCGCCGACCTGCACCGCCCGCAGTACACCGCGGACCTGCTGATCACCGCGCTGGAGCGCAACGCGGACCGCCCCGCGCTCTACCTCGGGGATGTGGTGCTCACCGGTGGGCAGATGCGCGACCAGATCAGCTGCTTCGTGCAGGCGCTGCAGTCCCTCGGCATCGGCACTGGCTCCACGGTCGCGATGCTCTCGAAGAACCGTCCCGAGGTGCTCATCAGCGTCGGGTCCACGATGATCCTCGGCTGCCGCAACACCGCGCTGGCGCCGATGGGATCGCTCGACGATCACCGCTACATCCTCGAGGATTCCGAGATCGAGACGCTGATCTTCGATCCCACTGCGTTCGAGGCGCGCGCGGCGGAGCTCAAGGCCTCGGTGCCGTCGCTGAAGAACTTCTTCTCGCTCGGCCCGTCCGAGGTCGGCGTCGACCTGCTGGCGCTGGTGGGGGATTTCACCGCCGGGCCACTGGTCGCAGCGAAGGTGTCCGGTTCCGACCCGAGCAGCATCGTCTACACCGGCGGCACCACCGGCAAGCCGAAGGGCGTGATCAACACGTTCCAGTCGGGCGTGACGCTGCCGCAGATCCAGATGGCCGAGTGGCAGTGGCCGGACGAGATGCGATTCCTCGCCTGCACCCCGCTCTCGCATGCGGGCATGGCGTTCTTCGTGCCGACGCTGATGCGCGGCGGCGCGCTGGTGGTGCTGCCCGCCTTCGAGCCGGGTGCCGTCCTCGAGGCGATCGAGAAGCACAAGATCACCGTGACGATGCTCGTGCCGACGATGATCTACATGCTGCTCGACCACCCGGACCTGGCCAAGCGGGACCTCTCCAGCCTGCAGACGCTGTACTACGGCGCGGCGGCTATGTCGCCCACGCGCCTGGTCGAGGGCATCGAGAAGCTGGGCCCGATCTTCTTCCAGTACTTCGGTCAGTCCGAGTGCGGCATGACCATCACCGTGATGCGCAAGGAGGAGCACGACCCCGCCAACCTCGAGCGGCTGGCCTCCTGTGGGCGTCCGGTGCCGTGGCTGGACGTGCGCCTGCTCGATGACGACCTGAACGAGGTGCCCCGCGGCGAACTCGGCGAGATCTGCGTGCGCGGCCCGCTGGTGATGCAGGGCTACTGGAAGAAGCCGGCGGAGACCGCCGAGGCGCTGCGCGGCGGCTGGCTGCACACCGGTGACGTCGCCCGCGCGGACAAGGACGGATTCCTGTACATCGTCGACCGCAAGAAGGACATGATCATCACCGGCGGCTTCAACGTCTTCCCCCGGGAGATCGAGGACGTCATCTCCGGTCATCCCGCGGTCGCCTCGGTCGCCGTTGTCGGTGTGCCGGACGAGAAGTGGGGCGAGGCCGTGAAGGCCTGCGTGGTGCTGCGCGAGGGCGCGACGGTGGAGGTCGCCGAGCTGGTCGAGCGGGTGAAGGCCGCGAAGGGTGCGGTGCACGCGCCCAAGACGATCGACTTCGTCGACGCGCTCCCGCTGACCCCGCTGGGCAAGCTGGACAAGAAAGCACTGCGGGCGCGCTACTGGGAGGGCGCGGCGCGCGCGGTATAGCGGCGATCGCGGGCGTAGCGTCGGCCCATGGCCACCTACGTCCTGATCCCCGGAGCCGGATCCGACTCGTCGTACTGGCAGTTCGTGGTGCCGCTGCTGCGCGCTGCCGAGCACGACGTGGTGACGCCGGACCTGCCGTGCGACGACGATTCGGCCGGGCTCGCGGAGTACACCGATGTGGTGGTCGACGCGATCGGCGACCGCACCGGGCTGATCCTGGTGGCCCAGTCGATGGCCGGGTTCACCGCGCCGCTGGTGTGCGAGCGGGTACCGGTGTCGCTGATGGTGCTGGTCGCGGCGATGGTCCCGGTTCCGGGGGAGGCGCCGGGCGACTGGTGGGCGAACACCGGGCAGAGGGCCGCCCGCCGCGCGCAGGACGTGGCGGACGGCCGTGACCCCGACGCCGAGTTCGATCCGGTCACGGTCTTTCTGCACGACGTGCCGCCGGAGCTGATCCCGGTCGTGATGGCGGACGGGGCGCGGGAACAGTCCGAGACGCCGTTCCTCGCACCCTGGCCGCTACCGGCGTGGCCGGACGTGCCGACGCGGTTCCTGCTGTGCCGCCAGGACCGCATGTTCCCCGCGGAGTTCCAGCGCCGGGTGGTGCGGGATCGGCTGGGGATCACGCCCGACGAGATGGACGGCGGTCACCTGCCCGCGCTCGCGCACCCGGCGGAGCTGGTGGAGCGGCTCGAGCGGTACCGCGTCGGCCTCGGGCTGTGACCAGCGCCACCACATCAGCCCCAAGATTCTCAAACTTGAGCGGAACAGACTCAACCTTCCGAGCGTTGGAACATGTGACAACGCCGAGTGGCCCTGCATAGGCTCGACGGCAACGACCGACGTCTTCCGAAGGGGTGACCAGTGGACTCGTTTTCTCCGACCACCAAGACTCAGGCGGCACTGACCGCCGCTTTGCAGTCTGCTTCCGCCGCGGGCAACCCGGACATCCGTCCGGCGCACCTGCTCGCCGCGCTGCTCGACCAGACCGACGGCATCGCCGCCCCGCTGCTCAAGGCGGTGGGCGTCGACCCGACCGCCGTGCACCGCGAGGCCCAGGCGATGGTGGACCGGTTGCCACAGACGACCGGCGCGACCACCACGCCTCAGCTCGGCCGCGAGGCGCTCGCCGCGCTCACCGCCGCCCAGCACCTGGCCACCGAGCTCGACGACGAGTACGTCTCCACCGAGCACGTCCTGGTCGGGTTGGCCTCCGGGGACTCCGACGTCGCGAAACTCCTTGTCGGCCACGGGGCCACCCCGCAGGCGCTGCGCGAGGCCTTCACCGCCGTGCGTGGTAGCGCGCGCGTGACCAGCCCCGACCCCGAGGGCACCTATCAGGCGCTGGAGAAGTACAGCACCGACCTCACCGAGGCCGCGCGCGCAGGCAAGCTCGACCCGGTGATCGGCCGGGACACCGAGATCCGACGCGTTGTACAGGTTCTCAGCCGCCGCACCAAGAACAACCCGGTGCTCATCGGCGAGCCGGGCGTCGGCAAGACCGCGATCGTCGAGGGCCTCGCCCAGCGCATCGTGGCGGGCGACGTCCCGGAGTCGTTGCGCGGCAAGACCGTCGTCTCCCTCGACCTCGGTTCGATGGTCGCGGGCGCCAAGTTCCGCGGCGAGTTCGAGGAGCGGCTCAAGGCCGTCCTCGACGACATCAAGAACTCGGCTGGTCAGGTGATCACCTTCATCGACGAGCTGCACACGATCGTCGGCGCGGGTGCGACCGGCGAGTCCGCCATGGACGCAGGCAACATGATCAAGCCGATGCTCGCCCGCGGTGAGCTGCGGATGGTCGGCGCCACGACCCTCGAGGAGTACCGCAAGTACATCGAGAAGGACGCCGCCCTGGAGCGCCGCTTCCAGCAGGTGCTGGTCGGGGAGCCGTCGGTGGAGGACACCGTCGGCATCCTGCGCGGCCTCAAGGAGCGCTACGAGGTGCACCACGGCGTGCGCATCACCGACTCGGCTCTCGTTGCGGCCGCGACACTCTCGGACCGCTACATCACCTCCCGGTTCCTGCCGGACAAGGCGATCGACCTGGTAGACGAGGCGGCGTCACGGCTGCGCATGGAGATCGACTCCAGGCCCGTCGAGATCGACGAGGTCGAGCGCACGGTGCGGCGGCTCGAGATCGAGGAGATGGCGCTCGAGAAGGAGACCGACGAGGCGTCCAAGGCCCGGCTGGTCAAGCTGCGTCAGGAACTCGCCGACGACCGCGAGAAGCTGGGTCAGCTGAGCACCAGGTGGCAGAACGAGAAGCAGGCCATCGATTCCGTCCGCGAGATCAAGGAACAGCTCGAAGCGCTTCGCGGCGAGTCGGATCGGGCCGAGCGGGACGGCGACCTGGGTAAGGCGGCCGAGCTGCGGTACGGCCGGATCCCGGAACTGGAGCGCAAGCTCGAGGCCGCGGTCGAGGCGTCCGGCGGTGCCAGCGACGGCGACGTGATGCTCAAGGAGGAGGTCGGGCCCGACGACGTCGCCGATGTCGTGTCCGCGTGGACCGGTATCCCGGCGGGCCGGATGATGGAGGGCGAGACAGCCAAGCTGCTCCGGATGGAGTCGGAGCTGGGCAAGCGGGTGGTCGGACAGGACGAAGCGGTGATTGCGGTGTCCGATGCCGTCCGTCGCGCGCGGGCCGGGGTCGCCGACCCGAACCGGCCGACCGGCTCGTTCCTGTTCCTCGGCCCGACCGGCGTCGGCAAGACCGAGCTGGCGAAGGCGTTGGCGGACTTCCTGTTCGACGACGAGCGGGCGATGGTCCGGATCGACATGTCCGAGTACAGCGAGAAGCACTCGGTGGCGCGGCTGGTCGGTGCTCCTCCGGGGTACGTCGGCTACGACCAGGGCGGTCAGCTCACCGAGGCGGTCCGAAGGCGGCCGTACACGGTGGTGCTGTTCGACGAGGTCGAGAAGGCGCACCCGGACGTGTTCGACATCCTGCTGGCGGTTCTCGACGAGGGGCGCCTGACGGACGGTCAGGGTCGGACGGTCGACTTCCGCAACACCATTCTGATCCTCACCTCGAACCTGGGCGCCGGTGGCACCAGGGAGCAGGTGATGGATGCCGTGCGGCACGCGTTCAAGCCGGAATTCATCAACCGGCTCGACGACGTGGTGATCTTCGATCCGCTCTCGGAGCAGCAGCTGGAGTCGATCGTCGACATCCAGCTCGGGCAGCTGGCGAAGCGGCTCGCGGCCCGCAGGTTGAGCCTGGAGGTGTCGGGGCCCGCGAAGGAATGGTTGGCGCACCGCGGATACGACCCGCTGTACGGGGCGCGGCCGCTGCGCCGGTTGATCCAGCAGGCGATCGGCGACCAGCTCGCGAAGCTGTTGCTGGCCGGGGAGATTCACGACGGCGACACTGTGCCGGTGAACGTCTCGGTCGACGGCGATTCGCTCGTCCTGGGATAGAGGTGTGACACACACGACTGTGCGCGAGGTTCGAAGAGGAACCTCGCGCACAGTCGCGTTGTGGCCGGGTCGGGGTGCCGCGACTCATGGACCGGGGGGCAGGCCAGGAGCCGCGGCGCCGTCGAGCTCGGCGCCACCCGGGCTCGGTCGCGTGAGGGGCGCGGCCGAGTGGACCGGGTGCGTTGGGGGTGGGATCAGCCGATGCTGAAGGGCTGGCCCCAGAGGGTGACGTTGCTGGTCACGCTGGCAGTGCTGACGGTGACCTTCACGTAGGAGCGGGCCTGGGCGTAGCCGGCGCAGCCCTCGACGCCGATGGTGGAGTCGGCCCAGGTGACGCTGCCGCTCTTGCCCTTGAAGGTGTTGGCGCCGGTGTGCAGCTCGCCGCCGAAGTCGTCGGCCTTCTCCAGGTCGAGGAGTTTGACGTTCTTGGCCTGGCCGGGGGCGATGGACAGGTTGCCCGCGCTCTTGGCGGTCTGCTTGACGCTCTCGCCGTCCCAGTTGGAGGACATGCCGGTGTCGGCGCCGCCCTTGCCGCCGAGGGTCAGCTGGCAGGCCACCACGTAGCCGGGCTCGATCCGCCCGCCCTCGGCGCCTGCGCCGGACAGTTCCACCTTGGTGGAGCCAGAGACCCACACGTTGCGGTGCAGCGGGGTCGATCCCATCGATGGGGAGATGTTGGCGGTCTCGCCGGTGCGGCTGACCGTGACGACGGTGCCGTCGACGAGGGTCTCGGTGATCGAGCCGTCGGGCAGCGGGACGAAGGTGTCGGCGTTCGCCGCGCCCGCGGAGAAGAAGCCGAGGGCGATGGCGGCGACGCTGCCGGCGCTCGCGATCTTGAGCCCGCGACGCAGGCCGGTGGTGTTGACGTTCATGAATTCCCCTCTGAGGGTTCAGGTATCGAGTTCAGGCGTGGACTGTGCGCGTGTCGTACCCCAGTCGGGGTGCAACACGCGCACGGGCGGCGCAGCCGCTATCCGATGCTGAAAGGCTGGCCGTACAGGGTGGTCTTGGAGTAGTCGTTTCCGACGATCTCGACCACGGTGTAGGAGCGGGCCTGGGCGAAGCCGCCGCAGTTCTGGATCTCGAGCTGGGTGTCCTGGTACTGGACGGCGTACTTGCCGTTCTTCTTGATGTCCTTGCCCGCGACACCGACGAACTTGACCTGGCCTGCGGAGACCGGGACGGTCAGTGAACCCGAGACCGACGGTCCCGAGAGGTCGATGCCTGCGCCGATGGAGCCGCCGAGGCCGGTGATGTCGACCTGGCACCCGACGATGTAGCCGGTGCTGATCCGCGAGACGCCGTGCGTCGAGGAGTTGTTGGTGCCCTTGTCGTTGGTGGCACCGTTGAACGGCCCCACCTCGCCTTCCTTGGTGATGCCGGTGACGTCCGCGGTGACGGTGCCCGAGACCCAGGCGGTGCGGCCGGCGCCGTTGGCGGCCAGCGACGGAGAGATCAGGGCGCTCTCTCCGGTGCGGGAGACGACCGCTCCCGGTCCGGCCTTCTGCCCGTCGGGCAGCGGCACGAAGGTGTCGGCGTGCGCCGCACCCGTCGACATCAGGCCGATCGCCAGTGCCGCGGCGGCGCCTGCGCCTGCCATACGGGCGCCACGGCGCAGGCCTGACTTGCGGATCTCGCTCATTCGTTCCCCTCTAGAGGTGGTCAGTGGTGGTCGGAAGCGGTGCACGGGACCGGAGGGCTGGTCAGATCGTGAGCCATGCTTCCGAACGCTGCGCCCAAGAAACTATCCGCATCATTCGATTGAATGCAATGGACCACACCGAGGCAGAAATGAGACTCATCTCACACCATGCGGTCAGGCTGGGCGAGACTCGTACAGTGCAGGACAGGTGTCCAGATTGACCCCAAATCCTGCGAATCATCTGTAGGATTCGGCGTCTGGGGGTTGTACGGAAGTGCTGGTTGTGCAGGGGGCGGAGCGATGGTGATGGACAGGGCGGATCGTCCGCAGAAGACGGCGATGATCATCGCCAGGCGGATCATTGCGGACATCGAGCGAGAGGGTCTGCGGCCCGGTGACCGGTTGCCGCCGGAGCGGGTGATGCTCGAGCAGTATCAGGTCGGCAGGGGCACGCTCCGCGAGTCGCTGCGATATCTCGAGCTGTCCGGTGCGCTCTCGATCAAGCCCGGACCGGGCGGGGGCCCGACGGTGCAGAAGCCCGACGGCTCTCATCTGATGACCGGCCTCGGTCTGTTGCTGCAGTTCGAGGAGTCGCCCTTCGGCACGATCGTGGAGGCGCGCGTCGGCCTCGAGCCGTTGATGGCGCGGATGGCGGCCGAGCACCGAACCGAGGAGCATCGTCGGGTCCTCACCGAGTCGGTTCGTGCGATGGAGGAGCATCTCGACGATCTCGATGTGTTCCTCGCGGCGAACCGCCGATTCCACAACACCATCGCGTGGGCGTCGGGGAACGCGCTGTACGGCTATCTGGTCGACGCCATGGACGGGGTCTTCGTCGGCGCCGGGGTCGGGGTCGCCTATTCGGAGCGGTTGCGGTCGAGGGTGCTCGCGGACGATGTCGCGATCCTCACTGCCATCGCCGAGGGCGACCCTGACGCGGCCGAAGCGGCGATGCGGGCGCACGCCGCGCAGTGGACGGCCTACCTGCGGGACAACTTCCCCGGCGAGCTGTCAAGGCCGATCGCCTGGAATGTGATGCGGTAACCACCGTCGTCTTCAGCGCGGTCTCAGGTTCCGCCTCTATCCTGACGGGTCGGACTGAATTGACCAGCGGCGGGACCCACGATCGCCCGCGCAGAGAGCAGGCCCGAGACATGAACAACACGGACGATCCGCGCACACCGCAGGAGCGAACCGGCGACGGTACCGAGCCGTTCGACGCCGGCCCCGACCCCACCGCGGAGTGGGCTCCGGCGGCCGAGGGCGCGGCTCCGGACCAACCGACCGAGGTCTGGGCCCGCGGCGCCGATCAGCCGACGCAGCAGTTCGACCGATCGGCCGGGCCGGTGACGCCGGAATACACCACGGACCCGCACCAGGCCTACGGTCAGGTCCCGCCGAATGCGACGCAGGCGTACCCGACGTATCAGGGGTACGACCCGAATCAGCCGCCGAATGCGACGCAGGCGTACCCGACGTATCAGGGGTACGACCCGAATCAGCCGCCGAATGCGACGCAGGCGTACCCGACGTATCAGGGGTACGACCCGAATCAGCCGCCGAATGCGACGCAGGCGTACCCGACGTATCAGGGGTACGACCCGAATCAGCCGCCGAATGCGACGCAGGCGTACCCGACGTATCAGGGGTACGACCCGAATCAGCCGCCGACGCCACCGCCGACCGGCGCGGACCCGTACCTCGACGGTGACCAGAAGAAGGGGCCCGGCAAGGGCGTGCTGGCGGTCGCCCTTGTCGTGGCGGGGCTGCTGCTCCTGGCTGTCGTCGGCCTCGGCGTCATGCTGATCGGTGGCGGCGGCAAGGACTCCCCGAGCAGCGCGTCGGCCCCGGTGACGAGCACCCTGCCCCGGGCCAGCACCGCACCGCCGCGGACCTCCCTACCTCCCGCCACCAGCGCCCCGGACCTGTCGCAGATCCCGGGCGGTGTCGGCGAGGCGATCGGCGCGGCAGGCGCGGCCGTGGGGACGATCACCTCCAATGACGGATCCACGCTGATCCTCGACGGCATCGGCGGCTCCGCGGTCACGGTCGTCACCAACGGGTCCACCAAGATCATCTCGCTCAGCGGCGCGAAGGTCGGCGACCTCAAGCCCGGCGACACCGTGGTGGTCCAGGGTGAGAAGGGCGATGACGGGTCCGTCCTCGCCAAGGTGATCGTGAACACCACGCTCCCGGACCTCGGGAACTTCGGGAACTGACGGCATTCGGCAGATGATTTCGGTCCCCGTGCGAGCCGAGTGCCGCGCGGGGACCGTTCAGTCGATATTGTGACTGGCGATGACGCTTATCTGGTTCGGACTCTCAGCGATCGCGCTCGTGGGCGCGATCGTGCTCCTGTCCATCGATCGCAGCAGGCGTGACCAGTTCGGTCGCGTCCGGCAGATCTGGGCGAAGGCGCAGGGCTACACCTACAACGAGTCGGATGAGCACCTGCCGTCGCGTTGGCACCGGGCCGCGCTGGCCAAGCAGGAGTACCTCGGGGCGGTCGACGTGGTGCACGGCATCCGGCGCGGTGAGAACTTCGTGCTGTTCGACGTCGAGGAGACGACGACGATCGTCGCGGTCCAGCGCACCGTCGGGTCCGACGTCGACATCGATCTCCGGCTGCGGTCGACGCCGCCGCCGAAGGATGCGGACATGAACCTGCTCGGCTCGATCGGGCCGCGGGTGGTGTTCGCCACCGATCTGGAGATCGCCCGACGGGTCTGCGATCAGCGCATGGTGCACTTCACGGAGTCGGTTCCGCCGCATGTGCAGATGCTGTGGAGCGAGGGGGAGTGGACGCTCGGTTCGATGCCGGTCACCAGCAACGGCCGGGAGTGGGACGCCGCGATCGACGCGGTGGCCCGGCTCTCCGGCATCCTGCACGTGCTGCCCCCCGTTCTCGACTCCGAGCCGGAGGCTCCGCCGGTCGCCGCCCCCGCCCCCCGTGAGCTGCCGGACTGGGAGCGCTCGCCGTACTCGGCGCCGGACGTGGACGACTACGCGCCGCCGAACGTTGTCCCGATGGCGCGCAATGTAAATCACGATCCGGGACGTCCGTACCCGCACGAGGGTGACGTCGACCAGGACCCGCGCGGCTGAATCAGGCCCGGCGTACGGCCGGTGGGTGGACCCGGTGTGCGCGCGCCCCGGGGTGTGAGTAGATTGCACGCCTGTGACTCTTGTGACGGTTGTGGCGGTCGTTGCTGTTGTTCTTCTTGTGACGTGGGCGGTGTCCGTGGTTCGACGCTTGCGTCGATTCGAGGGAAACCTCACCGCGAGCCGGGGCCTACTCGATGTGGAACTGAAACGACGGTGCGATCAGGCGCCTGAGCTGATCGCCGCTGCCCGGGCCGCGGCGATGCCGTCCGAGATCCTGGCCCCGTTGGTCGGTGCTCGGTCGCTGGCCGTGGCGCTGCGCGAGCAGGGCATGAGCCTCGGCGAGCAGGCCGGTTCCGAGAACGCGCTGTCGGTCGCGTTGCACCGGCTGATGTTTGAGGTGGAGTGCAACCCGAATGTCAAGCACGACTGGGCGATTCAGCGCCCCGCCCTCGAGCTCAAGGTGACCGAGCAGCGGATCATCGGAGCGGCCCGGGTCTACAACGACAGTGCCACCGCGGTGAACCGGCTGGTGCGCTCGGTTCCCGCCGGGTTCGTCGCGCGGCTGGTGGGCGGGCAGCAGATGCCGCTGTTCGAGGCGACGGTCGTCGAGTTGCCGGTCGGCCCCGACGTGGCCGCCGAGGCGCACGCCCTGCACGACGTCGCGCCGCTGGCTCGCCTCCATGACGAGGTTGTTTCGCCTGCACCCCTCCATGACGACACGGTCGCCCCCTCGGGCCGGGATGCGGGCGTTCCCGGCGCCCTGCTCTAGCCGACTACGCTAGGCGTCGAAAACTGGACGCGAAGAGGAGCGGTCGAATGACGGAGAAGGCGGAGCTCGCAGGGCTCGTACGCGAGCTGGCTGTGGTGCACGGGAAGGTGACCCTGTCCTCGGGCAAGGAAGCCGACTATTACGTGGACCTGCGTCGCGCGACGCTGCACCACCGTGCCGCACCGCTGATCGGGAAGCTGCTGCGCGAGCTCGTCGCGGACTGGGACTTCGATTCAGTCGGGGGCCTGACCATGGGCGCGGATCCGGTGGCCATGGCCGTCATGCACGCCGAGGGCAGGCCGATCGACGCCTTCGTGGTGCGCAAGGCGGCCAAGGCGCACGGCATGCAGCGCCAGATCGAGGGCCCCGACGTGGTGGGGAAGCGGGTGCTGGTCGTCGAGGACACCACCACGACCGGTAACTCGCCGCTCACCGCCGTGCGCGCGCTGCGCGAGGCAGGCGCGATCGTCGTCGGCGTGGCGACCGTGGTGGACCGCGCGACCGGAGCCGACGCCGTCATCGCCGCGGAGGGCGTGGAGTACCGATCGCTGCTCGGCCTCGAGGACCTGGGCCTCTAGCGCGCCTCCTCACGACGCCTGGCGCAGCACCATGCCGCCCATCGTGATGACGTACTCGTCAGCGGTGTCGTCGAACGTGACGGCGACGGTGGTGGGGTAGTAGCCGCTGCGCTGATAGGCCTGCGGCTGCTTGATGCTCCGCACGGTGTTCGGCTTGGTCAGCAGCCACTCGCGGGTCACCATCGGTTCCATGAAGGTGTAGTCGCCGTCCCAGGTTCCGTTGAGGAATGCCAGCGTGAACTGGTAGGGGCCCGGGATCACCCCGTCGGCGACATCGAACCAGTGCACCCCCATCGCGGGCGACGCCTGCGGCACGAGCTTCGGCCCGAGCATCGGGATGTAATCCGGCGGGAGGTAGCGCGGGTCCGGTAGCCGCAAGCCCTTCGCCTCGAAATCCGGACTCGCCGGATCGATCTCGGCGACAGCGGCCTTGTCGGCCATGTAGAAGTGCGTGTCGAAATGCGGCTTGTCGAACATGCCGCTCGGGCCGTGACCGTGGTCGTTCCAGTCGAGGGTGGTGTGGTCGAAGACCGTCGCCGCGGCCTCGTCGGGCAGGTCGAGTTCGAAGGTCGCCACGTCGTCGTGGGTCGCGGGCAGGCCGTCCATCGCACCCTCGGACAGCCGCATGCCCACTTCGGTCGGATTGCCCGCGGCGTCGAGGGTGACGAAGCTGTGGGCGGTGCCATCGCCGACCCGAACCGTCGGTCCGTCGAACACGCCTGCTCCGACGGCGGCGGGCCGGTCCACCGGCGCGTGGGTACCCCCGGCCATGGTCAGCGTCGCACACGCGACGATCAGTCCGGCGGACAGGAACCGGCTCCGTGGACGCATCGTGCACCTCGGCTTCCGTGGTGATTCGCGTACCCGTCGATGTTAGTGCCGATGCCCCGGGGTGGCGGCCCCTTTCGGCGTCGCCTAGTCCGAACCGGCGGTGATGGCCGCGGCCTCGTCGACGCTGTGCGGGGCCGGGTCGTGGTCGTCGACGTGGGCGAGCACCCTGCGCCCGGTGGACAGCACCACGATGGCGGCGGCCGTGCAGAGCGCGCCGACCCAGAACGGCAGGTGCACGTTGCTCTCGCCGAGCTTGCCCGCCACCCACGGCGCGGCGGCGCCGCCGACGAACCTG
Source organism: Rhodococcus sp. OK611 (assembly GCF_003050885.1). Lineage (NCBI taxonomy): Bacteria > Bacillati > Actinomycetota > Actinomycetes > Mycobacteriales > Nocardiaceae > Rhodococcus > Rhodococcus sp. OK611. Next base: position 63,155 of record NZ_QAOZ01000002.1, read on the forward strand.
ACGAAGCTGTACGCGGCGGACGCGGTGGAGCGCTCGACCGGCGCGGAGATCATCACGGTCTCGGTGATCAGGGTGTTGTTCACACCGAGGAACAGGCCTGCCAGGACCACGCAGACGATCAGGACGGTCTTGTTCTCGGTGAACAGCGCCATCACCGCGAGGTCGACCGCGAACAGGGCGAGGGCGAGCATCATCATCGGCAGCGTGCCGAATGCTCGCTGCAGCCGCGGCGCCAGGAACACCGACGAGATCGCGAGCATCAGGCCCCAGCCGAAGAAGATGAAACCGATTGCGTAGGTGCCCATGTCGAGTGGGAACGGGGTGTACGCGAGCAGGGTGAAGAAGCCGTAGTTGTACAGCAGCGAGGTGATCGCGACGGTGAGCAGGCCCCGGTGTCGCAGCGCGAGGAACGGGGCGGACAGTGACGTCCGGCCCGACTTCGGTGCGGGGGTGGCGGGCAGCATCACCACGATCAGGATGAAGGCGACGGCCATCAGCGCGGCGACGCCGAAGAAGGGGGCGCGCCAGCTGACGCTGCCGAGGACGCCGCCGACCAACGGTCCCACCGCGATGCCGATGCCGAGTGCGGCCTCGTACAGGATGATCGCCTTCGCGACGCCGCCGCTGGCCGCGCCCACGATCGTCGCCAGCGCGGTCGCGATGAACAACGCGTTGCCCAGTCCCCAGCCGGCGCGGAATCCGACGATCTGTCCGACGGTGCCCGACATCCCGGCCAGCGCGGCGAACACCACGATGATCGCCAGGCCCAAGAGCAGCGTCTTCTTCGGGCCGATCCGGCTCGACACCACGCCGGTGATCAGCATGGCGACACCGGTCACGAGCATGTACGAGGTGAACAGCAGCGACACCTGCGAGGGGGTCGCGTCGAGTTGCTCGCCGATCGGTTTGAGGATCGGGTCCACAAGGCCGATGCCCATGAAGGCGATGACGCTCGCGAACGCGACCGCCCAGACCGCCTTCGGTTGCTGCAGGATGCTCTTGCTCTCGGTGCCGGCGCTTGTGGCCGTGTCGGTGACTGTCACGGGCTCTTCCTCTGTGTCGCTGGTTCTCTCATCGCTGCGTAGACGCCTTGATCGCGGCCCGAAGGTCGGCCAGGCTCTGCGAGAGTCGTTCGATCTGTTCGGGTTCGAGGTCGCCGAGGTGGGCGGCGAGTGCGGTGCCGATCTCGGCGCGGGCCTCGCCGAGCCATCGGCGTCCGGCCTCGGTCATCTCGACCACCACCGCCCGCGAGTCCGCGGGGTCGCGGTGTCTGCGGGCCAGGCCGGCATCGGTGATCTGCTTGAGCAGGGCGGTGGCCGTCGGCTGTGAGCAGCGATCGATCCGGGCGAACTCGCTGATGCGGAGCTCGCCGTACTCGTCGAGGTGTGAGAGCGCCCGCATCCAGGCTCGTGGCCGGTCGTCGGTCGCGATCGAGGAGGCGAGTCGGGTGAATCTCGACGTGTTGGTCACCAGCTCCGCGAGGACCTCGCGCAGGTGGCGCTCCGCCGGGTGTTCGGATGCCATGGGTGAATATTATTGCATAGGCAAACTATGTATGTGAACCCTGTGGTCGAACAGGCCGGTGAGGCGCGTGGGGCACAATCTGTGCGGCGGCGAACACGGGTGAAGGGCGGGGACGAGATCCGATGACGATCCGGAGGACGGCGACGGCGCTCGCCGACGGCCGAGAGCTGATCTACTTCGACGACTCAGAGCCGTACGTGAGCGGGGCGGCGACCCGGCAACTGCACGACACCCGTGACCTGTCGCCGATCCGGGTGGAGTCGACCATGCGTTACGACGTGCTCTCCGGCGAGTGGGTGACGATGGCCGCGCACCGGATGGATCGGACCTTCCTGCCCGCGGCCGACGCGTGTCCGCTGTGTCCGAGCGGCCCCGGCCGCGCGCCGACGGAGATCCCCGCCGACGACTACGACGTCGCCGTCTTCGAGAACAGGTTTCCGTCCCTGGCGACCGGCGCGGTGGCGCCGCCGACCGACCACGTCGACAGCGAGTCCCTCTGGCCGCAGCGGGCCGCAGCCGGCCGTTGCGAGGTCGTCTGCTTCACCAGCGACCACGGCCGCAGCTTCGCGGAGCTGCCGGTGGGCCGGGTGCGCACGGTGCTCGGCGCGCTGGCCGACCGGACCAGGGAGCTGTCGGCGTTGCCGGGCATCGAGCAGGTCTACTGCTTCGAGAACCGGGGCGAGGAGATCGGCGTGACGTTGGCGCACCCGCACGGCCAGATCTACGCGTACCCGATGCTGCCCGCGAACACCGGTGCGCTGCTGCGGCAGTCCGAGCGGCATCTGGCGCGGACCGGGCGATCGCTGCTGCGCGACGTGCTGGAGGCGGAGCGGCGCGCGGGCAGCCGGGTCGTGCTCGAGGGCGAGCACTGGACGGCCTACGTGCCCGCCGCCGCGCGGTGGCCGGTGGAGCTGCACCTCGCGCCGCACCGGGACGTCCCCGATCTGGCCGCGTTGGAGGCGGTCGAGCTGGACGAGCTGGCGCACGTCTACCTCGACATCCTGGGCCGCCTGGATCGGTTCTTCGAAGGGGTGGAACGGCTTCCGTACATCGCGGGATGGCATCAGGCGCCGGTCGGGGAGCAGCGCGCGCTGGGCAGGCTGCACCTGCAGCTGTTCTCGTTGATGCGGTCCCCGCACCGGATGAAGTTCCTCGCGGGTTCGGAGTCGGGGATGGGGGCCTGGGTCAGCGACACCACGCCGGAGCGGATCGCGGCGCGCTTTCGGGAGATCGCGCCGTGAGCGAATGGGTGGAGTCCGCGTCGGATTCGGCGTTGGCCGCGTCCGTCCTCGATCGGTTCCGGGGCCAGTTCGGCACCGACCCGGAGGGCGTGTGGGCCGCGCCGGGGCGGGTGAACCTCATCGGCGAGCACGTCGACTACGCCCAGGGCCTGTCGCTGCCGATCGCGTTGCCGCACAGCACCGTGGTCGCGGTCGGGCGTCGGCGCGATGGGATGCTGCGGTGCCGGTCAGGCCTGGGTGCCTGGACCGGACGGGTCGACGAGATCGCGCCGGGTAACCCGTCGGACTGGGCGGCGTACCTCGCGGGTGTGGTGTGGGCGATGCGGCGAGACGGGCTGCTGGACAGCGATTTCGGTGGCGCGGACGTGGCGGTCGAGTCCTCGGTCCCGATCGGTGCGGGCCTCTCCAGCTCGGCCGCACTCGAGTGCGCGCTCGCGCTCGCCCTGGCGGACCTGTCCGGGGCGCCGACCGACGACGCGGGCCGCGCCGCGCTGGCGGCGTGCTGCGTGCGGGCGGAGAACGACATCGCGCTGGCCCCCACCGGCGGCATGGACCAGGCGGTCTCGCTGCGCGCCGAGGACGGTCACGCGTTGCTCGTCGATTCGCGGGACGGCGGCGTCACCCCGGTGCCGTTCGAGCTGGTGGGGGAGGGGCTGGCGCTGCTGGTGATCGACACCCGCGCCCCGCACCGGTTGGTCGACGGCCAGTACGCGCAGCGCCGGGCCTCGGTGGAGGAGGCGGCCGCCACGCTCGGCGCCTCGCTGCGTGAGGTGACCGACGTGTCGGCGCTGACCGATCCGGTGTTGCGGAGCCGTGCGCGGCACGTCGTCTCGGAGATCGGCCGGGTGCGGGAGGTGTTGTCCCTCATGGATTCCGGTCGCTACCGCGAGCTCGGCCCCTTGCTGACCGCGTCGCACGTTTCGTTGCGCGACGACTACGAGGTGTCCTGCCCGGAGCTGGACTGCGCGGTGGACTCGGCGCTCGCGGCGGGCGCGCTCGGCTCCCGGATGACCGGCGGGGGCTTCGGCGGGTCGGCCATCGCGTTGATCGATGCCGGTGCGGCGGAGCGCGTGGCAGCCGAGGTGCTGGCTGGCGCGCGGTCCCGCGGGCTCACCGAACCGCGCTTCCTGGAGCTGCGGGCCTGCGCCGGTCCTGCCCGTCGCGTTTCCCGCACGTGCTGAACGGGGGATCGGTGGCCGGTTTCGCGTGAAACCTGACCGCCGAACCCCCGCTCAGTGGGTATTCAGTGGGTGCCGCGGATCAGGGAATGATCGCGTACGCCCCGACCGGCAGCGAGTACTGCGGCCGGAGCTCGTTGACGTAGGGATTGATGAAGGTGGCCTGGATGGTCAGTCCGGTCACGCCGGGACCGGGGTTGATCTCGGTTCGGACCGACTCGCCGGGGCGCTCGCCGAAGTTGAGTTCGACGGTCTTGGCCTGGCCCGCCAGCACGCCGAGGCCCCACACGATGTCTGCCTTGATGCGGCAGACCGGATTGGCTGCCCACTCCGGGCCGACCCCATGCATGCCGCGCGAGGTGAGCACCACCGTGGCGAGCCCCGGACGAGTGGGATCGGTCTCGACGAGGGTGTCGATGACGCCGTTGCAGAACGCGTTCTGCCCGAGCACGGGAAGCAGTGGTCCGGTGAAGAACGTGTGCAGGATGGGTGCCGGTGCGGGCGCGGCCGAGGCCGGACCGGTCAGGCCGACCACGGTGGCCGCGGCGACGGTGCCCGCGCCGATCGCGCGCACGGCAAAGCTACGAATACTCATTGTGAATCCCCCGTTGTGTGATGTGTCATTCCCCCGGCCGCGACCCCGGCGTCGAAGCGCCAGCGGGTCGGCCGAGGACATGTTCCCACAGACCACGGCCCCGAAACCAACCGCACAGTCTGTGCGCGACGATCGGGCAGTCCCCTCGCGGGGCGGGTTCTCAGAGATCACGGTCGGTGACGACGCCGCTCTGCAGAGCGCGTTCGGCGAGCTGTGCCCGCTTCCGATTCTGCGGCAGATCCTCCACGCCGAACTTCGAGAACAGCGTCCGCAGATGGGTCTTCACCGTCTCGACACTGACAAACAGCCGCTCCGCGATCTGCTGGTTGGAGGCAGGCTTGCAGGCCGCGGCGTTGCCCTTGAAGGGCCGGCAGAGTTCGACCACGATCGCCTGCTGGGCGGGCGTCAATGTGGCGCGGGTGGGCACGGCGTCGGCGATCCGGGCAGGGTCACCACCCGCAGGTGTGTCGTGGAAGGTCAGCATCGAGGATCCGATCCCGATGCCGTCGCCCGACTGCAGGCGCCTGCGCCCGCTCAGTCGCTCGCCGTTGACGAACGTGCAGGTGTGGGAGAGCCCCTCGTCGACGATGGTCCAGTGGGTGCCTGTCCACTCGATCGCAGCGTGCAGGAGCGCGACGTCGTGGTCCGACGCAAACGCGATATCGGCCTTCGGAGATCGCCCCACGGTGACCCGGGGCAAGTCCTCGACCAATGCGAGTTCGCGATGAATCCCGTCGTCGTCGGTATAGCTGAGACGGGGCCCATCCAGTTGGCTCACGGCCACCCCAATGCGCGCCTCGGTGGGCACTGACACACATGCCCCTGACCGTCCAGTCTAGTTCCGATCGGCCGCAGGTCGGCAGGAGCAGTGGCCGCTAACCGCGGCCACGCACCGCGGTCACGAAGGCAGCCATCAGTTCCGGATCCTTGACGCCGCGGCTCGACTCGATACCGCTGGAGACGTCGACGCCCCAGGCTCCGCTGGCGTCCAGCGCGTGCGCGACGTTGTCGGGGTCGAGCCCGCCGGCGAGGATCCACCGACCGCTCGGCAGCAGGGACCGGTCCTGCCAGTCCCAGGCGACGCCCGCCCCGGCGACGGCACCGTCGATGAGCAGGAGGTCCTCGTCGAAACCGGTCGCCGGATCGCCCGAACTCCCTGTGTTCAGCGCCCGGACGACGCGGAGTCCGGCGTCGTGCAGGGCCGCGACCTCGTCGGCCGAGCGCAGATCGTGCACCTGCACGACGTCGATTCCCGCGGTCCTCGCTGCGGAGACGATATCGGCGATCCCGATCCCGGTGAACACCCCGATCGCGAGGACGCCCTCGGGCACACGCTGCCTGAGCTGCGCGGCCACCTCCGGGGTCACCTGGCGTGGGCTCCGCGCGAAGACGAAGCCAACGGCGTCGACGCCGAGCTGCACGGCGCGGTCCACCGTGACCTCGTCACGCAGGCCACACATCTTGATGAATGTCATTGAGATCGCCGATCCTCCGTGTGCTCGTCCGCTCGAGGATAGGGGCAGGCCGAGGGAACTCGGTCATCGCTCGGCGTCACCGATAGAGCTGATCCACGATCCAGCTCGCCGTGTTCGGGTTCGATCGAAGGCTCGAGTGGTCCACGGCGGGGCCGCCGGGAAAGGCGTCTTCGAAGAAGACGTTGGTGACGCCGGGCTCGGTGATGAAGGAACACGTGCCGGGCGGCGTCGCGACCTGATCGTTCTTCGTCGCCATCACGGCGTAGCCGACGCCGGGTTGGGCGATGGGCCCGTCCATGAGAGTCCGATAGATGTCGGATACCGGCGTCAGTTGGAGCGCCGAGGCCATCCCGGGAATCAGCGTTGCCAGCGCCGGTGCGAGGAAGGGCAGCGCCTCCAGCACCTGCACCGGGGTGACCGGCAAGTCCTTGATTCCGTACTGGGCCAGGAAGCCTGCGCCGTCGCAGCCGCGGGCCTCCGGCGCGAGCAGCACCATGTCGTGCACATCCGGCGCGCCGCCGAGCACCTTGACGTAGTAGTTCGCGGCGACGGAGCCCGCAGAGTGGGCGACGATGTCGACCTGGGGTGCCCCGGTGGTGTCCTTGACCTTCTCGACGAACTGCGCCAGCTGGCCGGCGGAGGCGGCCATGTCTCCCGCCCAACGTCGGCCGTCGACGACCCCGCCCTGGAACACCAGGGTGCAGGCGCCCTGTTGCCGCAGCGCCGAGACGACGACCTCCCACTGGGACGCCGTCTCGGAGGTGGTGCCGTCCGCTCCGGGCAGAACAAGCACCGGACGGGGCCGGACGCTGCTGGGACGGCAATCGATCGCGGGCTCGATCACCGTTCCCGACGGGGGCGCCGGAGCCGCCGAGCCCGTGTCGGGCGCGGCGGTGGCAGGCGCCGCCGATATCGCGAGCACCCCCGCGAGCGCCACGCCGAGGATCCCCAGCCGCATCGACATCGATCGGGCACCATGCTTGATCGCCATATGTGGAACGCCCCCCTGTGAGCCGATCCGACCGGCGAAATCCGATCGCGATCAAGGCCTTCGATCACATGGCAACAGACCCCGCGATCACCGTCAAGGCGAATCGCCGGTGCCGGGCGGGCTCGTGCGCCGGCCCGATGTCACCCGGGTGCCGCCGGCGCTCCGGCCCCGCTCGAGCACCCGATACGCTCGAGCCACACGTCAACCGTCACCGAAAGAGGTAGAGATGCGGCTCGAGCATGCGGTGTTCCTCGGCGCGACCGGAGCCACCGTGCTCGGCGCGGTCATCGGGAACGAACGGCTGCAGCAGATCGCCAAGCCGCTGATCGCGCCGTCCCTCGCGGTCCGGGTACTGCGCAAGCGCGCCGACACCGACGCCGCCGACACCGCGCTGCTCGTCGGCGGTCTCGCCGCCGCGACCGTCGGCGACGTCTTCATGATCGACCCCGACAACGATGCCCGGCTGGTGCGCGGCGCGTCGTCGTTCGCCGTGATGCAGGCCAGCTACACGACGCTGTTGCTGCGACGCGGGGCCTGCCCCACCCTGCCCGCCCTTGTCCCGCGGAAGCTGGGCTGGCTCGGTGCGGCCGGGCTGCTGCGGGCCAGGGCTCGCACGGTCTCCACCCCGCTCACCGCGTACGGCGCGGCGCTGGCCACCACGTCCACGCTCTCGGCCGACCCGGCGCTGGCCCCCGGCGCCACCACCACCGCGGGTATGGCGCTGCCCAACGCGGACCGGCGGAGCTGGCTCGGGCTCGGCGGGCTGCTGTTCACCGGCTCGGATGGCCTGATCGTGGTGCGGCGACTGTTCGTACGCTCGGAGTCGGGCCGCCGGGCCGCCGAGGGCGTGGTCCTGGCGAGCTACGCGGCCGCGCAGTTCCTTCTGGTCGAGGGCATGCTCGCGCTCGGGCGGAAGAACCGCACCAGCTAGGACCCGGCCGCCGAACCCCCGAACCGATCAGGGGCAGAGCACGATCCGGTCCCGATTGTGGGGGTCGACCCGGATCGGCACCGTCCTGCCTGGCACGAATCGCTCACGCATCGACGCGGGCACCTCGTAGACCACCCGGCCCGAATACGACTCCTCGCCCGGGACGGTGAGCGCGAGCCGCAGCTCGGTGAGTTGTCCGTGATCGGCGGTCTCGGCGAGCCGCTGCGTGCTCTCGATCTTCGCCCAGCCCTCCAGCCCTCGCCGCTCCAGCTTCCGGTCCGCCCGGGTCGGCCGGTCGGCCCACATCATCCCGAGCCCGAGCGCCGAACCGTACGCGGCCAGGAGCCCGCCGATCTGGTACGGGACGGTGCCCGGCGGCGTGTGCTGGACGAGCCAGCCCAGCCAGATCGCCAGGACGATCAGGTAGCCGACGGTGATGGTCAGCACCGTGCGGACGATGCGCTCGTGAAACATCGGATCCTCCACCCCCCAGGGTAGGCGCACCGCCTACCCTGGCCGACATGGCGAAGCAGACAGTGGTCATCACCGGTGCGGCGGCCGGGATCGGCAGGGCGACCGCGTTGGAGTTCGCGAGGGCCGGATACCTCGTCGGTGCCTTCGACATCGACGAGACCGGTCTCGCGGACCTGGCGCGGGAGATCCGCGCGGGTGGCGGCGAGATCTCGACCGGGGTGCTGGACGTCACCGACCCCGATCAGTGGGATGCGCGGCTCGCCGAGTTCGCGGAGGTCGCCTCGCACCGCCTCGACATCCTGGTGAACAACGCGGGGGTGCTCTCCTCTGGCCGGTTCGAGGAGATGTCGCTGACCGAGCATCGGCGGATGGTCGACATCAACGTCGGCGGCGTCGTGCTCGGCAGCCGGGCCGCCTTCCCCTACCTGCAGGCGACGCCCGGTTCGCAGCTGGTCAACCTGTGTTCGGCCTCGGCGATCTACGGCCAGCCCGAACTCGCCACCTACAGCGCAACCAAGTTCGCCATCCGGGGCCTCACGGAGGCGCTGGAACTGGAGTGGCGGCGGCACCGCATTCGGGTGCTCGCCGTCTGGCCGCTGTTCGTGAACACCGCGATGACCGGGAACCTGGACATGCGCACCGCCGACTCGCTCGGCATCAAGCTGACCGCGACCGACGTCGCGAAGGTCGTCGTCAAGGCGACCAGGCGCTCGCACCGGATGCTGGCGAAGGTGCACTACCCGGTGGGTCGTCAGGCTGGCGCGATGATGATGGCGTCGCGGTTCTCCCCGGCCTGGCTGACCAGGGAGATCAACCGGCGGATCAGCCACAGCTAGCGGGTCGCCCGGCCGGGGAGCCCGGTACCCGATCCCTTGCCCGCGTGGACCTCGGCGCGTCGGCCACTAGAGTTCTGTGGCGACTGTCGAGGAAGGGTGTGCGTGTGCGTTCAGGTCGGGTTGTAGCAGCGGTGTTCGGGGTCGCGGCGGTGTTCGGAGCGGCCGCCTGCGGCACCTCCGAGGCCGGTCAGGCGCCGCCGTCCAGTATCGCGGTGCCCACCACCACCGCCTCCGCGCCCACCACCACCCTCGCGCCGACGACCACCACCACCGCACCGCCCACGACGACGACCACCACCACCAGCGCGCCGCCCTCGACCACCGCGGTCGAGTACGCGCGCAACGAGGCGGTCTACTTCAGCTCGCCGGTGGGTGGCTTCGAGTGCGGCATCATCTCGCTGCCCACCCGGACCGAGGCCGGCTGCCAGGGCGCCACCACCCCGATTCCGGCCCGGCCGGAGAACTGCATGGTGAACTGGGGCAACGGGATCAGGGTGACGGGCAACGGACCGGGTGAGTTCCTGTGCTCGGGTGGTCCCGTCTACACCTCCGGCGTCTCGGCCGCTGACTCCGTGCTCCCGGTGGGGGACAAGGTGAGCTCGTTCGGGTTCACCTGCAAATCCGAGGCGAAGGGCGTGACCTGCGTCAAGGACGACACCGGGCACGGGTTCCGGATCGCGACCGACTCCAACGACACGTTCTGACAGATGCGGACACGGCAATGACCGACGACGAATCCGGCCCGACCGAGTGGGGAGAGCATCCCAACGGGGTGGGGCCATGGGACACGGAGCGGGACGGCCCGCTGCCGACCGACCCCCGTTACGACCCGGAGCTGCTCGCGCTGGGTGACCGGCGCAATGTGGTGGACGCGTACCGGTACTGGACCCGCGAGGCGATCGTCGCGGACATCGACAGCAGGCGGCATCCGTTCCACGTCGCGATCGAGAACTTCGGGCACGACTCGAACATCGGCACCGTGGTCCGCACGGCCAACGCCTTCGCCGCGGCCTCGGTGCACATCGTCGGCAGGCGTCGCTGGAATCGCCGGGGGGCCATGGTGACCGACCGGTACCAGCACATCGTCCACCACCCCGATGTGGAGACGCTGTTCGAATACGCGGCCCGCAGCGACCTGGCCGTGGTGGCGGTGGACAATACGCCGGGCTCGGTGCCGCTGGAGACCGCGAGCCTGCCGCGCGAGTGCATCCTGCTGTTCGGACAGGAGGGCCCCGGCGTCACCGACCACGCGAAACGGTCGGCGGAGATGACCGTCTCGATCGCCCAGTTCGGATCCACCCGGAGCATCAACGCGGGGGTCGCCGCGGGTATCGCGATGCACGCGTGGATTCGCCAGCACGCCGACCTGGGGCGTGCCTGGTAGCGATTCGTCACATATATAGGCAAGATCGTTTGTTATGCAGCATCAGTGGGCCGAGCGAGCCGACGCCGCCGAGGAAGCGATGGTCTCCCGGCACGTGCGCCGGTTGTGGGCCCTGCCCGGCACCGCCCTCGGCGTGGTGGCCTGGCCGCCGGTGCGGCGCGAACGGCTCTTCTTCAGCTGGCACTACTGGTGGCAGGCGCACCTCCTCGACTGCGTCGTGGATGCGGCGTTGCGCGATCCGACCCCCAAGCGTCGCCGTCGCATAACGAAAATTGCTCGGGCACATCGGGTCCGAAACATCGGCGGATGGACGAACAACTACTACGACGACATGGCCTGGCTCGGGATCGCACTCGAGCGTGCGCAGCGACTGCACCACCTCGACTATCGGAACGCCATCCAGGACCTGGAATCCCAGCTCTTCGATGCGTGGGCCCCTGACCAGGGCGGCGGCATCCCGTGGTGCAAGAGGTCCAATTTCTACAACACCCCGGCCAACGGTCCCGCGGCGATCATGCTGGCCCGGACCGGACGGCTGTGGCGGGCGCAGGCCATCGCGGACTGGATGGACGAGAAGCTCCGGGACCCGTTCACGGGCCTGATGTTCGACGGCATCCGGACCGACGACGCGGATTCCCCTGGGGAGCTCGACCGCGAGATCTACAGCTACTGCCAGGGCGTGGCGCTCGGCACCGAGGTCGAGCTCGCGGTGCGGCTCGGCGCGCCCCGGCACCGGCACCGGGTGCACGCGCTGGTCGAGGCCATCGACAAGCGGCTCACCGAGGACGGCCTGATCGTCGGCGGCGGGGGAGGGGACGGCGGCCTTTTCAACGGGATCCTCGCGCGCTACCTGGCGCTGGTCGCCGCCGAGCTACCGGGCGATCGCGCGGCCGATGTGCGAGCGCGCCGGACCGCGGCGCAGATCGTGCTGGACTCCGCGGAGGTCGCGTGGGAGAACCGCCTCCAGGTCGAGGGACTGCCGCTCTTCGGGCGCGACTGGACGGCCCCGGCTCACCTGCCCGGTCTCGGCGACGGGATCGCCACCTTCACCGGCGGCACCGTGCGGTCGTCCGACATCGCCGAGCGGGATTTCTCGGTGCAGCTCGGCGGCTGGATGCTGATGGAGGCCGCGTACGTGGCGTCGGGAGCGATCTAGGTCCCGTCGTCAGCCCCCGGCCTTGATCACGCTGGTGACGGCGTCGATCAGCGCGAGGTGGGTGAAGGCCTGCGGGAAGTTGCCCAGGTGTCTGCCGCTGGAGGACTCGATCTCCTCGGCATAGAGGTGCAGTGGGCTGGCGAACGAGAGCAGCTTCTCGCACAGCATCCGCGCCCGGTCGACCTCGCCGATCATCGCGAGGGCGGACACCAGCCAGAACGAGCAGATCGTGAACGTGCCCTCCTCGCCCGAGAGGCCGTCGTCCGTCTCCTCCGTCCGATAGCGCAGGACGAGCCCGTCGGTGGTCAGCTCGTCGGCGATCGCCAGTACCGTCGCCCGGACCCGATCATCTTCCGGGGGAAGAAAACCCATGATCGGGATCAGCAGGGTGGAGGCGTCGAGGGCGGTGGTGTCGTAGTGCTGGACGAACACCCCGCGGGCGTCGACGCCGTTGGCGCACACATCGGCGTGGATCTCGTCGGCTGCCTGCCGCCATCGCTCCGCGAGCTCGCCCACCCCGCGATCCGCGGCCATCGATGCGCCGCGGTCGGCCGCCACCCAGCACATGACCTTCGACGCGGTGAAGTGCCGGGGTTCGCCGCGCACTTCCCAGATGCCCCGGTCCGGCTTGCGGTAGACGTCGATCGCGCTGTCGACCAGCTGGGTGACCAGGGCCCAGGCGGGAGGGCCGAGCTGGCTGGCGTGCCGAACGTGGGTCGCGACCGACTCGATCAGCATCCCCCACATGTCATGCTGGCGCTGGCTCCAGGCACCGTTGCCGACCCGGACCGGACGGGCGGCGTCGTAGCCGGAGAGGTGGTCGAGGGTGTGCTCGGTCAGGTCGCGTTCGCCGCCGAGGCCGTACATGATCTGCATCGGACCGCTCGCCGCGGCGTCGATCAGGAACGCGAAATACTCGAAGGCCACCCAGTCGTAGCCGAGTTCGAACAGGGCGTGCAGCATGAACGCAGAGTCCCGCACCCACGTGTAGCGATAGTCCCAGTTCCGTTCGCCGCCAGGCGTTTCCGGAAGTGACGTGGTCGCGGCCGCCATCAGGGCGCCCGAGGGGGCGTAGGTCAGGCCCTTGAGGGTGAGCGCGCTGCGCTCGAGATACGGGCGCCACCGGTGGTCGGGAAAGTCGCCCTTTCTGATCCAGTCGCGCCACATCCGGTCGGTCCCGTCGAGCAGGCCGGTGGCCTGGTCGAGGCTCGTGACGGAAAGTCCGTTCCAGGAGAGCGCGACGAAAGCGGTATCCCCAGCGGACAGTTCGGTCCTGGTGCCCGCCCGCGCCGAGCCGAAGGTGAGTCGGAGGTTGCTCGTCAACGTCAGCGTGAGTTCGCCTGCGGAGCAGGTCGCGCTCTCGTAGCCCTCGCCCGAGTAGGTCCACGCGCCGGTCGACCTGCCGTACTCGAAGAGCGGCATGCAATTGACGGTGATCTCGACGCTGCCCTCGATGCATTCCGCGGTGCGCAGCAACATGTCCTGAGCGACCTGGTCCGCCGGTGGCCGCCGGTACTCGTCCGACCGGGTGGTGCCGTTCCACGGGCCCATCACCAGCGCGTCGCGCACCACCAGGGTTCCTGTGGGCAGGCACCAGGTCGTCTCGAGGACCATCGATCCAGGAAGGTAGCGACGCTGCGAGGGCGTCTGGACGTGCGACGGGCCGAACCGGAAGGACCCCGCGGACCGGTCGAGGAGCGCGCCGAACACGCTGGGGGCGTCGGGTCGTGGAATGCACAGCCACTCCACCGAACCGTCGGGGGCGACCAGGGCGGACGTCTGGCAGTCGGACAGAAATGCGTAGTCGGCGATCGGAGGGAATTCGGACATGATCGCCGCCCTTCGTCTGGTTCTGCGGGGTGCCTGTGCCCTGTGAAGGTACGCCGGGGCCCGGCGGCGGTGCGTGATTTGTACCCCCATCGGGGTGCGACGCGCACACGGGTGGCATAGACGGAAATGGTAACCATTACCATTAAGGAATGACTTCAGCCCCGACAAAGAAACTGCCCGTCACGGTCCTGTCCGGATTCCTCGGCGCGGGCAAGACCACCCTGCTCAACCATGTGCTCGCCAATCGTGACGGGCGCCGCGTCGCGGTGATCGTCAACGACATGAGCGAGATCAACATCGACGCCGCCCTGGTTGCCGGCCAGGGGCACCTCGACCGGACCGAGGAGAAGCTGGTCGAGCTGACCAACGGCTGCATCTGCTGCACGCTGCGCGAGGACCTCATCGAGGCGGTCGGGGCACTGGCCCGCGACGGTCGGTTCGACCAGCTGATCATCGAGTCGACCGGCATCTCCGAGCCGATGCCGGTCGCCGCGACCTTCGACTGGGAGTTCGAGGACGGGTTCAGCCTCGGCCAGGTGGCGCAGCTCGACACGATGGTCACCGTCGTCGATGCGTCGACCTTCCTCGGTGAGCTCACCCGCGGCCAGCGCCTCGCCGACCGCGGCGAGGTCGCCGGGGACGGTGACGAACGCACCATCTCCGACCTGCTCGTCGACCAGGTCGAATTCGCCGATGTACTGCTGCTCACCAAGACCGACCTCGTCAGCGAAAAGGGTGCCGGGACGGTGGAGGCGACGCTGCGCAGGCTGAACCCGTCCGCGCGACTGCTGCGCACGGTGGCAGGCGTCGTCGACCTCGACGAGGTCCTCGAGACCGGCCTCTACGACCCCGAGCTCGCCGCCCGGGCTCCCGGCTGGGACGACGAGCTGGCCGGTGGGCACACCCCGGAGACCGAGGAGTACGGCATCCGCAGCGTCACCTACCGGGCCGACCGGCCGTTCCATCCCGCGCGCCTCGAGGTCGCGCTCGCGGAGCTGAAGGGGTTGCTGCGCAGCAAGGGGTTCTGCTGGATCGCCAGCAGGCCCGAGGTCGCGGCGATCTGGTCGCAGGCGGGGCCGAACCTGACGATCGAGCCCGCGCAGCTGTGGTCGAGCGCCGAGGTGCCACCGGGGCAGGAGCTCGTCTTCATCGGTGTCCGCCTGGACGTGCACGCGCCGAAGCGGATCCTCGACACCGCCCTGCTGACCGACGGCGAGTTGGCCGCGGGCCCGAGTGCGTGGGTCGGCTACCCGGATCCGTTGCCCGCGTGGGAACTCGACGACCACGAGCACTGAGGCGGGGCGGTTCACGCCCCCGCGACGCCGCCGCTCAGGCTGAGCGCGGGCGTGTACCGCTTCATGCCGAGACCGGTCACGCCGGGAAAGCTCTGCACCCGGTGCCACTCGGGCGTCGCCGAGCCGATGCCCTCGCCCCCGGCGAGGGCATCGATGTGCGCCTGCGCGCTCTCCCACTCGGCGTAGTTGAGCACCCGGGTCCCGTCGACGCTGACGTGGAAGTGTCCGGAGATCCCGCCGGGGGCCGGCTCGGGGTCGTTCTCCAGCGCCTCGAAGACGCCGTCCACCCAGGCCCGCTGGCGCACGGGGTCGGGACCGTCGAACTCGATGTCGACGACGATGATCGCGCCCGGCACCCGGCCGGCGTCCCCGGCGGAGCCGCCCCTGTTTCGGTACAGCTCGTACGTGTGCAGCCAGAGTCGCTCGATGCCGGGCACCGCGGCGTCGATCTCCGCGACCGTGTCGCTCCGCGCCCCCGTCAGCCAGATCCGGTAGCTCTCCTCGTCGGCCCACTGTGAGTAGTGGAACAGCGTCCCGCCGTCATTGCCGATGTAGACGCTGTAGGAGAGCAGGTGCTCGTCGGGCCAGTCGCGCTTGCCCCAGGCCGCGGCGATCGCGTCGACCGCCGCCCGCTGTCGCTCGGGCGTGCCGACGTCCCAAGCACTGGCCTTGACGATGCCGGCACCGGGACGGGTGATCCGTGGCAGCGCGTGGGGGTTCCTGACGACGCTCATGGCTGATCTCCGGTCTCTCGGGGGCGCTGGGCTCGGGTCCTGAGAGACATCCTTGAACCTGAAGTTCAATTGAGGTCAAGCCGTGGGGACGCGGTCACTCGACGGCGTAGTCCACGGGCGGTTTTGCCATCTCCTGCCGGTAATGCCGGATGCCGAGCACCGTGCCGACGATCAGGCACACCACCATCACTGCGAGCACCGCAGGCATCAGCCACGGGACGCGCTGGAGGAACTCGCCCGCGTAGTAGCCGATCAGCAGCAGCACCGGGGCCCACGCGAGCGCGCCCAGGCTGCTGGCCACCGTGTACATGCGGTGGTTCATCCCCGCCGCGCCCGCGACCAGCGGGCACAGGGTCCGGACGAACGGAATCCAGCGCGCCACCAGAACCGACAGGAAGCCGTGCCGATCCAGCAGGACGTTGACCTTGTGCAGGTTCTCGGCCGTCACGTAGCGGCCCCCGCGGCGCGCCACCAGATGGTGCCCGGTGCGCAGGCCGATCCGGTAGCCGACCTGGTTGCCCGCGATGGCGGCGACGGCGGCACCCGCGGACAGCGCCCACACGTGGGCCGAACCCGAGGAGTGGCCCGCCAGCACGATGCCCGCTGTGATCAACAGGGAGTCACCGGGCAGGAACAGGCCGATGATGACGGCGCACTCGAGGAAGACGAAGGCGAGGACGATCAGCCACACCACCGCCGGCCCGGCGGTTTCAAGTGGCGCAAAACTGCCGGCGGCGAGCGTCATCGGCTACGGCGTCGGGTCGTCTTGGGCCACGGGGACCTCGGGCGCTGTCGCTGCGACCGGTTCGCGGCGCGAGGCCAACACCTTCTTGGCCACCGCGGCGATGCCCGGCAGGATCGAGATGAAGACGATGAGCAGGAAGATGGCCTCGACGTTGTCGCGGATGAAGGCGACATTGCCGAGGAAGTAGCCCAGGATCGTGACGCCGCCGCCCCACAGGATGCCGCCGACGATGTCGTAGCCGAGGAAGGTGCGGTAGTTCATCTTCGAGACGCCCGCGATCACGGGGGTGAAGGTGCGCACGATCGGCACGAAGCGGGCCAGGATGATGGTCTTCGGCCCGTGCTTCTCGAAGAACGCGTGCGACTCGGTCACGTACTCCTTCTTGAAGAAGCGCGAGTCTTCCTTCTTGAACAGCGCGGGGCCGATCTTGCGACCGATCCAGTACGCGGTCTGGTCGCCGAGGATCGCCACGACAGGCACCGCGATCATCAGGACCCAGATGTTGACCGGCGGGTTCGGCTGTGCGGCGAGCAGGCCACCGGTGAAGAGCAGCGAATCGCCAGGCAGAAGCGGGAACAGCAGGCCCGTCTCGATGAAGACGATGGTGAGGATCGCCGGTAGCACCAGGTTCTTGAGCCACGACTCCGTCAGCAGATACATCGGGTCCATCCACTGGGGCATCAGGGCTAGGTTGGTCACGGACTCCGAGGCTGCCTGCACAATCACGCGGCCCAGAGTACCGGCGATCGGCGCGGGCTCGCCCGCCCGCGCCCCGCGGCCGGTCGGAACCGGGTGAACGCACGCGGCGCCGGCGGCAATCGTGAGGTCGCCGGTGGGCGGCGACGGTCAGGAGTCGTCGGGCACGCGCGGCGGGGTTTGCAATACTGCATGTACCCCCGGCGCCCCTGACATCAAGGGATGCGCCCCTCGACTCTTTAAATGGAGGTCAGTTCCGTGCCGATCGCAACTCCCGAGGTCTACGCCGAGATGCTCGGTCGGGCCAAGGAGCACTCCTTTGCCTTCCCCGCCATCAACTGCACCTCTTCCGAGACCATCAACGCCGCCATCAAGGGCTTCGCGGACGCGGGCAGTGACGGCATCATCCAGTTCTCGACCGGCGGCGCGGAGTTCGGTTCCGGCCTCGGCGTCAAGGACATGGTCACCGGCGCCGTCGCGCTGGCCGAGTTCGCGCACGTCATCGCCGCGAAGTACGACGTGACCATCGCGCTGCACACCGACCACTGCCCCAAGGACAAGCTCGACGGCTTCGTGCGTCCGCTGCTGGCGATCTCGCAGGAGCGCGTCAACGCGGGCCAGAACCCGCTGTTCCAGTCGCACATGTGGGACGGCTCGGCCATCCCGATCGACGAGAACCTGGAGATCGCCAAGGAGCTGCTCAAGCTCTCGGCGGCCGCGAAGATCATCCTCGAGGTGGAGATCGGCGTGGTCGGCGGCGAAGAGGACGGCGTCGAGGCCGAGATCAACGACAAGCTGTACACCTCCAGCGAGGACTTCGAGAAGACCGTCGACGCGCTCGGTGTCGGCGAGAACGGCAAGTACCTGCTGGCCGCCACCTTCGGCAACGTGCACGGCGTCTACAAGCCGGGCAACGTCAAGCTCAAGCCCGCCGTGCTCGAGGAGGGCCAGAAGGTCGCGGCCGCGAAGCTCGGCCTTGCCGCAGGCTCGCAGCCGTTCGACTTCGTCTTCCACGGCGGCTCGGGCTCGCTGAAGTCGGAGATCGAGGACTCGCTGAACTTCGGTGTCGTGAAGATGAACGTCGACACCGACACCCAGTACGCGTTCACCCGCCCGATCGCCGGACACCTGTTCGCCAACTACGACGGCGTCCTCAAGATCGACGGCGAGGTCGGCAACAAGAAGGTCTACGACCCGCGCAGCTACCTCAAGAAGGCCGAGGCCGGCATGACCGCTCGCGTCATCGAGGCCTGCAACGACCTCAAGTCCGCCGGACGCTCCGTCTCCGGCAGCTAGTCGCTCGCACGAAAGTGCAGCTACCGGCTCGGCCTCTCGGCCGATGCCCCGGTAGCTGCACTTTCGTCGTTTCCGGGCTAGGTCAGCAGACCTTCCACGCGTCGCCGTCGCGCTGCAGGTTGAACGAGCGCGCCGAGCTCTCGTTCGGGGCCGCGCCGGTGTGGACGGTGGCCTGGGCGATCGCGGTGTCGTCGGTGATGGAGACCGTGTCGATGCTCTCGACGACGGGGATCGACCGCTGGTCGACCGCCACCCGGTACACGTCGGCGAACTCGGCATCGGGGATCTGCGCGTAGTACGACGCCAGGTCGCCGCAGGAGATCGTCCGCAGGGTCGCGAGATCTCCGCCCTCGATCGCGTCGACGAAGGTGTTGATCGCGGTCTTGACCTGGTCCTCCGCCGAGTTGCTGCTGACCGTCGAGGTGAGCAGGTAGGCCCCACCCGCCGCGGCGGCCAGCACTACGCCGACGGTGACGACGATCGGCCATCGCTTCTTGCCGCTCGACGCGGGCTCCGGGGCGGGGATCTTGGCGGGCCCCGCGACCGGAGGTGCCGGGCGCGGCGGCGCGGCGATGGGAGAGGCACCCGCGGGCGGCCGGACCGCCGGTGCGGGTCGGCCGGGACCGACCTTGGCCGGCGCGGCCTTGGGGCGCGAGACCTGGGTCGGGGGCACCACGGCGTTGGGCCGTGCGGGCGGCGGGGTGACCCTCGGGAGGGCGACGGTGGCGTCGTCGGGGGCGGCGGGCGGCGGTGTGACCCTCGGGAGGGCGACGGTGGCGTCGTCTGGGGTCCCGGCGGTGGCCGCGGGTGCGGACTGCGGGGCGGTGGTGGGCGCGGGCGGGGCGCCTGCGGGCACGACCTTTCGCGGTGCGGCCGTCGGAGCCTGCGGCTTCCATGCCGCGCCCGACCTCTCCACCGGGACGGTGACCGCGGCGAATCCGTCCTCATCGGCGTCGGTGTCCGTGTCCGTGTCCGTCGGCTCGGGCTCGGCCGGTGCGTGGACGTCCTCGGCCTTGGATTCGGCGTCCGCCTCGGGCTCGGGCTCGGCCTTGGATTCGGCGTCCGCCTCGGGCTCGGGCTCGGCCGGTGCGTCCTCGCCCTGGGTCACGGCGTCCGCCTCGGGCTCGGACTTCGCTTCGGCGTCCGCCTCGGGCTCGGGCTCGGACTTCGCTTCGGCGTCCGCCTCGGGCTCAGCCTCCGCCTCAGGCTCTGCGTCTGCCTCGGCATCCGCCTCAGCCTCGGCGTCGGGCTCGGGCTTGGCCCCCGTCTCGGCCTCTGGCTCTGTTCCGGGCTCGGACTTCGCTTCGGTCACGGTCTCGACCGGCGCGGGGTCCTCGTCCTTCTCGGTGTGCTCCGCCGACTCCGGTGCGACGTCGTCCGTCGCGTCGGTGACCGGCGTGTCGTCGGCCGCATGCCCGTCCGCCGCCTCCGCCTCGTCAGCGACAGCGACAGCGACAGCGGCATCGCCGGCGATGTCGGGTTCGGTGGCCGGGGTCTCGGCCTCGGGGGTCTCCTGTGCCTCGGCGTCCGTCGTCTCCGGCGTTGTCACCGAGGCGTTTCCGGTGTCCTTCGCGTCCGCGCCGATCGCTGCCCGGTCGCTGCCGGGTTCCGCGCTCTGGGCGGCAGAGTCCTTGGGTTCCGGGTTCTTGGGGTCCGACACGTCCGCCCTCTCGTTCGCCATTCCTGTTCGTGACTGTGGGCAGCCTATCGAGCGACCGGTGGTCGGGGCACAATGGTCGGCATGACCTCTTTCGGTGACCTGCTCGGCCCCCAGCCCACCCTGCTGCCCGGAGACGACGACGCGGAGTCCGAACTCCTGAACAAGGCGGACCCCAAGCAGGTTGCGGCCGACCATCCGACGGCGTCCATCGCGTGGGCCTACCTGGCCGAGGCCGCACTCGCCGACGATCAGACGATCACCGCCTACGCGTACGCGCGCACCGGCTACCACCGCGGGCTCGACCAGCTGCGACGCAACGGCTGGAAGGGTTTCGGTCCTGTGCCGTACAGCCACGAGCCGAACCGCGGGTTCCTGCGCTGCGTCGCGGTACTGGCCAAGGCCGCCAAGGCGATCGGCGAATCCGACGAGCACGCCCGCTGCCTGGACCTGCTCGAGGACTGCGACCCCAGGGCCGCCGAAGCACTTGGCCTCGGCTAGCCCTCAATTCTTCACCGCCGACCGGGGCCGCGCTCGACTGAGGGCCTCGGTCAAACGGCTGCGCGGGTCGGCGTTTCCCGTCCTGCAGTGCGCGCTCGCCGCCGGACTCGCCTGGTGGATCGCCAATGACCTGATCCACCACCCGAATCCGTTCTTCGCGCCGATCGCGGCCGTCGTCTCGCTGGGCCTGTCCCTCGGGGCGCGGCTGCGGCGGTCGGTGGAGCTGCTCGCGGGCGTCACCGTCGGCATCGGGATCGGTGACCTGCTGATCTCCCAGATCGGCACCGGCGCCTGGCAGATCGTGCTGGTGGTGATGCTGGCCATGTCGACGGCGATCTTCCTCGACGGCGGGCCGATCATCTCGATGCAGGCCGGCACCTCCGCGGTGCTGGTCGCGACGCTGATCCCGCCCGAACGTGGCGGTGGTCCCGACCGGATGATCGACGCCCTCATCGGTGGCCTGGTCGGGATCCTCGTCGTCGCGTTCGTGCCGACCCATCCGGTGCTGCGGGCGCGGCAGCACGCCGCCGCGATCCTCGGCACCGCGGGGGAGGTGCTGCAGCTGGTGGCGGACGGGCTGGTCGAGAACGACCCGGAACCGATCGTCAAGGCGCTGCAGAAGGCCCGCGACACCCAGTCGGCGATCGACGGGCTCCGCTCGAACCTGATCGGTGGCCGGGAGATCAGCCGGGTATCGCCGCTGTACTGGAACTCGCGCGAACGTCTCGCGCGGCTGAGCGCCACCGCCGATCCGATCGACAACGCGATGCGCAACATCCGGGTGCTCGCGCGACGGTCGCTGACGCTGGTCCGCGACGACGAGATCCTCGATCCGCGGTTGGTCGACGAGGTGGAGAAGCTCGCGCAGGCGCTGGAGGTGCTGCGCCGGATGATGCTGGCCGATCCCGGCGAGAAGCCCGACCAGGCCGACGCGGCCCGGGTGCTGCGCTCGGTGGCGTCCGGGGCGAAGGCCGAACTGGTGGAGAACGCGGGCGTGTCCGCGACCGTGGTGTTCGCGCAGATCCGCTCGCTGACGGTGGACCTGCTGCAGGTCGCGGGGCTGAAGCGGATCTCGGCCATCGCGACCCTGCCGCCGACGGTCGCGCATCCCTACTATCCGCCGGAGCAGTAGCGGCGACGATGTAGCCACATATGCGAATGTATGCATATGATGGACGCGAACCACACGAAGGGGAGCGTCATGGGAGTTGGGCACGGGCACAGCCACGGGGGTGAGCCGACCGCCGCGGGGCCGTCGGCGGGCCGGATCCGCCGGATGGTCATCGCGCTGGGGATCCTGCTCGCGTTCCTCGCGCTCGAGGTCGCGGTCGGCCTGACCATCAACTCGCTCGCGCTCCTCGCGGACGCCGGGCACATGCTCACCGACGTCGTCGGCATGTCGATGGGCCTGGTGGCGTTGCTGCTCGCCAGGCAGGGGTCCAAGGCCGCCGCACGCACCTTCGGCTGGCATCGCGCCGAGGTGCTCACCGCGATGGCCAACGCGGTGCTGCTGCTGGCCGTCGCGGCGTGGGTGATGTACGAGGCGATCGGACGGATCGGCGACGCCCCCGAGGTACCCGGCCTGCCGCTGATGCTGACGGCCGCTGCCGGGCTCGCGGCCAATATCGTCGTGATGCTGATGCTGCGCGCCGACGCCAAGGGCTCCCTCGCGGTCCGCGGTGCCTACCTCGAGGTGCTCGCGGACGCCGTCGGCAGTGTCGGCGTCCTCATCGCAGGCGCCGTGGTGCTGGTGTTCAACTGGCCGTACGCCGACATCGTGGTGGGCGTGCTGATCTCGCTGTGGGTGGTGCCCCGCGCGGTCAAGCTCGCGGGCGCCGCGCTGCGCATCCTCACCCAGGCCTCGCCCGCGCACGTCGACGTCGACGCCGTCGAGTCGGATCTGCGCGCCCTGTCCGGGGTCTCGGACGTGCACGACCTGCACGTGTGGACGCTGACCACCGGCATGGACGTCGCGACCGTGCACCTGACCAGCGAGGCGGATTCGCGGCAGGTGCTCGGCGCGGCGAAGGTCGTGCTCGACGCGCACGGGCTCGGCCACGCGACCGTGCAGATCGAGTCGGGCGTCGAGGGCAGCCACTGCCAGGAGAACCTCACCTGGTGACGCCGGCTAGCGGTAGCCCTCGGTGTTGGCGGGCAGGTCCCTGTCAGCCACCTCGACGAGATAGCGCCAGCAGTCCGGCCGCGAGCCGTCCACGTCGGTGAAGCCGTACCGTTCGGCCAGCTGCCCGCTCGAGACCACGGTTCCGCTGAACCCCATGACATCCGGGTCGGCGGCCAGCGCGGCGACCGCCCGGCCCACGAAGGTCGGCGACTCGGAGATGGCGAAATGCGGTTCCCGGTCGAGCGCGTCGCGCCAGTTGTCCTCGGCGACGCCGAAGATCTCCAGCATCGTCTCCGACCGGAGCCAGCCAGGGGTGACGGCGACCGCCGCGCCGCCCAGCGGGGCCAGTTCGTGGGCCTGCGCGGTGGTCATCCGCTGCACCGCGGCCTTGATCAGGTCGTAGTAGAAGCCCACCTGGTGCCGGTAGGCGACGTTGTATTCCGCTGTGCCGTCGGTCATCTCGACGACCAGGCCGCCGGGTCGGCGGATCAGCAGGGGCAACGCGACATGGCTGGTGATCGCGTGGGTGTCGATGCCCATCCGCAGCATGCGCAGGCCGCCCTCCAGGTCGTGCTCCCAGAGTTTGGTGCCGAATTGCGCGTATCTGTCCCCGCCGAAGATGTCGTTGACCAGGACGTCGAGCCGACCGTGCTCGGTGTCGATGCGGGCGATCAGCGCGCGTACCTGGTCCGGGTCGAGGTGGTCGACCCGCAGCGCGACACCGTCACCGCCGGTCGCCGCGATGAGATCGCCCGTCTCCTCGATGGTCTCCGGTCGGTCGATCTCCGACCGACCGGCCTCGCGGCTGCTGCGCCCGGTCGCGTAGACGGTCGCGCCTGCGCGGGCCAGCTCGACCGCGATGGCGCGGCCCGCGCCGCGGGTGGCACCCGCGACCAGCGCCACCTTTCCGGTCAGATCCGGCCCGCTCACCGGCTGCGCCTCGTGACGCCCGCGCCGGGCCGCCACAGGTCGACGTGCAGCCGGTCCTCCGAGACCGTCGTCAGGACCGCCTCCTCGACGCCGAGTTCGAAGATCTGCGCCTCGTCGCCGGGGTTCTGGTCGTAGCTCTCGAGGATTGCCTGCTTCTCGTCTCCGAACAGCTCGCGGGCGCGACCGGAGATCTTCGCGTCGCCGCCCTCCATGGTGTGGTGGCCCGGATTGGAGTGCAGCGAGAAGCGCGGGTCGCGGTGCAGGTCCCGCACCTTCATCGCGCCCGCCATCGACCCGAGAACCAGTAGTCCGCGGAAGATCTCCACCTCGGTGCCGCTGACCCGCGGGGATCCGTCGGCCCGCAGCGTCGCGAGGACGTGATGCTTGTGTACGCGCAGCCGCGCGGCGATGGATTCGGACAAGGCCGGTGCTTCG
The DNA here is from genome assembly GCF_003050885.1 of Rhodococcus sp. OK611. NCBI lineage: Bacteria > Bacillati > Actinomycetota > Actinomycetes > Mycobacteriales > Nocardiaceae > Rhodococcus > Rhodococcus sp. OK611. Next base: position 87,181 of record NZ_QAOZ01000002.1, read on the forward strand.
TCGGAGAACTGCTGCCAGGTTGTCATGACGGTCAGTGTGCACCGTAATCACTGACATCTTCTGTCAGTGATTACGGGATAGGCTTCGCCGGTGCGCTCCAGTCGGTTGCTCGACCTCATGCTGCGGCTGCAGGGCGGCCCGGGTAGCACCGCCGAGCGGCTGGCCGAGCAGCTGGAGGTGTCCGTGCGCACCGTGTACCGCGACGTCGCGGCACTGCAGGCCGCGGGCGTCCCGCTGTGGACGGAGAGCGGGCCGGGCGGCGGCATCCGGCTCCTCGACGGCTGGCAGTTCAAGCTCAGCGGGATGACCGGCGTCGAGACCTCCGCGCTCATGCTGCTCGGAGTCCCCGGTCTGGCTGCGGACCTGGGTCTGGGGGAGCAGACGGCCGCCGCGGAGGCCAAACTCCTTGGTGCGATGCCGCTTCCGCTGCGTGCGGGTGCCGAGCTCTGGCGCAGCCGCCTGCACGTGGACGCCCCCGGCTGGTTCGGGCGGGCGGCGAACGCCCCACACCTGGCGACGGTGGCGCGGGCCGTGCTCGACGGCCGTCGGGTGCGGATCGGCTATCGCAGGGGCGGCCGGGAGGTGACCCGCACCCTCGACCCGCTGGGGCTGGTGGCGAAGGCGGGCATCTGGTACCTCGTCGCCGCGCATCGCGGCGCGGCGCTGTCCTTCCGGGTCTCGCGGGTCGAGGCCGCGGTGGTCCTCGACGGGGACGCCCGACGACCGGACGACTTCGACCTGGCGGCCTGGTGGGCGCGATCGGCCGCCGAGTTCGACCGGTCGCTGCTGCGGTACCCGTGCCGGGTGCGGCTCGCGCCCGCGGCGTGGCGGTCGCTGCCCGCCGTTATCGGGCCGGAGGCCGCCCGGGTGACCCCGGGCCCGGCGGACGCAGACGGCTGGGTCGAGGCGGGACTGCTGCTCGAGTCGGAAGAGGTTGCGGTGCACCAGCTGACGGCGCTCGGCGCGGGCGTGGAGGTGCTGGAGCCGGCTTCGCTGCGCGCGGGCCTGCGCGCGATCGGTGCGGAGATGGCCCGACGGAACGGCTGAGGTCTCAGAGCATCCGGCGGACCCGGTCGAGCGCACGGGCCCTGCGCACCGACACCCGCGACCACAGTGCCTGTTGAATCGTCAGCGTCGCCCATCCGGCCATCGCCATGCCGGACAGGTTCAGCAGCAGCTGCAGGCTGCTGCCCCAGATCTCGTGACCGGCGCCGAATGCCAGGGCCAGTCCCACGTTTCCCGCGGCGGGCACCGTCGTCACGGAGATGAACACGCCGGCCAGTCCGGCCGACTTCGCCGAGGTCAGCGACAGCACGCCTGCGGCCGCCGCGATCACCGCCACGATGAACGACCACTTGTCCGGGCTGTAGATGAACGCGGTGTCGGGCCGCGGACCGGTGACGTCGTCGATCGTCACCCAGCCCAGCCCCCTGCCGACCACCGCGAGGATCGCCGTGACCGCGATCGCGACCACGAACCCGACGACGAGGGTGCGGACCGCGAGCGCGAGCAGCACCCACCGGCGCCGCACCAGCGCGACCCCGAGTGCGGCGATCGCCCCGAACTCGGGCCCCAGCACCATCGCCCCGATCACCAGGATCTGTGAGTCGGTGATGATCGCGATCGCCGCCAGCAGGGTCGCCAGGGACATGAAGCTCAGGTAGGTCCAGTTGAGTTCGGTCTCCTCGTAGGAGCGCTGCGCGACCTCCGCCCACACCACGGAGTCCGCGCTGCTGCCCGGGGTGCGCAGTTCGGCGTCGAATCCGCTGCGGGAGAGCCACGCGTTGACCGGTTCGATCTCGATGCTGCCGCGGTGGTGCAACCCGGTGGCCCGCAACTCGTCGATCACGTCGTTGGCCGCCTCCCTGGCGATGTCGGCGTACACCACGTCGCCCTCCGGGCGCAGCGAGGCGCCGCGCATCACCGCGAGGCCGCTGACGGCCGGTTCCGCGTCGAGGATCCTGAGGGCCTCGTCGGTCAGGTCGCTCGGCGCCAGGATCCGCAAATGGAGCATCCCGACAGTCTGCCGGGAGTCAGGCGGAAGTCGCGGGAGGTGGCCGGCACGAAATTCGGTTTCCGGGGTACCGACCTGGTCGATAGCATGGCGTGCCATGGCTACCCCACATCCCCGCGTGTACTTCGGTGACCGGATCGTCGACGTCGCGGAGGCGACGCTCGGCGTCGCCACCTCGGCTGTGCTGTACGGGCTCAGCGTGTACACGGTGTTCCCGGTGCAGGTCGACGGGTCCCGGCGTAGCGCATTTCGGCTGCGTGACCATTTCCAGCGAATGGTCGAGTCCTGCAAGATCATCGGGATGGATCGGTTCGCCGACGAGTGGGACTACGACCGATTCGTCTCGGTGGCAACCGAACTCGTCGCCGCGAACGCGCCGACCGAGGACGTGTTCGTCCGGGCCACCGTGCACGTCGACGAGTCGATCGCCGGCACCCGGGTGCGCGGCTGCCACACCACCGTCAGCATGTTCGTCTACGACGCGGTGCCGATCGTCCCGCAGGACGGCATGCGGCTCAAGACCAGCACCTGGCGCCGGATCCCGGACGACGCCATCCCCTCCCGCGCCAAGGTCAACGGGGCGTACGTGAACTCGGTGCTGGCCAAGCAGGACGCCATCGACGCCGGCTACGACGACGCGATCTTCCTCGATGGGAACGGCCACGTCTGCGAGCTCAGCGCAGCCAACATCTTCCTGGTCCGCGGCGGCACCCTGATCACGCCGGACGTGTCCTGCGACATCCTCGACGGCATCAACCGTCGGACCCTGCTCACTCTCGCGGCGGAGGACGGCATACCCGTCGTCGAGCGCACCGTCGACCTCACCGAGCTGTACATCGCGGACGAGGTGTTCGTCACCGGCACCTCCGCGGGCGTCGCCCCGGTGTTCGAGGTGGACGGCCGGGTGGTCGGCGACGGCACCGCGGGACCGATCGGTCAGGCCCTGCGCAAGCGGCACGCGGCGGCCATGCGCACCGATGAGCTGCACGGCTGGGTCACGGAACTCTAGGCGCCTGCGGCGCCCGTGCGCGGTTGACGAGTGTGTGGACTCGTCAACCGCGCACGGGCGGCGGAGCCGCTCACTTCTTGACGGCGGTGAGCAGCAGGTACTCCCATTCCATGGTGCCGTCGCTGCGGTCGAAGCGTCGGCCCAGCTCGGCGAGCTCGCGGTCCAGGGCCTCGACGCGCTCGGGGTCGTCGGCGATCGCCCGGTACACCGCGATCGTCGGGCCGTAGCAGGCCTTGAAGAAGTCGCGGAACTGCTCGGCGGTGTCAAAGCAGTCGACGGTCAGCCGCTCGCGGCGCGCCACGACCTCTGTCACGCGGTCGCCGAGGAGGGTGCGCACGTGCTCCTCGCTGCCCCACAGCGGCGGCGGCTGCGCGCCTGCGGGCGGCGGGGGAGCGTAGGGCTTCATGGTCGCGAACATCTGGCCGATGAATCCCTCGGGCGTCGAGTTGATCAGCCCGAGCGTGCCGCCAGGGCGCAGGACGCGGACGAGCTCGTCGGCGCTCGGCTGGTGGTGGGGTGCGAACATCACTCCGACACACGAGATCACGGCGTCGAACTCGTCGTCGGTGAACGGCAGTGCCTCCGCGTCGGCCTCACGCCAGTCCAGCGTCAGGCCGAGCGACTCGGCCTGCCGACGGCCCGACTCGAGCAGCTCGGGGGTCAGGTCCGAGGCGACGACGGCGGCGCCGAGTCGGGCGGCGGGGATCGAGGCGTTGCCGGAACCGGCCGCGACGTCGAGGACCCGGTCGCCCGCCCTGATGCCGCAGGCCCCGACCAGGCTCGGGCCGAGGGCCGCGATGACGTCGGCGGCGACCGACGGGTAGTCGCCCAGCGCCCACATGGCCCGGTGCTTGGCCTTGATGTCGGGGGCGGCGGTGGTGTGTGTGCTCATGAAGTCCTCCTCGGATGTGGTGGTGTTTCCAGCGTCGGCCCATCCCGGCGGGAGCTCTAGTCCCAGATGTGAACCACCGGCGGTTCACGATCTGTACTGGCGTCCTCGCCGGGCCAGGCGTGTACTGGTCAGGGGGCAAACCGAGGAGGAAGCCGTGTCGGAATACGGCCAGTTCTGCCCGGTGGCGAAGGCCATGGAGCTGCTCGACGAGCGCTGGACCATGCTCGTGGTGCGCGAGCTGTTGGCCGGCAGCACCCGCTTCAACGACCTGCGGCGGGGTAACCCCAAGATGTCGCCCGCGCTGCTGTCCAAGCGCCTGCGGACGCTGGAGCGGGCCGGGGTGGTCCGCCGGACCGTCGAGGACGGCCGGAGCAGCTATGCGCTCACGCCCTGCGGTGAGGAGCTCGGCGGCGTGGTCGAGGCCCTCGGGGCGTGGGGCGTGCGCTGGATCGGCGAACTCGGCGAGGAGGACCTGGACCCGCACCTACTGATGTGGGACATCCGCCGCACGGTGCCGATCGACCGGTGGCCGCGCGGTCGCACCGTGGTGGCCTTCGAGTTCGACGACGTCGCCGCCCGCGCCGGGCGGTGGTGGCTCTGCGTGACCGGCGACGAGGCCGACGCCTGCGACTACGACCCTGGCTTCGAGGTGACCGTCACCGTCGCCACCGGCCTGCGCACCCTGATCGAGGTCTGGCGCGGGGACCGGTCCTGGGAGCAGGCGCTGACGTCGGGGCGGGTCACCATCTCCGGGCCGAGCTCGGTTGCGCGGGAGGTGCCCGCGTGGCTGGGGCAGATGAACCTGGCCGCGACCGTCAGGCCGTAGTGTCCGACGCTATGGCCAAGTGTCCAATTGGCTGGACACTTGGACGCCTGCGTGCCATGCTGCTGCCGTGCAAGATCATCATTCGTTCCGGGTGGGCGTCTCCGTCGAGGCCGCCCGGCTCGCCCGGGAACGGGCGGAGATCGCCGATGCGACGTACCGGAGTGTGATCGCCGAGGCGATCGCCGTCATGCGTGCCGAGGGGTTGAGCGACCGCAGGATCGCGGCGGAACTGGACGTCAGCAAATCGTCGATCCGGGCGATGGCGATCGGTCCCGAGGTCGACGACGAGTCGGCGGCCGGTCAGGTCGAGGTGCTCAGGTTCGGGGTGTGGGTCGACGTCGCGGGCATGTCCGGGCAGCACTTCATCATCGAGGACGACCAGCTCGTCAGCCACGAACGGATGGCCCGCCACGGTATCGACGTCGAACTCCTCCGCTCGGCCGGTCTCGCCGACACCGCCGCTCGCGAGTACCTGCAGGTGACAACCGGCCAGCGGATCCTCGTGTACTCACAGGAACGCTGGAAGGGCAGGCCCGACGAGACGACCGAGGACGGTTGGGATCGGCGAGGCCGCTACCTGATCGAGCGCTGCCCGGGCCTGGAGGACGGGCGATGCGCGGGCAGCCACACGTCGCTCCCGCTCGGTGAGATCGGGCTCAGGGACGGCGATGACCTCTTCGGAAACGGCTGGCCCGGTCGGCGCCCGACCGCACATCAGGTGTGGAAGCTGCTCACCGCGGCGATCGAAGAGACCTACGAGATCTTTGATCCCTCCTATCCGGAACTCGAGCGGCGGCGACGGCCGGGAACGACGCCGCGTTACCAGGCGCGGCCCGGAAACGGTGTGCCCGTGACCGATTCCCGTCGACGCTGATCCACCCGAAATCAACCGCTCGATCGAAGCGGTCCACGTGAGAAAGGGAGCCAGGAAGTGGCAACACAGGAAGAACTCGTCTCGGGAATCGCCGAGATCATCGAGGAGGTCACCGGAATCGAGCCGTCCGAGGTGACGATCGAGAAGTCCTTCGTCGACGATCTCGATATCGACTCGCTCTCCATGGTGGAGATCGCGGTCCAGACCGAGGACAAGTACGGCGTGAAGATCCCCGACGAGGACCTTGCCGGTCTGCGGACCGTCGGCGATGCGGTCGACTACATCCAGAAGCTGGCGGCCCAGGATTCGGAAGCCGCGGAAGCGATCCGGGCGAAGATCGAATCCGAGACCGACCGCCCCTGATCGGCGACCCGGGAAGGATCCGCCCCGGAAACCGGGGCGGATCCTTCCCGCCGATGGGTACTCAGGCCTCGGCCCGGCGTTCGGTGGCCGCCGGCCACGGGTTCACCCCGCGGTGCAGCCACTCGGCGGTGCCACGCCAGAACCCGTCCCGGTGCCGATCGTGGAAGAGCCCGAAGTGGCCGATCTCCTCGTGGCCCAACAGTGTCGGGTCCAGTTCCACCCGGGCGCGGTCGCTGCCCCGGTAGTACCCGAGCGTCCGTTCGAGGGCGGCGGGGGTGCCGAACTCGTCGTCCGTGGTGGCCACCGCCAGGATCGGTGCCCGCACGGCCGCGAACCGGCGCCGCACCTCGGCCCGCTCGCCGCGCGGGTAGCTGGACTCCATCGCGGCCCGGCGGAAGGCCCACTCGTGGGCCACACCCGCGGGCAGGTCCTCGAGCCAGCCGAGCCTGCGGCCGGGGAAGTACCCGTAGGCGGCGGTGAGCACCGGCATCGCCAGGTGCCACCTCGCGAGCAGGCCCACCCGGCTCCGGCGGGCGTAGTCGCGCCAGTACGCGTACTGGGCGCCGACGGTGAGCATCCGGTCCACGTGCACCGCACCGGCGGCGAACCCCGGCAGGAACCCGCCGATGCTGTGCCCGACCACGGCCAGCGGACGGTCCGGTTCCTGCGTCCGCGCGAACTCGACCGCCGCGTCGAAATCCTGCTCGCCCCACGCTCGCCACGGGATCGCGGCGCCGCGCAGCGTGCCGGGCGGCCGGGACTCGCCGATGCCGCGGTAGTCGTAGGTGAGCACCGGCGAGCCCAGCTCGGCCAGGAACCGCGCGTACCGGTGGTAGTAGCGGGCCAGCACCCCGGTGGCGCAATTGACGATCACCATCGGCGCGTCCGTAGCCGCGACCGCGGGATCGAACAGGTTCCCGCCCAGCACGACGCCGTCCCGGCACCCGAAGGTGACGGGACGGGTCGTGACCTCGGTTGATGTCACGCCAGCCGCTCGATCACCGTCGCATTCGCCATGCCGCCAGCCTCGCACATGGTCTGCAGACCGAAGCGGGCGCCACGTTGTTCCAGCGCGCCCACAAGGGTGGTGAGCAGCCGTGCGCCGCTGGCGCCGAGCGGGTGACCGAGGGCGAGCGCGCCGCCGTGCACGTTGACCCGGTCGAGGTCGGCGCCGGTCTCCTGTGCCCAGGCCAGCACCACCGAGGCGAAGGCCTCGTTCACCTCGAACAGGTCGATGTCCGCCAGCGCGAGCCCGGCCCGCCGCAGCACCCTCTCGGTGGCCGGGATGATCGCGGTGAGCATGTACAGCGGGTCGTCGCCCGCGACCGCGAAGCTGTGCAACCGCGCCAGCGGGGTGAGCCCGAGCCGGGCCGCGGTCTCGCTGGTGGTGATGAGCACCGCTGCGCTGCCGTCGCTGAGCGGGCTCGAGTTGCCCGCCGTGACTCCCCAGTCGATCTGCGGGAACCGCGTCGCCATCGCCTCGTCCGCGAATGCCGGACGCAGCGCCGCCAGCGACTCCGGCGTGCCGCCGGGGCGGATGGCCTCGTCGGTGCCGAGTTCGGGCAGTGTGGCGAGTTCCTTGGCGAAGGCGCCGCCGACGGTGGCGCGGTGCGCCTTCGCATGGCTCCGGAGCGCGAACTCGTCCATCTCGGCCCGCGAGATGCCCCAGCGCGCGGCGATCAGTTCGGCGCTGATGCCCTGGGGCACAAGCCCGTCCGGATAGCGCTCGGCGAACCGGGTGCCACGTGGATCGGCGCCCGCGCGGATATTCGACCCCATGGGGATGCGGCTCATCGACTCCACGCCGCAGGCGATCACCACGTCGTAGGCGCCGGAGATGACGCCCTGCGCGGCGAAGTGGACGGCCTGCTGGCTGCTGCCGCACTGCCGGTCGACGGTGGTGCCGGGCACCGATTCGGGGAAACCCGCGGCCAGCAGCGCCGTACGGGTGATGTTGGCGGCCTGCTGGTCGACCTGGGTGACGCAGCCGCCGATCACGTCGTCGACGAGCGCCGGGTCGATCCCGGTGCGATCGACGATCGCGGTCAGGCTGTGCGCGAGCAGGTCCACCGGGTGGATCCCGTGCAGGGCGCCCCCCGGCTTGCCCTTGCCGATCGGGGTGCGGACGGCGGCGGCGATGACGGCGTCTCTCATGACTGCTCCTTCGTGGTGGCGCCGCCGAGGATTCGGCGGAGCTGGCGTGCTTGTCCGGCGAGTTCACCTGTCTCGGTGTGGAGTTCGGCCTCGTCGACGCACAGGTCGTCGGTCGCCCACGCGGTGCGGTGCCGCAGCCGGTACCAGCGCGAGGGTGGCGTTCCGGGTGGGAAGTGGGCGCTGAACTCGATGGTGGGGATCGGGACGGGCGCGGTGCGGGTGGCATACAGCCCGGGCGGCAGGGCGTCGAGCAGCACCGCCGCGGTCTCCTGTGGGGTGAGGTCGATGTCGGCGGTCAGGCGGATCCAGACGTCGAACTCCGGTGTCTCGCCGCCCGCGAACGGCCGCGCCGAGTTGATCGGCCGGATGTCGAGGTACTGCGAGAACGGCACGAATTCGACCGGGATCTCCAGCGGGGGAAGTGTTTCCGGGTCCACGTCGGGCGGCGACACGGGACCGGGTGGCCAGGCCACGGTGGTGCCGGGGGACCGGGCCAGCCGAACGACCGCTGTCGCGGCGTCGCCGAGGCGCGCCCGGACGCCCGCCGAGCGTCCACCCATGACCACCTCCGCGTCGACGGTCAACGGTCCCGCGGCGACCGGGGCGTACAGGTGGGCAGTGACCGCGACCGGGGTGGCGTCGAGGGCGCGGGCGGCGCCGCGGAGCAGTGCGGCGACGACCAGGCCGCCGTGGATGCCGCCGAACCCCCGCCAAGACTCGTCGAAGCTCGTCGGGAACCCGGTGGTGGTGGTGGTGGTGGTCATCGCAATACCTCCGCGGGCTCGGTGGCGGGGGCGGAGCGCTCCGGGGGCGAGGTGCGGGCGGTGATGCCGAGCGCGGCGGCGGCCGCGAGCGCCGAGACCGCCGCGACGGCCCACCAGGAATGCGTGAAAGCCGTTCGGGTGGACTCGAATCCGATGGGTGTGCCCAGGATGGCGACGAGGGCGCTGATGCCGATGACCGCGCCGATCTGCCGGTGCATGGAGACCACGGCGCTGCCGGTGGCCGCGCGATCCTGCGGCAGGCCCGCGGTGGCGGTGGCCAGGATGGTCGGCAGCGCCAGGCCGACACCGACGCCCGCGATCAGCCAGCCGGGCAGGATCTGCGTCGCGTAGGCCGGTTCCGGTCCGACGGACGCCGCCATGAGCACCGCGCCGCCGCCCCAGAGCAGGCAGCCGAGGGCGGCGATCCGGCCCGCGTCGACCCGGGAGGCGAGCCGCTGTGCGACGATCGCGAACACCGGCACCATCAGCGGGCCCGGCGCGATCGCCATGCCGGTGCGCGTCGCCGAGTAGCCCCAGACCGTCTGCATCCAGAGGATGGTCGCCAGCAGCGCGGCGGCGAACCCGGCGCTGAAGAGCAGCATCGCGGCGTTGGACCACGCGAAGCTGCGCACCCGGAGCATGGCGGGGTCGAGAATCGGTGCGCCGCCGCGGCCGTTCCGGATCCAGAACGCCGCACCCGACACGAGGGAGACCCCGAGCGCGCCGAGGACCCCCACGCTCGACCAGCCCCAGTCGGGCCCCTCGACCAGCGCGAGAGCGAGCGCCCCGACCGCCACGGTGAGCAGGGCGGCGGCGAGGACGTCGGGATGGTCGGCGTCGCGGTCGCGGGACTCGGGGATGGAGCGGGCCGCGAGCACGAGGAACGCGATCCCGATCGGGACGTTGATCAGGAACACCCAGCGCCAGGATGCGGCGACCAGGACGCCGCCGATCACGGGGCCTGCCGCGGCGGCGATGGCGCCTGCGGTGGCCCAGATGCGGACGGACGCGGAGCGGCGCTCGGCGGGCAGGACGGTGAGGATCAGGGCGAGGCTGGCCGGGGTGAGCAGCGCGGCACCGATGGCCTGGGCGGCGCGGAAACCGATGAGCGACCACAGGTTCGGGGCCAGCGCGCAGGCCGCACTCGCCGCGACGAACAGCCCGAGCCCGAGCAGGAATCCGCGGCGCCTGCCCACCTTGTCCGCCCAGCGTCCGAGCGGGATCAGCAGCGCGGCGTAGAGGATCGCGTAGCCGTTGAGGATCCAGCTCAGGTCCGCGAGGGAGTGGCCCGTGAAGTCGGCGCCGATCTCGTCGAACGCCACGTTGACGACGAACAGGTCGAGGCCTGCCAGGAAGCTCGCGCCGCAGAGCGCGAGGAGGACAGGTCCGGAGCGGACCGGCCGCGATAGCTGACTATGGAGTTCCATAGTCAGCAAGGTACGAGCTGACTATGGATTACGCAAGCCAGGGGTACGATGACGCCATGGGAGCGATTCACCTGGAGGGTGTGCTGGCCGACCGGGACGCCTGGCGGGCCACGCGATGCTCGATCGGCAAGGCGATGGAGGTCATCGGCACCCGGTCGGCGATGCTCATCATGCGAGAGGCCTACTACGGCACAACGCGATTCGACGACTTCGCGGCCCGCGTCGGGATCACCGAGGCGGTCGCGTCGGCGCGGCTGCGCGAGCTCGCAGAGGCCGGGCTGCTCGAGCGCAGCCCCTACCGCGAGCCCGGGCAGCGCACCCGGCACGAGTACCTGCTCACCGAGATGGGGCGCGATCTGCTGCCCGCGGTGCTGGCGCTGATGCAGTGGGGCGACAAGTACCTGCAGGACGGCAAGGGCGCGCCGCTGGACCTGGTCGAGAACGACACCGGTGAGCCGGTACGGGTGGAGGTGCGCGGCGAGTCGGGACGCGCGATGCCGCTCGAGGGGCTGCGGATCCGCCCCGGCGAGCAGTATCGCCGCCATGTCGAAGAGCGCCGTCGGCGCCCGTGAGTGCTCGACGAGTTCCTGCACTCGCAAACCGCGCACGGGCGGCGGAGCCGCCTACAGCCAGAAGCGCATCAGATAGTTGCCGTACTCGGCCCAGATCGACGGCACCCCGGACAGGCCGAACAGCCCGTAGATGGCGTCGAAGAACACCCGGTTGACCGACGGCACGAACAGGAACGCCACCAGGAACAGGATGCCCAGGCCCTTGTACTGGTCAAGGGAGCGGCGGGTCTGCGGGGACAGCGACGGCTCCAGCGCCCCGTACCCGTCCAGCCCCGGGATCGGGAGCAGGTTCAACACCGTCGCCATCACCTGCAGAAACGCCAGAAAGCTCAGGCCGTACCAGAAGACCTTGTGGTCGCTGCCGAGGCCGAAAAACCGGATGACCACCAGCAGCACCACCGCCGCGGCAGCATTGACCGCAGGACCGGCCAGTGAGATCTGCCGCTGCACCCGGGCAGGCAGGCCCGCGGTGCGCAGATAGACGGCGCCGCCCGGCAGCCCGATGCCGCCGAGAGCGATGAACAGCACCGGCAGCCCGATCGAGAGCAGCGGGTGGCTGTACTTGAGCGGGTTCAGCGTGAGGTACCCGCGGGCCTCCACCTCGTCGTCGCCGTGCCGCCACGCGGTGTAGGCGTGGCCGAACTCGTGCAGGCACACCGTCACCACCCAACCCGCGATGACCAGCAGGAAGACGCCGAAGTGCGCGAGCGTCGAGCGGGGCGCGGCGTTCCACGACAGCACGCCGCCGAGCACGGCAAGCGCGAGCACGCCGTAGAAGACCGGGCTCGGGCGGATCGCGACCCTCCGAGTGGGGGCACCGGGAAAGGTCATGCGCCCAGTATCACCCGCATCCGCCTCGCGGCCGGCGAGGTGTGGCCGGATTCCTTCCGCTCGGGGCCGCCGAGCGGAAAGATGGCGGGTACGAACGTCGACCATTGCCCAGCTGGGGGTGTGATGTCGGGACGAGGAACGGGACACCCGCCGCACCTCGTCGCCCTGGTGCTCGGGGTGGGTGTGCTCCTGGCGGCAACGGGCTGCTCCTCCGGTTCCCCCGAAGGGCCCGCGACGGCAACCCCCACGTTCGGTCCGCCGCTGCCGGGCGGCGCGCAGGTCCTCGCACCGGTCAGCGGCGAGCCCTCAGCCGCGCCTGCACCGACGAGCTGCGACGCGACCGCCAGCCTGCGTCCCGGCCCGCCGATGCCGCCGGGGGCGATGCCGCCGGGCGGCCCGCTGGCCCGCATCGTCGAACGCGGCAGGCTCATCGTCGCGGTCGACCAGTCCACGAACCTGTTCAGCTACCGTGATCCCGATTCGGGTCAGATCGCCGGATTCGACGTCGATGTCGCGCGCGAGATCGCCCGCGACATCTTCGGGGACCCGTCGAAGGTCGAGTTCCAGGTCCGCGACACCGTCGATCGCGAGCCCGCGCTGCGGGACGGTTCGGTGGACCTCATCGTGAACGCCATGACGATCACCTGTGACCGCGCCGAGCGGATCGCCTTCTCGACCGTCTACCTGAACGCCGCGCAACGGATCCTGGTGACCGAGGGGTCGGGAATCGGCGGCGTCGCGGACCTCGCGGGTAAGCGGGTGTGCACCGTCCCCAACACCACCTCGCTGGCCAACCTGCAGCGGATCCAGCCCGCCGCCACCGTCCTCGCCACCGAAACCTGGGCGGATTGTCTTGTCGCACTGCAACAACGGCAGGTGGACGCGGCCACCGCGGATGACACCGAGCTGGCCGGTCTCGCGGCACAGGACCCGTACCTAGAGATCGTCGGGGGCAGCCTGGAACCCGAGCCGTACGGAGTCGGGGTCAACATCGCGGACGAGGAACTGGTCCGCTTCGTCAACGGGACGCTCGAGCGGATGCGTTCGGACGGGACCTGGACGAAGCTGTACGACCACTGGCTGTCCGTGCTCGGGCCCGCGCCAGCGCCGCCCGAACCGCGCTACCGCGACTAGCGGACGAGCAACCAGTCCTGCGGATGCCGATAGAAGCTGCACCGCTTCAGCGAGCGCGGCGTCGTGACGCCGTCGCGGGTGACGACCGCGGCCGTCGAGCCCGTCTGTACGGCGCGCGCGCTGGTCCACCTCGGGCCGAGGAATCCCCAGCCGCGGCCGACGGTGGCCCGGACGCCGGGAGCCTCCAGGGTCGGTGCGACCCGCACCGACCGGACGGTTCCGGAGAACAGTCGGGTCGAGTCCGCGTAGGTCTCGCCGACGAGCTCGCCGCCCTCCGGTCCGGTGATGGAGGCGAGCCCGACCAGCGCGGTGCCCGAATCGTCCCGGACCAGTGGCAGCGGCGCGGCCTGCCCCAGCACGGCCAGGTCGGCGGCGGGGGAGCCGGTGGGGAGCCGGTACAGCCGGGTGGCCGCGGTTCTCGTCGCGGTGACATAGGCCAGCTCGACGGAGAGCCGCTCGCTCCGCATCAGCCGGGTCAGCGCCGCGGCCAGGGCGGCGTCCTCGCCCACGACGATGAGTCGGGGCGCGGACGGGGAGCGCTCGCCCAGCTCGTCCAGCCGGGGGAGCAGCTCGTCGAAGTCCGGCTTGGTGGGGACGGCGGGCGCGGTGACCGTGGCGAGCTCCGCCAGCCGGGGCGGAATGGGCGCGTCACCGCAGGCGAGCACGAGACAGGTCAAGGTTCTGCTCCCGGTTCGGGTCGGCGGTCGACCGGAGGTCACATTCGTACAACCAGACGATACGAAGGTGTCATTCGGTCGACCAAACCGGGCACGCGGACATAACGAGTACCCCACTACTCGTGTCATCGGCTCATCACGGCAATAGCGTCGAAGTCAGCCGACCAACCGACCGGAGATCCCCATGCAGATCACGATGCCGACGACCCGCGACCACCCCGACACCCTTGCCCGAACCATCCGGTTCTGCAGGTCAGGCCTCGTCGCGGCGGCTGCCGAGCTGCGCGGTGAGGGCGGTGCCGGACGCGCGGCGGACCTCGAGGCGGCCCGGCACCTGCTCGACCTCGGGATCGGGCAGATGTGCACGCCGTCCGGACTGAACTCCCGGCGCTTCCAGGTCCAGCCGCGCGGCCTGCGAACCGGCAAGGCCAGGACCGACCGGCTCGTCGCGCGGGCCGACACCCTGCGGTTCACAGTGGACCTCCCGCCTGGTTCCGGCCCCGAATCGTGGGACGAGACGCTCACCGTGACCTGGTTCAACATGGCCACCCTCGAGGGCGGAACGCACCCGCTCGATCAGTTCACGGCCGAGAACCCACCGGAGCCGGCAGGCCGCTCGGCGCTGGTGCGGACCGGAGTCGGGGTGATCGTCGCCGCGATCGACGGCGCGGATGACGACGGGGGCACTTCGCATCGGCCCGGGTTCGTTCTCATAGCGGAGTAACGGCACTCTCATCGCTGAGTAACGGGGTTTCCGGCGCCAGAGCTTAGAATTTCGCAATGGTCTTCGCGTGGCCCACGGTGAATCGGGACGACGAGCTCCGCACCGTGGTGTCCACGTTGCGCAGTCGGCGGGGCCCGTGGGGCGCCGTGCTCACCGGGGACGCCGGGGTCGGCAAGACCACCCTGGCCAGGGCGGCAGTCGGTGCCTTCGCAGGCGAACGCCGTTGGGCCGCGGGCACGGAGTCGGCGCGCGCCGTTCCGCTCGGGGCGTTTGCCCACCTCGTCGGCGTTTCGAGCCCGATGGACGCGGCCTCGGTGTTGCGCGCGGCCCGTGAGCATCTCGTCGCCGACAGCGCCGACATCGTGATCGGTGTCGACGACGCACACCTGCTCGACCGGCTGTCCGCCACGTTCGTGCACCAGCTCGCCGTCAACCGGATCGCACCCCTCGTGGTCACCGTCCGAACGGGAGAGCCGGTGCCGGACGCGATCACCGCCCTGTGGAAGGACAACCTGCTCACCCGCGTGGAGCTGCCCCCGTTCACACGGGCGGAGGCGGTCTCGCTGGTCGAGACGGTGCTCGGCGGGCCGCTCGAGGAATCGAGCGCGAACCGGATCTTCGTGATGTCGGAGGGCAATCCGCTGTTCCTGCGGCACGTCGTCGAGGGCGCGCTGGAGGCGGGCACGCTGCGCGAGGTCGCCGGGGTGTGGCAGCTCCGCGGCGAGACCGTGATCAGCCCACACCTGAGCACGCTGATCGAGTCGCGGATCGATCACCTGGACCCCGAGCTCCGGCACGTGCTGGAACTGCTGGCGTTTCAGGAGCCCCTCTCGCTCGAGGTGCTCTCGAAGCTCAGTGCCCCCGAGACGGTCGAGGCGGCGGAGAACGCGGGCCTGGTGCGGGTGCGCCGCCGCGACGACTCCGGGCTGACGGTGAAGCTCGCGCACCCGCTGTACGGCGAGGTGGTGCGCGCAGGCACCGGCATCCTCGCCGCGCGCCGGCTGCGCGGTGAGATGGCGCGTCAGATCGCGGATCATCCGCCTGCACACGTGAGCGACCGGATCAGGTTGGCCGCCCTCGCGCTGGACAGCGACTCGCCCCCGGAGGCCGAGCTGCTGATCTCCGCGGCCAGGGACGCGCTCACGCTCGGCGAACTGGTCCTCGGTGAGCGGCTCGCGCGCGGGGCGATGGCGATGGGTGCCGGGTTCGCGGCGGCCCTTCCGCTCGCCCATTCGCTGGCCTGGCAGGGCCGCGGCACCGAGGCCGAGGCCGTGCTCGGCCCGATCGACACCAGCTCGCTCGGCGAGTTCGACCTGCTGCTGTGGTGCCTGCCCCGCTCGGCGAACCTGTTCTGGATGCTCGGAAGACCCGACGAGGCCGCCTCGGTGATGGCCTCGGTGCGTGCCAGGCTCACCCATCCGGCGGCGGTGAACCTGCTGGATGCGCTCGAGGCGATGTTCGCCGTGTACGCAGCGCAACCCGCGGCGGCGACGGCGAGCATCTACGGGGTGATCGACTCGCCCGTCGCACTGCCGCTCGCGAAGGCATGGGCGGGCGCGAGCGGGGCCCTGGCCACCGCGTACCTCGGCCGGTTCGACGAGGTCCCCTCGTTCGCCGAGCGCGGGCTGGCGGCGGCGGCGGAGTCCGAGACCGGGTTGCTGCGCTTCACCATCGGGCTCGGCCAGGTGTACACGCAGACGATGTCTGGCGAGCTGACCGCGGCGGAGGAGCTCGCGCGGCACTATGTCGACTTCGCCGAGATGCAGCAGCCGGGCCGCTCGCTCGGTGGCGTGCTGCTGGGCCGGGTGCTGTTCGTCAAGGGCTCATTGGCCGCGGCGGAGACCGAATTCCGCCAGGCGGCAGCGGTTCTCGAGGGAACCGGTTATTCGTGGGCCTTCCTGTCCGCGGCGTTCCTGTGCCAGTCCCTCGCCGCGCTCGGCCGGGCCGCGGACGCCCGCGAGGAGTTGGTGCGCGCCGAGCGCCTGTTCGGCGCGAACACCGAGGTGTTCCGGTCCGACCTGGAGCTGACCAGGGCATGGGTCGCGGCCAGCGAGTCGGACACCCGGCGCGCGATCGCCCATGCCCGGGCAGGCGCCGACGCCGCGGCCGGGTCGGAACTGCTCGCGCAGGAGGCGGTGTGCCTGTACCTGGCCACCCGGTTCGGGGATGCCACCACCGCACCGCGCCTGGCGGAGCTCGCCGAGCGGGTCCCCAGCGTCCTGATCAGGGCCGCCGCCGCCCACGCGAGGGCGTTGGCGGACGGCGACGGGGCGGCGCTGGACACCATCGCCGGGAAGGTGGAGGAGGCGGGCGCCCTGCTCTCGGCCGCGGACGCGGCGGCGCAGGCGGCGGCGGCACACGCCAACGCCGGGAACCGCCGCGCCGAACTCGCCTCGACCGCCAACGCCAAGCGGCTCGCCGACCTCTGCGGGGCCACGACGCCCGCACTCGCGGTGGTCGCGAAGCCGCTGCCGCTGACCGAGCGGGAGCGGGAGGTCGCGTCGATGGTGGCGCTCGGCCTGTCCAACAAGGACATCGCGGATCGCCTCGTGGTCTCCGTCCGCACGGTCGAGGGTCACATCTACCGCTCGTGTACCAAGCTCAACGTGGCGGACCGAGCCGCGCTGGCGGACGCGGTCGGGGTGGGAAGCAAGTAGTGCACTACGCGCGCCGTTCCTGGGCGTAGGCGACACAATGGAAGGGACAACAACCGCCCCTTCCGATGAACGGAGCCGCAATGCGGCGATCCCAGCGCAGAAGGCTCGATCCTGCGCGTCTCGACGGTGCCGCCTTCGCGACGCCCGCCCCCGGGCAGTCCGTCTCGCGACAGGCCCGGTTCGAGACCGTCCCCTTCCACACCACGGAGGATGAGCCGCGCGAGCTCAACCTCAAACACCTGCTGCCGGGGTCGACCGTCCCTGGCGAGGGGCCGGTGCTGTTGATCGGCGGCACCAGTGTCCGCGCCGACATCTTCTCGCCGCCGACGGAGGACACGCTGCCGGAGTTCCTCGCCCGCGCCGGCTACGACGTCTGGATCCTCAACTGGCGGGCCAGCATCGACTTCGCCCCCAGCGAATACCACCTCGACGACGCGGCGGTGTACGACCACCCCGCCGCGGTACGGACGGTGCTGGAGCGGACCGGAGCCGAGACCCTCAAGGCGGTGGTGCACTGCCAGGGCTCGACCAGTTTCATGATGTCCATCGTCTCCGGCCTGCTCCCGGAAGTGACCACGGTGGTGAGCAATTCGGTGGCGTTGCACCCGCAACTGACCTCCCTGTCGTTCCTGAAGCTGCCACTCGCCGTCGCCACCTTCGGCAAGGTGATGCCCTACTTCAATCCGCAGTGGGGTCTGCACGCACCCGGGTTCTGGCCCAAGGTGTTCGACTGGGCGGTGCGGGCGACGCACCACGAATGCAACAACGCGGTGTGCAAGCACAGCAGCTTCACCTACGGCAGCGCCTTCCCGACGTTGTGGTCGCACGAGAACCTGGGCGAGGCGACCCACGAGTGGATCAAGGGCGAGTTCGGGTTCGTCCCGGTCACCTTCTTCGCGCAGATGGCCGAGTGCGCCGCCGCAGGCCATCTGGTGACGATGGGCAACTACCCGGATGTGCTGCCGAGCGACCTGTTCGCGCAGGAGCCGCAGACCGATGCCCGGTTCGCCTTCATGACCGGCGACCAGAACAACACCTTCCTGCCCTCGGGAATGGCGAAGACCTTCGACTACTTCGAGCGGATCGCGCCGGGGCGCCACGTGTTCCAGCAGATGCACGGGTACGGGCACCTCGACGTGTTCCTCGGCAGGCACGCCGCGCGGGACGTCTTCCCCTTCATCCTCGACGAACTGAACAGGGGCTGACGATGCCGCGTTCGCTGCTGTGGAGCCACCTGCTGCTGTTGCTCTGCGCCTCGCTGCTCATGGGGGCCGGACTGGCCGCAGAACTCTCCGACGAGGCCACCGGTCCGCGGCCGCTGCCCGACGGCTGGTTCCTCGCGCTCTGGCTGATCGCGTTGCTGACCGGGCTGCTGATGATGGGCACCGAATGGCTCAGCGGCCTCGGCTGGCCCTCGCGGGTCGCGGTGGTCGCGGGGGTGGCCGCGACGGCCATCGCGTACAAGACCGACTCGCTCAGCTCCGTCGCGGTGGTCCTGTGGTTCGTCCAGTGGGCGGCGGTGGCGTACTGGTTCTATCGGCTCGCCTTCGACGCCAGGGCCGACCGGTGAGCGGGCCGTCGGAGCGGCCCGTCGCCGGGATCCGCTTCGGGGAGACGATGACCGGGCAGATCACGCTCGGTGAGACCGACCCGAGGTCGGGGTATCGCAATCCGGGCGCGTTCGGTGTCGTGGTGCGCGGGACCATCCACATCGAGGACCTGGGCGCGTTTCTCGACGACCCGCGCCACGAGGCGCGGCTGTCCGGCGAGGTCGACATCCCGTCGCTCGGTGGCCGATTCGAGTCCGACTCGGGACGCTTCGGCCTGTTCACCCCGACAGAGCAGGCCCGGATGACCCACATGGTCTACGAGTTGGGTGTGGACGTCGGTGGGGTCAGGCACTGGTTCCGGGGCCACAAGGAGATCCGGGTCGCCGGTCCGTGGCGGCTGTGGCCCGCCACCACCACGCTGTTGGTGACCCTGCACGAGGGGGATCGCGAGGGACCGGTGGTGGCGGCGGGCATGCTGCGGCTGCGCCTGACCGCCTTCACGGCGCTGCTCGGTTCGCTGACCGTGACCGGTGGCGTGTCGATGTGGCGCCGGTGGGGGGCCTCGGGGCGGTTCACCGCGTTCTTCGCGGGCGGACTGATCTCCACCTACCTGCTGCGGCGGCGGGCATGACGGTGCCGTACCGGATGGACGCCGGGCGGCTCACGATCAGCCCGCAGCGCAAGGTGGGCTGGTTCGAGGCCCGGCAGCTCGTCGCCCTCGGCGCGCGGGCCGTCGCCGCGTCCGTGATCGGTTCGATGAGCGGGCGCCGCGAGATCATGGCCGCGCTCGAGGCCGAACCGGCATTCTGTGCGGATTGCTCGGGCGCGGAAGAGATCTGGCTGGACTACATGGCGGACACCGGCGACGGCTGGAACGCCACCGCCTCCGTCGCCTGGCTGCTCGGCCGGGACGGACTGGTCGTCGCGGAACCGGGCGCCCCGGTACCGCAGCCGGTGCCGGCCGACTGCCGGACCGAGGGGCTGCCGACCGCGGGTCCCGGGCAGACGGTGCTGCCCGCGGGCGAGGTGCTGTTGCTGGGTGGTGACCAGGTCTACCCCGCGGGATCGCGTCAGGAGTACCAGCACCGGCTGGTCGATCCGATGCGCAGCGCCCGGATCGCGCACCCGCGGGGGCGCAGTCTCTTCGCCATCCCTGGGAACCACGACTGGTACGACGGCCTCACCAGCTTCATCCGGCAGTTCTGTCAATCACCCGACGGCAGAACCTGGTTCGGCGCCTGGGAGGCACAGCAGCGACGCAGCTACTACGCGCTGCGGTTGCCGCACCGGTGGTGGGTCTGGGGCGTGGACACCGCTCTGGAGGACGACCTGGACCCGCCGCAGTACGACTACTTCCGGGCCCGCGCGCAGCAGCTCGAGCCCGGCGACCGGGTGATCCTCTGCGTCCCGAACCCGACCTGGATCGACGATGCCGCGGCCGGAACTCCCGGTGGCCGAGTGGATTCCGCGACCGCCACGAAGCTCGACGTCATCATGGACCTGGCCCGCAGACCCGACCGCGACATCGAGGTGCCGTTGGTCCTCAGCGGCGACCACCACCACTACGTGCGCCACCACGGCACGGTGGGGGAGCAGGAACGCCACTACATCGTGTGCGGCGGGGGCGGCGCCTTCACCCAGGGCACGATCGGCACGCCGGTGGACGTGTCCATGTCGGACGGGCCCTCCTACGTCGGCTCGGCCCGATTGCAGGCGGCCTTCCCGACGGAGCGACAGTCCGTTCGGCTGCGACGCGGGGTGTTGGGCTTTCCGGCCTCGAACGTCTTCTTCACCGCCGTGCTCACGGTGTTGTCCGGGTTCGCCGCGATGCTGCTGGGAGCGGGCGGCGGCAACGAGGGGATCCTGGGCGGCGTTCTCGGCACCCTGCAGGGGTTCGGACCGGCCGCGGTGTGCCTCGCCATCGTCGCCGCCTTCTCGGCGTTCGCGGTCAGCGGCCGCGCACCCGGGATGCCCCCGGCCGCCGCGGGCGCGGTCGGCGGGGCGCACGCGCTGCTCCTGCTGGCGGGCGGATTCCTGCTCGTGCGGGCGGTGCTGAAGGCCGGCCTCGCCTGGTGGTTCAGCGTCCCGATCTCGTTGGCCGCGCTCTACATGTACTGCGGCACGCTCTTCGGGCTGTACCTGTTCCTGAGCCACAAGGTGCTGGGCATGCACAAGCTGGAGGTCTATTCCGCACAGGGCATCGAGGGTTACAAGTCCTTCCTCCGGATCCACATCTCCGCCCAGGGGCTGCGTGTCCATCCGATCGGCCTGCGCGCACCGTCGACCGGCTGGGTGGCGGCGCCCGGCGTGGAGTCCCGCGACGACCCGGCACCGCGGGGTCGGTTCCGCCGGACCGGGTCGGTGAGCCTGGACCTCCCGGACGGCTGTCAGCGGGTCATCGACCCGGTCGAACCGCTGCGCCCGCACCTGATCGAGGCGCCGTTCCTGATCCCCAACGGCGCCGTGCCCGATCCCACGCCGTCCGCCGTGCGCGCGCCGGGCGGTTCGCCGTGATGTACGACGTGGTGGTCGTGGGCAGCGGGTTCGGCGGCGCGGTCGCGGCGTGCCGGCTCGCGGCGGCGGGGCGCAGCGTGCTGGTGCTCGAACGGGGCAGGCGATGGGAACCGGAGGACTATCCGCGCAGGCCCGGCGACGCGTGGCTGTTCGATCCCCGCGCCCCGCATCGGCGCAACGGCTGGATGGAGCTGCGGTTCCTGGATCAGATGGTCGTCGCGCAGGGCGCGGGGGTCGGCGGGGGATCGCTGATCTACGCGAACGTGTGCATCGACGCCAGGCCGGAGGCGTTCGACTCCGGCTGGCCGGCCGCGATCACGGCGCGGGAGATGACGCCGTACTACCGCGACGTCGCCGAGATGCTGACCCCGATGGAGATCCCCGCGGGTCAGCACACCGCCCGGCTCGAGCTGATGCGGCGGGCAGCGGACGCCATAGGCGAGGGCCAGCGCTTTCAGAAGGTGCCCTTGGCGATCCGGTTCGACCCGGGCTTCACGCCCTCGCCCGCGGAGACACCCGAGTACGAGAGGTCGGTCGCGGCGCCCAACGCCCAGGGCCGCGAGCAGGGCACCTGCGTGCACTGCGGCAGCTGCGACGTCGGGTGTCCCACGCGGGCGAAGAACACACTCGACCTGAACTATCTCGCGGCGGCGGAGGATGCCGGTGCCGTCATCGCGCCGCTGTCCCTGGCGCGGTACCTCTCGCGGGAGGACGAGGGCTGGCGGGTGCATTTCGATCACCTGGACGGCGGTCGTCGCAGGCCCGACTCGGTGACGGCACGCCGGGTGATCCTCGCCGCCGGGTCGCTCGGGTCGACGGAACTGTTGCTGCGCTCGCGCGACGAGTACCGGACGGTGCGGGAACTGCCGCGTGCCCTCGGTCGCGGATGGAGCTCGAACGGAGACTTCCTCACCCCCGCCGGGTACGGCCGCACGTCGGTCGCGCCGACCTCCGGTCCCACGATCACCTCGGCCATCGACTTCCTCGACGGTTCGCGGGGAGGGCGGTACTTCGTGGAGGACGGCGGGATCCCTAACCTGCTGCGGAACTGTTTCGAGCAGCGGCTGCGCGACGGCGTCGGCTCCCCGTTGCGTCGTCGCATGTGGCTGCGCCTGTCGCAGGCAGGCGCGTTCGACTCGGTGATGCCGTGGTTCGGTCAGTCGGTCGACGCGGCGGACGGCTCCTTCTACCTCGGTCGTGGCCGGGTGCGGCCGTGGCGCCGGGTGGTGAAGCTGGACTGGAATCCGCACCGCTCTGAGACGGTGATCGGGGCCATGGCCGAGATGCACGGGCTGCTGACCGAGGCGACCGGGGGCAAGCCCAACCCGTTGCTGACCTGGAAGCGGTTTCGGGCCCTGGTGACGCCGCACCCGCTGGGCGGATGCAACATGGCGGCGTCGCCCGCGGCGGGGGTCGTCGATCACGCGTGCCGCGTGTTCGGGCAGGACGGGCTCTACGTCATGGACGGCGCGGTGATACCGCGGGCGATCGGCAGGAACCCGTCGAAGACGATCGCCGCGGTCGCGGAACGCGCGGTCGCCCTGCTGCTCGCGGAGGACTGATCGCGGCGCGAACGGGCGGGTAGTGGACTACTGGTGCCGATGTCGGTGGGCAGTGTCACGATGGAGTCAGCGCGAACGATAGACATGTGGGACGGATGAACCGAGGTGACTCCGATGACATGCATGACCGTCAGGGTGGTCAACACGACCAACGAGGAACTGCTGCTCGACAATGGGCCGCCGAGCCCTGTGCAGCCGCCACCCCCGCGGCGGATCGGCCCGCACGCGACCGACGAGTTCCGGACGGACACCGACCTGTGTTATCTGCTCGGCGGCGATCCGGACCGGGCGATCTTCATGCAGCTCAACGGTGCCGTCTGGGCGCCGCCCACCTCTTCGATCCGGGCCGCCGCAGGCCCGTCCGCGCTCGAGGTCGAGGTCAGCACCGCACCGTGGGTGCACGCGCCGCACGCCATATGACCGGACGAGCCCATGGGCTCAGTTCGCTGCGCGCAGCGCGCCGAACAGGCCGTCCTTTCCTCCCCGGGGCCAGCGGTGAATACAGCGCGTCGGCGTCGCCGAGGCTTTCGCCGTTCCCGAACAGCAGGCCCCACAGGCCCTCGACGGCCAGCG
Organism: Rhodococcus sp. OK611; assembly: GCF_003050885.1. Lineage (NCBI taxonomy): Bacteria > Bacillati > Actinomycetota > Actinomycetes > Mycobacteriales > Nocardiaceae > Rhodococcus > Rhodococcus sp. OK611. The sequence continues at coordinate 110,298 of NZ_QAOZ01000002.1, forward strand.
GCTCACCGGCGTCGTCGCGGAGATAGTCGACGAATTCTCCGGTGGCGTCGTCGAAGGCGAGGTGGCCGGCGCCTGCGAAGTTGCCGACGAGGAGCTTGCCTGCCAGTGCGCCGAACTCGTCGGGGCCGCTGTGGCGGACGATCTGTCCGTCGGCTGCCCTGTTCGGTCCATCCGGAGATGTGGCCGGAGTCGGTGGCGAACAGGAAGCGGGCGGTGTCGTCCTGGGGCCCTTCCAGGCGTGGGCAACAATATTGATTAGCCTTGCCTCACCATGGTCGATTGTCAGCGAAATCCGGGTTCTGGTGACGTGGTTGGCAGCTGCGTCGGTCGGCTGGACTAAACTGTCCTTTCGGCCACTGTCCATGGACGGCTGGCCTCTGCGCTGCGACATGCACAGATGCCCGTCAACCGTAGGAGTCAACGTCATGCCGGCAATCGTCCTGATCGGAGCCCAGTGGGGCGACGAGGGCAAGGGCAAAGCTACCGATCTACTGGGCGGACGCCTGCAGTGGGTGGTGCGCTACCAGGGCGGTAACAACGCGGGTCACACCGTTGTCCTGCCGAACGGCGACAAGTTCGCGCTGCACCTGATCCCGTCGGGCATCCTGACCCCCGGCGTGACCAACGTGATCGGCAACGGCGTCGTGGTCGACCCGGGCGTGCTGCTGACCGAGCTCGCGGGCCTCGAGGAGCGCAACGTCGACACCAGTCGGCTGCTGCTCTCGGCCGATGCGCACCTGATCATGCCGTACCACGTGGCCATCGACAAGGTGACCGAACGCTTCTTGGGCGCCAAGAAGATCGGCACCACGGGCCGCGGAATCGGGCCCTGCTACCAGGACAAGATCGCCCGCGTCGGCGTGCGTGTCGCGGACGTCCTCGACGAGAAGATCCTCACCCAGAAGGTCGAGGCGGCCCTGGAGTACAAGAACCAGGTCCTGGTCAAGATCTACAACCGCAAGGCGCTCGACGCGCAGCAGGTCGTCGACGAGGTGCTCGGCCAGGCCGAGGGCTTCAAGCACCGGATCGCCGACACCCGGCTGCAGCTGAACCAGGCGCTCGAGGCGGGCGAGACCGTGCTGCTCGAGGGGTCGCAGGGCACGCTGCTCGACGTCGACCACGGCACCTACCCGTACGTGACCTCGTCCAACCCCACTTCCGGTGGTGCGGCGGTCGGTTCGGGTATCGGGCCCACCAAGATCACCACGGTCCTCGGCATCCTCAAGGCGTACACCACCCGTGTCGGCTCCGGTCCGTTCCCGACCGAGCTGTTCGACAACCACGGCGAGTACCTGGCCAAGCAGGGCGGCGAGGTCGGCGTCACCACCGGTCGTGCGCGGCGCACCGGCTGGTTCGATGCCGTGATCGCCCGTTACGCAACGCGCGTCAATGGCATCACCGACTACTTCCTCACCAAGCTGGACGTGCTGAGCAGCCTGGACACCGTGCCGATCTGTGTCGCCTACGAGATCGACGGCGTGCGATACGAGGAAATGCCGATGTCGCAGACCGAGGTTCACCACGCGAAGCCGATCTACGAGGAGATGCCGGGCTGGTGGGAGGACATCTCGCACGCCCGCACCTTCGAGGAGCTGCCGGTGAACGCGCAGAACTACGTGCTGCGGCTCGAGGAGCTCTCGGGCGCCTACATCTCCTGCATCGGTGTCGGCCCCGGCCGGGACGAGACCATCGTCCGCCGCGAGGTCCTCAGGTAGGACCCACGGCCCGGGCGCATCAGCCGACGAACAGGCCGATGCGCCCGATCCGTAGCGGCAGAGTGGTTTTCGTGGGGAGACCGGATTCCACGGCGCCCGCGTGTGTCTTCGTGGTGGGCCGCACCGGCTGAACCGTCACCGTCAGCGCCGCCGGGTCCCACCGGTAGGCGGATGCGAGCGCCTGCACCAGGGCGGTGATGTCGAAGGTGAAGCCCAGTCGCCCGTCGGCGTCCACGCCGAACAGCGAGAAGGTCCCGGCGAGGTGGTGTTCGGGCTTACCGTCGACCTCGGCGTCGGGCAGGTTCATGTACACGTGGTACACGCACCCCGGGTTCCGTTGTGCTGCAAGGCCGTCGACCGTCAGCAGCACCGCGCCGAAGCCGGCCGCAGCCGCGGTGTCCGGGGCGTGCTCGACCACTGGGAGGCTGCTCGGCGAGACCTCGAGCCCGACGGTGGTTCGTCCGGTCAGCTCGGTCGGTCCAAGAGACGACGCGACCAGCGTGGGATTCGGCGCGACCGGGACCACCCTCTGCGGCCGGACGGGGAGCTGGGCCTGGTCGTCGTAGCGGTATCCGAGTCGATCGACGTGATCGAGCACGTCGCGGACCGGGCAGTCGACGGGGCGGCCGTCGGCGTCGAAGAACCGGAACTCGGCGTCGAGCCAATCCCCATCGGTCGGATTCGCGTGGCGCTCGAGCCACTGCACCCACAGCCGGTCGAGATTCGCGTGGTGCAGCCAGAAGATCGGGTCGCGGGGCGCGGAGTCGGCGTTGCTCATCAGCGCGCCGAGCTCCCCGCCCGGATCGCCACCGATGGCCGCGTGCACCGCGCCGTGCGGGATGTTCTCCAGCTGCCCGGAGAACCCGGTGCGCATGGCGCCGGCGAACGACGGCTGCCACATCGCGGTGAACGAGGACGTGATGGTGGGGCTCAACGGATCCCCCGCCATGAGGTCGGCGTTGCGCAGCGGGGCGGCGAGTGCCAGCGGATTTGGTGAGCCGTCCGGGAGGGCCAGCCCCGTGTCGCGGAACGGGTAGGGGAGCGTGCTCTGCGGCTCCGGGTTCCCGTAATTCCAGTAGGGCAGTGCGAAATCGGCAGGCCCGCCGTTGTCGATGACGGCCGCGCGCAGGATCTGCTCGAAGAAGTACAGGTACATCCGGTGCCACGGGAGGAAGAAACGGTTGCCGTCCTGGCTGTCGCGCGCATCGGCGAAGGTGGCGCGGTAGGCGCGGTACAGGTTCGCCTGGAACTCCCAGCTGGTGGGGTCGTCGGCGGGGCGGGCCTGCATTGTGCACACCGCCTGCGCGTAGGCGAGCAGGGTCTGGTCCCAACCGCGCCCGGTGCTCAGGCGCCACACGTTGCGCCGGATACGTTCCGTCGATCGGGTCGGCGGGTTCTCGGCGGTGGCCTGCACCTGGTCCAGCCCGAGCACCGCCCGCGGCCCGAGTTCTCCCGTCGCCGCAGCGGCCGGGGTCCTCAGCACGCTGATCTGGAACCGGCGCACGGCCGCCTCGGTCTCGCCGCCGTAGGCCTTGTCGATGCCGTGCACGGGCAGGCTGTTCGGGTCCCAGGACAGTAGGGCGGTCTGGACCTTCCCCACCGCGTCGCCTGCGTCGTTCCTGGTCCGCGACATGGTGTCGAGGCCCGCGGCGATGGCGGCGAGCACGCCGTCCCCCTGGAACAGTGCGGAAACGATCATTGAGCGGGCCCCCCGGACGGTTCGGACATCGAAACTGACTCGATCATGATTCTTCGGTGGATAGTCCTCACAGTCGCGGGTAGTGCACTACCTGTTCCGCGGGCAATCCCGTCCGAGTACCCGCCCGGTACCAAGATGCACGTCGTGGAGCCGGGCGGAAGCATGTCGGATGTGGCGCTTCGGTTCGGCGGCAATGTCGGGGAGATCCTGCGGCTCAACGGGTTCCCGAGTGTGGATACGGTGATCTATCCGGGGCAGGTGCTGATCGTGCCGCGGTGAGTGCCCCCATGGGCCGGGTGGGTTGCGGTGAGGCGTTCACCGTCATGGAGGAGTTCATCGCGACGCCGGGGCGCCGGGGCAGGCCGCGAGCATCAGGGGTTGGGACTGCCACCCGCGCGAGAACAACTTCCCCGAGTGCACCAGGGACGGCCTGATGATGTTCGGCGCGCCGTAGGGCGGCCACGCGTCGGGGCGGTCATGGCCCCGATCAGAACAGTGTTGGCTCGTCAAAACCCGGGGCGCGCTCGATCGTCAGCAGCGCGCGTTTGGTGACCGCGCCGCCGGGCGCGGAGAAGCCGCCGGTCTTCCCACCGGCGGCGAGCACCCGGTGGCAGGGGACCAGGATGGGAATCGGGTTGCGCCCCAACGCCTGACCTACGGCCTGGGCAGCGTCGGGGCTGCCGATCCGGGCGGCGACCTCCCCGTAGGTGAGAGTCGCCCCCGGCTCGATCGCCCTGGTCACCGCGTAGACCCGGCTGTCGAAGTCCGGCACCGCGCGCAGATCGAGCTGCACGTCGGTGAGGGGATCGGGTTCACCCGCCAGCAGCGAGACGACGCCGTCGATCGCGCGTCGGGCCGCGGAGCTCGAGTCCGGATCCCCCTCGGTGGCGTCGGGGAAGAGCTGCGCGTTCCGCTCACGGGTCAGCTCGTCCGAGCCCTCGGGCAACTGAAAGCCCACGATCCCCTGCTCTCCCCACACCACCGCGCACCGGCCGACCGGGGTGTCGAAGAGGGCGAATTCGAGTGAGCGCACGGGTTCAGTATGAGTCAGGTAGCCGACATCCGCCCGGAGTACCAGTCCAGTTGGAGTCAACTGGACTGGTAGATCCGGGGGTCAGTGGTGGGGCGCGCCCTTGCCCGCCACGACGGCCTCGTGTCGGGACTGCGCGGCCTGCAGGTCGCGGTGGGCGCGCTCCGCATCGCGACCCTCCGGCAGCAGTCCGGCCAGTGGTGCGGCGGGACGGAACTGGTCGAGGTGGAAGATTCGCGTGCCGTTCGACCGGCGCGCCGCGACGTACAGGCCTGCGGAGCCGAGGGCCAGGATGGTGAGGGTCAGTGCTGCGAACATGTCCCCATCCTGCGCCCAACTGGTATTGCAATAAACATCCACTTTGCGAATACTGGACTGCATGGCAATCAGGGTGCTCGGAGCGACCACGTTGGCGCGCGATCTCGGGAAATGGCAGGACGACGAGTCCGGGGGCCGGCGCCGCGTCTCCCGGCCCGCGTACCGCGCGCTGGCGGACAACGTGCGGATGTTGGTGGCCGACGGCCGGATCCCGTTGGGGGTGGCGCTGCCCAGCGAGCGTGACCTCGCGGGCGTGCTCGAACTGAGCCGGACCACCATCACCTCCGCGTACGCGGTGCTCCGCGACGAGGGATACCTGATCAGTAGGCAGGGGTCGCGAAGCACGGTCGCCCTGCCCGAGTCCGGTGCCACGGGTAAACTGCTGCGCGGCACCATGTTCGGCGGATCTGCCGTCGGAGGCGCGAGCACGGACCCGGTCATCGACCTCACGTGCGCCTCGATGTCCGCGCCGGTCGAGCCGATGCGAAGGGCATACGCGGAGGGACTCGACGCGTTGCCCGCCTACCTGGGCGGGCACGGCATCGAACCGGTCGGGCTGCCGGTGTTGCGCCAGGCGATCGCCGAACGGTATTGCAGGCGAGGCCTGCCGACCGCCCCCGAGCAGATCATGGTCACCGCGGGCGCGCAACACGCGTTGGTCCTGGTGCTGGGCCTGCTCGCCGCGCCGGGTGAGCGGGTGCTCATCGACCACCCGACCTATACGAACGCCATCGAGGCGATCAAGAGGATGGGCGCCCGGCCGGTACCGGTCGCGGTCCGGCAGGAGACCAGGGGCTGGGACCTGGACGGAATCCGCAGCACCGCACGGCAGACCGCGGCCAAACTCGCGTACCTGGTGCCGGACTTCCACAACCCGACGGGCTTCTGCCTCGACGACGAGGGCCGCGCCGAACTGGCCGCGATCGCCCGGGACACCCGGATGACGCTCATCATCGACGAGACGATGGCCGACCTCGGGCTCGACGCGCCCACTCCGACGCCGGTCGCTGCCTTCGCGCGCGGCGCGGGACGGGCGGACATCGTCACCATCGGCTCTACCTCCAAGGCCTTCTGGTCCGGGCTGCGGATCGGCTGGATCCGGGCGGAGGCCCCGCTGATCAGTGCGCTCGCCGCGTCGAGGTCCGCCCTCGACTTGGGCACCGCGGTGGTCGAGCAGCTGGCCGCCGTGTCGATGTTCGAGGTCGAGGACGAGGTGCTGCCGGAGCGTCGCGAACAGCTCCGCAGCCAGCGCGCCGCATTGCTCGACGCGGTCGCGACGGATCTGCCGGACTGGCGGTGCACCCCGGGCAGCGGCGGCATGGCGCTGTGGATGCAGCTGCCGGCTCCGATGTCGACCGCGCTCGCCGCCACCTCGCCCTACCACGGCGTACTGCTCGCGGCCGGCCCACGGTTCGGGCTCGAGGGCGCGTTCGAGCGGTACATCCGGCTGCCCTACGCCCGCGGCGAGGAGGAGCTCAGGGCCGCGGTCACCGGCATCGCAGCCGCCTACCGCGCGCTCTCCGGGGGCGTGGAGGTGGAACGTCCGGCCCTGGTGATCTGACGTCGACGGATCTAGCGTTGACGCCAACGGAGGCTCCGGTGCGCCGAGATCACGTTGGACCACAGGATCGCGTCATTCGCCTGCGCGACGGCCGTCTGTTGGGTTTTGCGGACTACGGTGACCCGGCCGGATTCGTCGTCGTGAACGCCCACGGTGGGCTGGCGGGACGGCTCGACGTGGCGGCCGCGTCGGCCGTCGCCCACGACGCAGGGATCCGGTTGGTCTCGCCGGACCGTCCCGGCATCGGGCTCTCCGATCCGCTGCCGGGACGGACGCCGCTGGACTGGGCGCGTGACGTCGAGGAGCTGGCCGATCACCTCGAGGTCGACCGGATGTCGGCGATGGGGTGGTCGATGGGCGGACAGTACGCCGCGGCCCTCGGGTTCGCGTTGGCCCCGCGACTGAACAGGGTGGCGATCGTCGCGGGGGCACTACCGCTGACCGAGGACGGCGTGTTCGACCGGTTGCCCACGATGGATCGCGTGTTCACGCGGCTGTCCCAGCGCGCCGCGCCGGTGGCGCGGGTCGTGTTCCAGGCGATGGGTGTGACGGCACGGTCCGCGCCGACGCTGTTCACCCGGGTCTCGGCCAGGGGACTCGGCAGGGCGGACGCCGAGGTGATCCTGGGCGAGCCCGTCGCGAACTTCGCCGCCATGACGGGTGCGGCGTTGCGCGGCGGCCGGGGGATGGTGGAGGACTACCGAGCCTGGATGCGGCCGTGGGGATTCGGTCCCGAGGACCTCGCAGTGCCGGTCGACGTCTGGTACGGCGACGACGACGAACTCGTCCCGAGCGCATGGCCGAGGGAGCTGGCCCGGCGGATCCCCGGCGCACGGCTGCGCACGCGTCCGGGCGGCCACTTCATGGCGCATCGGTATTACCGGGAGATCTTCGAATCACTCTCGGCGCCCGCGTGATCCGGCTCCGGTGCCGAAAAGGGGCGGGCGGGGTTTCCCGACAGGATGACCCCACCCGCCCTCGTGGCGTGCGAATCGCGACCCGCTACGTCCAGATGTCGGCCGCGTCGACGGCCGCGCTCGGCGGCGGGGTCGGGAGGCCGGTCTCGGTCCGCGAGAACCGCGGCGCCGGGCGGTGCTGGGTGACCTTGTCGAGCTCGACGAGCGAACCGCGGGCCGCGATGTGCGCGTTGTCGGGGGCCTCGGCGAAGGTCAGGACCGGGGTGGTGCAGGCGTCGGTGCCCTCGAAGATCGCGGTCCACTCGTCGCGGGTCTTGGACAGGAAGCGCTCGGTGAACACCTTTCGCAGCTCCGGCCACGCGTTCGCCTCGTTCTGGCCGGGCAGTTCGGTGGGATCGAGCTCCAATCCCTGGAGCAGCACCGCGTAGAACTGCGGCTCGATCGCGCCGACGGCCATGTACTTGCCGTCCGCGGTCTCGTAGGTGTCGTAGTAGGGCGCACCGGTGTCGAGCATGTTCACGCCGCGCTCATCCGACCACACCCCCTGTCCGCGGAAGCTCCAGATCATGTGCGAGAGGGCCAGCGTGCCGTCGACCATCGCGGCGTCCACGACCTGGCCCTTGCCGGAGTTCTGCCGTTCGACGAGGGCGGCGAGGATGCCGAACACCAGGAACATGGAGCCGCCGCCGAAGTCGCCGACCATGTTCAGCGGCGGCACCGGGCGCTCGCCCTTGCGGCCGATGGCGTGCAACACGCCGGTCAGGGAGATGTAGTTGATGTCGTGGCCTGCGGACTGCGCGAGCGGTCCCTCCTGGCCCCAGCCGGTCATCCGGCCGTAGACCAGGCGCGGATTGCGCTCGAGGACCACGTCGGGGCCGAGCCCCATCCGCTCGGTGACACCGGGCCGGAAGCCCTCGATCAGGACGTCGGCGCGCTCGAGCAGGCCGAGGACCTTCTCGATGTCGGCCGGGTCCTTGAGGTTGGCCTCGACGATCCGGCGGCCGCGCTGGGTCTGGTCGTGACGCTTGTCGGGGCCGGGGATCATCCCGGCGCGCTGTACCCGGACGACATCGGCGCCGAGGTCGGCGAGCAGCAGCGCGGCGTGCGGTCCCGGCCCGATGCCTGCCAGTTCGACCACGCGGACGCCCGCGAGCGGGCCTTTCCTTACGTCTTCTGCGGACACGGATTCTCCTCGTTCTGAGCACGATATTGCGTGAATTAACAGACGTTAACCCGTGGCCAATGGGGTGTGTGCCGCGGGTCACGGATCGGCTCGAGAGGGGCCCGTAGGGGCGGGGGTCTTGCCTGTTCGCGACCGGCCGAGCAGAGTGAGGCCATGGCCTTCCCCGGTCGACTCGTGGCGTTCGCGCCCAGCACGGACCTCGACGTCTCGGCGATGTTCTACGTAGACACGCTGGGGCTCACCCTCACCGAACGGACCCCGTTTGCGCTGGTGGTCGACGGTGGGAACGGGGTCGAACTCCGGATCACCCTGGTGCAGTCGAAGGCGGACACCGGGTACACGGTACTCGGCTGGCAGATGGACGACCTGGACGCGGCGGTCGAGGAACTGCGGTCCAAGGGGGTGGAGTTCAGCCGGTACCCGGGCCTGGATCAGGACGAGCACGACGCCTGGACGGGCCCCGACGGCACCAGGATCGCGTGGTTCCGGGACCCGCACGCGAACGTGCTGTCGCTGCACCAGGTCCCGGCGTAGCGGTCAGCCGAGCAGCTGCCCGCGGGCGAACCCGGCCAGCAGTACCGCGAAACCGCCCATCTCGCCGGCGATCAGCGCGATCATCGCCAGGTGCAGACCCAGGTCCGGATGCTCGAACTGGTTGGTGGTGTCCCGCTTGGCGCCGTGCACGACATAGCTCGCGATCGCGCCGACGAAGAAGAAGACCGTCACGGCCGCGGCCACCAGGTTCACCCAGGTCGGCCAGGCGCTGAGCTCGACGAACACCGCGATCAGCAGGGTCGCAAAGGAATACAGCAGTGCCGCCCGGTGCGCGATGTCCACGTACGGGTGCGCGAGGTGGTTCTCCGACAGCGCCATCTGCCGGTACTTCCACACGCCGAGACCGAGTGCGAGCAGGAAGATCAGCCCGGCGGCGAGCAGGGTCAGCGTGGTGTCGATCCCCAGTTCCATCCGGCCATTGTGGCGTGCGCGCCTGCGCCGGTCCGCGGTCTGGCACAGTGTCGCCCGTGAGCGTCGGTGTTGAGGTCCTGATCGGGTTGGCGATCGTGGTGGGACTGGTGGGGGTCGTGCTGCCGATCCTGCCCGGTGCGCTGCTGATCCTGGGGGCCATTGCGGTCTGGGCGATCCTCGAAGGCACCGGGACCGGGTGGTCGGTGTTCGCCGCGGCGGCCGTGCTGCTGGTCGTGTCGGGTGTCGTCAAGTACACCTGGCCGGGACGCCGGATGCGCGACGCGGGCGTGCCCAAGCGGTCGCTGGTCGCGGGCGCGCTGCTGGGGATCGTCGGGTTCTTCGTGATCCCGGTCGTCGGCCTGCTGATCGGCTTCCTGCTCGGCACCTACCTGGCGGAGGTACAGCGCCACCGCACACACTCGGATGCATGGCGTTCGACCGTGCACGCGACGAAGGCCGTTGGGCTGTCGATCCTGGTGGAACTGCTCGGCGCGCTGCTGGCGGCCGGGATCTGGTTGGCCGCAGCGATCTTCGCGTAGGGGAACCGGGAAGGTTTCAACCCGCGTTCACCCTCCGAGCACTGAAAGCGGCCGGGACGTCGGGTACAACTATCTGGACGCTGGGTCTCGTGGCGTCGACAATCCCGCAACCGCTAAGGAGCACCGATGTCCTCGTCTGATCTGTCCGACCTGTTCGGCGCGCTGTCCACCGTCTTCGGCATCCTCGACGGCTCGTCCGCCCCGACGGGTGGATCGTCGAAGTAGTCATGCTCCACCCCGCCTCTCCGTGGGGCGAACGGGCCTCTGCCGCCACCTCTAGGAGTGGCGGCAGAGGCCCGATCCGTTTGTCGCCCGGTCAGGTGAGCCGGTACCAGGCGCGGGCGTTGCCGCCGAGGACCGCCTCGAGGTCGTCGCCCACCGCGTCCGCGACGATGTCGAGGTCCGCGGCCTCGAAGGCCCGCCTGGCTCTGGTCCCGGGCAGGTCCGTGCCGAACATCAACGACTCGGGGTTCACGGCGTGGATGCGGCGCAGCGCGTCGCCCACGTCGTCGATGGTGGCCCGGCCGAAGCCGGTGGCCTTCACCTTGACGCCGCGGTCGACCAGGTTGAGCAGGTAGGGCAGGCCCCTGGTGGACATGCCGAGATGGTCGATGCTCACGGCGGGCAGCTTCTTGAACACCGGCTCCAGGGACAGCAGCAGCGCCGCGTCCACGTAGAACTCCGCGTGCCAGCCCACCAGGTCCCAGGCCCGCTGCGCCTGCGTGGCCAGCAGTTTGAGGTCGGTGGCGCTGCGGCGCAGATTGAAGCGCAGTGCCCGGACGCCTGCCTTGTCCAGCGCGACGATGTCCTCGTCGGTGGCGTCCTCGGCGAGCTGGGTCACGCCCACCCAACCGGGGCCGAGCTCCTGCAGCGCGGCGACCAGGTAGGCCTGGTCGGTGCCCTGATACGACGCGGTCACCACCGCGCCGCCGTCCACGCCGAAGCCGTCGACCCGCTTGCGATAGTCGGCGATGGTGAACGGTTCCGGCAGGTAGCCGTCGTTCTCCACCAGCGGGAACCGGGGATCGATGATGTGTACGTGGGCGTCAAACACTGTAAGAGCATGCCTTGTCGGTGACAAAAGTGTGGCGTCCGGCCCGCTCAGCGGGCCGAACGCCACCTCGATCTGAAGAAGCCTACTGCTGCGACGCGCGCAACATGTCCTCGCGCTCGACGACCTTGATGCGCTCGCGGCCCTCGGGCTCGCCGAGGGAACGCTCGTGGGCGTCGAGGCGGTACCAGCCGTCCCAGGTGGTGAACGGGACCTGCTTGCCCTCGAGGAACGTCACGACCGCGTCCTCCTCGGGCTGCGCTGCGCCCTCGAAGCCGGGGGCGTCCTCGAGCAGGCAGGCGATGGTCTCGTTGGCGTCTCCCTTGGTGTGGCCGATCAGGCCGACCGGGCCGCGCTTGATCCAGCCGGTGACGTAGGTGCCCGCGATGTGGTTGCCGTCCTCGCCGATGACCCGGCCCGCCTCGTTGGGGACGGTCCCGGCCTGGTCGTCGAACGGCAGCTTCGCGATGTTCTGCGACAGGTAGCCGACGGCGCGGTAGACGGCCTGGACGTCCCAGTCGTTGAACTTGCCGGTGCCGCGGACGTTGCCGGTGCCGTCCAGCTCGGTGCGCTCGGTGCGCAGGCCGACGACCTTGCCGTCCTCGCCGAGCACCTCGGTGGGCGACTCGAAGAAGTGCAGGAACAGCTTGTGCGGGCGGTTGCCCTGGTCGCGGATGGCCCAGTCCTGCAGGGTGTTGGCGACCATGTCGACCTGCTTCGAGCCGCGGCGCGCGGCCTCGGAGCCCTCGTCGTAGTCGATGTCCTCGGGGTCGACGATGACCTCGATGGTGGGCGAGTGGTCGAGCTCGCGCAGCTCCAGCGGCGTGAACTTGGCCTGCGCCGGGCCGCGGCGGCCGAAGACGTGGACCTCGACGGCCTTGTTGTTCTTCAGGCCCTCGTAGACGTTCGCCGGGATCTCGGTCGGCAGCAGCTCGTCGCCGGTCTTGGCGAGCACGCGCGCGATGTCGAGGGCGACGTTGCCGACGCCGAGCACGGCGACCTTCTCGGCCTCCAGCGGCCAGGCGCGGGGGACATCGGGGTGGCCGTCGTACCAGGAGACGAAGTCGGCGGCGCCGTAGCTGCCGTCGAGCTCGATGCCCGGGATGTTGAGCGCCCGGTCGGCGTTGGCGCCGGTGGAGAAGATGACCGCGTCATAGAAGGTGCGCAGGTCGTCGAGGGTGATGTCGGTGCCGTAGTCGATGTTGCCGAGCAGGCGGACCTGCGGCTTGTCGAGCACCTTGTGCAGGGCGGTGATGATGCCCTTGATTCGCGGGTGGTCGGGGGCGACGCCGTAGCGGATCAGGCCGAACGGTGCGGGCATCCGCTCGAACAGGTCGATCGACACGCCGCGTCCGGAGGCAGTATCGGACTTCATGAGGGCGTCGGCGGCGTAGATACCGGCAGGGCCGGCACCAACGATGGCCACGCGCAAAGGACGGGTCTGAGTCATCGGGAGCGAACTACCTTTTCGATGTGCGGACAGTCGGTGATTTTCGAGCGACCTGCTAGCAGTCGCTAGCGGTTTCGAGCAGTGGTCAGGCCGTTCTCGGGCCCGCCGGTCGGCTTCCAGCTTAGGCTAAGCACACCCCGACCGGTCGTTCGAGGCGGGAGCCCCGAACCGCAACTGTCAATCCTGCGCTCTCCGGCGCCCCACCGCTAGGCAGCCCCCGGTTGGGGGGTCACAACTGTTGCTTGTGTCCCTCACTACGGGCTGGCCGCCCTGTGCGCAACCCTGTGGATCAGGCTGAGCGGAATCATTGCCAGGTGCCGGTCGGCGGGGGCGCGCGGCCAAGGTGCCGCCGCAGCGTGAACGGATTCTCGGGCTGTGAAAAACTGATGCCATGAGCTACGCAGGCGACATCACCCCGCAGCAGGCATGGGACCTGCTGCGCGAGCATCCCGAGGCGGTTCTCGTCGATGTTCGCACCGACGCGGAATGGCGGTTCGTGGGTGTTCCCGACACCACCGAACTGGGCAGGCAGCCGGTGCTCATCGAGTGGGTGAGCGTCACCGGGTCCAGGAACGACAACTTCGTGGACCAGCTCAAGGAGGCCGGGATCTCCGGCGGACCTGCGGTCTTCCTGTGCCGATCCGGCCAGCGCTCCATCGGTGCGGCCGAGGCCGCGACCGCGGCCGGGATCGAGCCGGCCTACAACGTCCTCGACGGCTTCGAGGGCGGCATCGACGCGGACGGCCACCGCGGGGCGGCCGGCTGGCGCGCCCTCGGACTCCCGTGGCGGCAGTCGTGAGTGGCATCCCGCAGGGCGGGGCCTTCCACCGCGAGCTCCCGCCGGATGTCGGGCTCGGCACGCTCGGCGTGCGCGGCGGCATCATGCGCACCGGGTTCGAGGAGACTTCCGAGGCGTTGTTCCTCAACTCCGGCTTCGTCTACGAGTCGGCGGGAGCGGCCGAGCAGGCGTTCACCGGGGAGGTCGACCACTTCGTCTACTCCCGGTACGGCAACCCGACCGTGAAGATGTTCGAGGAGCGACTGCGCCTGATCGAGGGCGCGGAGGCCTGCTTCGCGACCTCGAGCGGCATGTCCGCGGTGTTCACGGCGCTCGGCGCGCTGCTCGGCGCGGGCGACCGGCTGGTAGCGGCGCGCAGCCTGTTCGGCTCCTGCTTCGTGGTGTGCAACGAGATCCTGCCGCGCTGGGGCGTGGAGACGGTCTTCGTCGACGGTGAGGACCTCGAGCAGTGGGAAGAGGCGCTGTCGGTGCCGACCACCGCGGTGTTCTTCGAGACCCCGTCGAACCCGATGCAGTCGCTCGTCGACGTCCCGCGGGTCTCGGAGCTCGCGCATGCGGCCGGCGCAAAGGTGGTGCTGGACAACGTCTTCGCCACCCCGCTGCTGCAGCGCAGCCTCGACCTGGGCGCGGACATCGTGGTGTACTCCGGAACCAAGCACATCGACGGCCAGGGCCGGGTGCTTGGCGGCGCGATCCTCGGGCCCAAGGACTACATCGAGGGTCCGGTGCAGAACCTGATGCGGCACACCGGTCCCGCACTGAGCCCGTTCAACGCGTGGACGCTGCTCAAGGGGCTCGAGACGATGCCGGTGCGGGTGCGGCACTCGGTCGACTCGGCGCTCCAGATCGCCCGGTTCCTCGAGGGCCACAAGTCGGTGCGCTGGGTGAAGTACCCGTACCTGGAGTCGCATCCGCAGCACGATCTGGCCAAGCGGCAGATGAGCGGCGGCGGCACGGTCGTCACCTTCGAGCTCGACGCGCCGGACGGCGAGGCCAAGAAGCGGGCCTTCGAGGTGCTCGACGCGCTGCGGGTGATCGACATCTCGAACAACCTCGGTGACGCCAAGTCGCTGATCACCCACCCGGCCACCACCACGCACCGTGCGATGGGCCCGGAAGGCCGTGCGGCCGTTGGCCTCACCGACGGCGTGGTCCGGCTGTCCGTCGGGCTCGAGGACACCGCCGACCTGCTGGCGGACCTGGACAACGCCCTGCGTTAGGCGGCTCCGCCGCCTGTGAGTCCTTCTGGTCCCGACAAGGGCCAGAAGGACTCACAGGCGCGCAGCGCCTAGTCCGTCTAGTGTCGGGGACGCGTGCCGAGACGGTCTTCTTCCGGGCTGACGCGCATGAGTCCCTCGCCGTACTGATCAACGTGATCGATGGCCAGTCCTGAGTCCGTGATGATCAGGTCGACTTCGCCGAGCACTGCCACTCTGGTCAGCGCCCTGTGCCCGAACTTCGAACTGTCTGCGAGGACGGCCGAGCGAGCGGCGGCGGCGATCATGGCCCGCTTGATCGGGACTTCGAGCGTGTTCGTGTTGGTGACCCCTGCGGTGGGATCGATGGCGTCGGCGCCGAGGAATGCCCAGTCGACGGAGTAGTCGGCGAGGAACTCCACGGAACGCTCGCCGACCAGCGTGAATACCGACCCGAGGAGTTCTCCGCCTGTCACCAGGAGTCGGACATCCGGGAATGTCGCGACGTACTTTCCGATTCGCAGGTCGTTGGTGATGATCGTCAGGTCGGTCCTGTGCCGCAGCGCAGCCGCGACCTGGTATGTGGTGGAGCCGCTGTCGAGAATGACGCTCTCGCCGTCGCGTACGAGGTCCGCGGCCGCACGGGCGATGGCGATCTTCTCCGCCCTGTGATCGCCTTCCTTGACCGCGTAGGGGATCTCGGACATCGCGCCGTCGATCGGCCGCGCGCCGCCGTGCGTCCGTTCGGCTTTGCCGAGTCGAACGAGGGCGTCCAGATCGCGGCGGATGGTGGACGCGTCCACGCAGAGCTCCCGTGACAGCGCCTTTGCTTCGACGTAGCCGTCTGCAACGAGCCTGTGAAGTATGTCCTCGCGACGCTGTGCACTCCCGGACAAACCAGTTCCTCCTCGGACGGTGCCGGCCCCTGCCGGCCGGGCGGCCCGACACATTGTAGCTCCCGGGTTGCGCAGATATTGACAGATGGCGCAGCAGTTTGCATGATTTCACGCAACGACTGCGCGAATTCGTGCATGTCGGCTTCCGTTCGGGCGCAACACACTGATTCCGAGGAGTTTCAATGCAGATGGGTCTGATCGGCCTGGGCCGGATGGGTGCGAACATGCGCGAACGCTTACGCGGTGCCGGGCACGACGTCGTCGGGTTCGATCCCGGAACCACCGTGAGTGACGTGGAGTCGCTCCAGGAATTGGTTGCCCGCTTGCCAGCGCCGAGGGTGCTGTGGGTGATGGTTCCGGCAGGCGAGCCGACGCGAACCGTCATCGAACAGTTGAGCCACCTACTCGAGGCCGGGGATCTCGTGGTCGATGGGGGAAACTCCCGGTTCACCGATGACAAGGACCACTGCGCACTACTGGGGAACCAGGGAATCGGCTATCTCGATTGCGGTGTGTCCGGCGGTGTTTGGGGCCTGCAGGAGGGGTACGGCCTGATGGTCGGGGGCGCCGCGGACGACGTCGCCCGCGCCATGCCGATCTTTGATGCGCTCAGCCCGGCCGGTCCGCATGACGAGGGGTTCGTCCATGCCGGACCGGTCGGTGCCGGGCACTACGCGAAAATGGTCCACAATGCCATCGAATACGGACTCATGCAGTCCTACGCAGAAGGCTACGAACTGCTTGCCGCGGAGCCTCTTATCGCCGACGTCGGCTCGGTCCTGAAGGCTTGGCAGAGAGGCACGGTTGTGCGGTCGTGGCTCCTGGAGTTGCTGGTAGCCGCGGATATGGACGATCCGGGTTTCGAACGTTTGACCGGCCATACGGACGATTCCGGCGAGGGTCGATGGGCGGTCGAAGAAGCGATCGCGCACGCCGTACCCGCACCAGTGATCTCGGCGGCGTTGTTCGCCAGATTCTCTTCCCGCCAACCTGATTCCCCAGCGATGAAGGCTGTCTCGGCCTTGCGCAATCAGTTCGGTGGTCACGATGTACGTCTGAAGGGGTTGCCTGCATGAACCTGCGGTTGGGCTACAAGGCTTCTGCGGAGCAGTTCGGGCCGCGCGAGTTGGTGGAACTCGCCGTCCTGGCCGAGGCGCACGGGATGGACTCGGCCACGGTGTCGGATCATTTCCAGCCGTGGCGGCACAACGGTGGGCACGCGCCGTTCTCCCTCGCCTGGATGACCGCGGTCGGCGAGCGCACCACGACGCTGCAGCTGGGCACCTCGGTGATGACCCCGACCTTCCGCTACAACCCGGCCGTCGTGGCCCAGGCGTTCGCGACGATGGGCTGCCTGTACCCGGGACGCATCATGCTCGGCGTCGGCACCGGTGAGGCTCTCAACGAGATCGCCACGGGCTACCAGGGCGAGTGGCCGGAGTTCAAGGAGCGGTTCGCGCGGCTGCGCGAGTCGGTGCAGTTGATGCGCCAGCTGTGGACCGGCGAGCGCACCGACTTCGAGGGCGAGTACTACCGCACCACCGGCGCCTCGATCTACGACGTCCCCGAGGGCGGCATCCCCGTGTACATCGCGGCAGGCGGCCCGGTGGTCGCCCGGTACGCGGGCCGCGCGGGTGACGGCTTCATCTGCACCTCGGGCAAGGGCATGGACCTCTACACCGAGAAGCTGATGCCCGCGGTGTCCGAAGGACTCGAGAAAGCGGGGCGAAGGTCGTCCGATATCGACCGGATGATCGAGATCAAGATCTCCTACGACACCGACCCCGAACTGGCCCTGGAGAACACCCGGTTCTGGGCGCCGCTGTCGCTGACGCCCGAGCAGAAGCACTCCATCGAGGACCCGATCGAGATGGAGGCGGCCGCGGACGCCCTGCCGATCGAGCAGGTCGCCAAGCGGTGGATCGTCGCCTCCGACCCCGACGAGGCGGTCGAGCAGGTCAAGCAGTACACCGACGCGGGCCTGAACCACCTGGTCTTCCACGCCCCCGGCCACGACCAGCGCCGGTTCCTGGAGCTGTTCGAGCGCGACCTGGCACCGCGGCTGCGTGCATTGTCATGACCGCCGTCGATGTCACGAAATCCGCGTTGTGGCAGGAGCTCACGGCGCATCAGTGCACAATCGCGTCGACCGATCTGCGCACACTGTTCGCATCGGACCCGGGCCGCGGCCGCCGCCTCACCGTGAGCGCCGGCGATCTCTACATCGACTTCAGTAAGCACCTCGTCACAGCGGAGACGCTCGACCTGTTGACCGCGCTGGCACGATCGGCCGGTGTCGAACGGTGCCGTGAGGCGATGTTCGACGGCAAGCGCATCAACAGCACCGAGGATCGGGCGGTGCTGCACACGGCACTGCGAGCGTCTCGGGGCGCCCGACTGGTCGTCGACGGTGAGCACGTCGTCGACGACGTGCATGAGGTTCTCGACCGAATGGCAGACTTTGCCGATCGCCTCCGATCCGGCCGGTGGCGTGGCGCAACGGGCCGTCGAATCCGATCCGTCGTGAACATCGGAATCGGCGGATCCGACCTCGGCCCCGCCATGGCATACCGCGCCCTGCGGTCCTGTGTCGACGGCCCGGACGTGCGCTTCGTGTCGAATGTCGACCCCGCGGACCTGGCCTCCGCGCTGGCCGGGTTCGAGCCGGAAACCACTCTCTTCGTGGTGGTTTCGAAGACGTTTTCGACTCTGGAAACCCTGACCAATGCAACCGCGGCCCGCCGTTGGTTGACGAATGCGCTCGGGGAGGACGCTGTACCCCTGCATTTCGTTGCGGTATCGAGTGATGTCGAACGAGTTGAAGCGTTCGGCATCGAGCGAGCGAACATGTTCGGCTTCTGGGACTGGGTCGGCGGCCGCTACTCGTTGGGATCGGCCGTCGGACTCAGTCTCATGGTCGCCATCGGGCCCGAACAGTTCGGCGAGTTCCTGACCGGGTTCAGGCGAATGGATCAGCATTTCCGCACCGCGCCGCTCGAATCGAACGCGCCGGTGCTGCTCGGACTGCTCGGTGTCTGGTATGCGAGCTTCTTCGGTGCCGACACACACGCGGTACTGCCGTACGCGAACGACCTCGCGAGGTTTCCGGCCTATCTCCAGCAGTTGGTGATGGAGTCCAACGGCAAGTCGGTCCGATCCGACGGCACCGGTGTGGGCACCCGGACCGGCGAAATCTACTGGGGTGAGCCCGGAACGAACGGGCAGCACGCCTTCCATCAGCTTCTCCATCAAGGCACCCGTCTGGTTCCCGTGGATTTCATCGGGTTCGTGAATTCGGCAGCCGGCGTCGCGGAACTCGACCCTGACGGGTCGATGCACGATGTGCTGGTCGCGAACATGTTCGCCCAGGCGAAGGTCCTGGCGTTCGGCCGCTCCGCGACGGAGATCGAGGCCGAAGGTGTTGCGCAGGAACTCGTTCCGCACAAGGTTATGTCCGGGGACCGTCCGTCGACGACGATCCTCGCGCCCCGGCTCACACCATCGGTCCTCGGGCAGTTGATCGCGCTCTACGAGCACCTGGTCTTCGTGCAGGGAACGATATGGGGCATCAACTCTTTCGACCAGTGGGGTGTCGAACTCGGCAAGAAGGCTGCACTCGAGTTGACGGCCGACCTGTGCGATGTCGGCGTCGCGGTCTCCGATGGGGACACATCCACGACGGAGCTGATGGGGGTCTACCGGCGGGAGAGGGACAGCGTGCGGTGCCCGCACTGACGGTAGGCACAGCGAAACGCCCGGGGGCCGTCGAACCGTTCCGGTCGACGACCCCCGGGCGGGGCACGTGGGACTACACGTCGCGTTTGCCGAGCCTCATCACCTCGCGGTTGCCGGTGCACCACCGCTGGACCGCGCGCACCGAGCTGATCCGCCAGCCGTCCTCACCTCGCCGGAGACCCATGTCGTACTGACCTCCGGAGGTCCACAGCGGTCCACCGCTGTTGTTGGGCTTCACGTGGGTGGCCACCACTTGGGAGATGCACCTGGCCTCGTCACCCGAGCCGCTCACGAGGTGCCCGGACACCTGGTGTTGCGTCGCGTCGAGGTTGCCGAGCAGACGCTCGGCGTTCCTGACGTAGTCGGTGCGGGGAGTGTCGGTCGGAGCACCGCCGAAGACGCCCACGTAGTCCAGAGTGATGGTCTGGGTGAAGATCTCGTGGAGGTCGGCCCACCGGCGCTCGTCGATGTAGTACGTCATCTTCGTGCAGGTCTCGATGATCTCCGCACGATCGTCGGCGCTGAAGCGCTCGTCGGTCATTCAACTGTTCCTTTCGTTCACGGCTGATGCGGGCGCTGGCCGGCCGCGCCGCAGGCGAGGAGATCGTCGATCTCTACAGTGTCGAGGCCCCACTCGCTCAGGACGGCACGAGTATGTGCACCCGGCGCTGCCCCGGGCGTCGGGGTCCGGGGAGGCGTGCGGGAGAACCGCGGGGCCGGGGCCGGTTGTGTGACGCCGCCGATCTCGACGAAGACATTCCGGGCGCGGTTCGCCGGATGCCGGGCCGCCTCGGTCGGGCTGAGCACCGGGGCGAAGCATGCGTCGGTGCCCTCGAGCAGGTCGCACCACTCCTGCCGGGTCCGGGTCGCGAACAACTCGGCAAAGGTGGACCGCGTCGCCGCCGGGTCGGCGGTGCGGTCGACCTCGATTCCCAGACGGACGCACAGTTCGTCGTAGAATCGGGACTCCAGGGCGCCGATCGCGACGAACTGGTGGTCCGACGTCTCGTACACGTCGTAGTGACCGGCACCGCCGTCGAGGACATTGCTGCCCCGCTTTTCGGACCATTCCCCGGAGGCGATGAGTTCGTGGATCGCGGTGGTGAGCAGCGCTGCCCCGTCCACGATTGCCGCATCGACCACCTGCCCCTGCCCGGACGACCTCGCCGCGAGGAGCGCGCTGACCACACCGAGGGCGAGCACCATGCCGCCGCCGGCGAAGTCACCGACGATGTTGCCGGGCGGTACTGGGCGTTCGGGTGTCCCGATGCCGTGGAGCGCGCCTGCGAGCGCGATGTAGTTGATGTCGTGGCCGGCGGTCTGGGCGAGGGGGCCATCCTGGCCCCAACCGGTCATACGCCCGTAGACCAGACGCGGGTTGCGTACACGGCAAGTCTCGGGACCGATACCGAGGCGTTCGGCAACACCGGGACGGAAGCCCTCGATCACGGCATCCGCGTTCTCGCAGAGACGGAGGAAGGTCGCGACGGCGTCGGGATTCTTGAGATCGAGGGCCACGGACCGGCGGCCTCTGGCAACCGGCTCGTGTTCGACGAGCGCGTCGGCGCGCGGTGCCACACGGTCGATGCGTACGACGTCCGCGCCGAGATCGGAGAGCAGCATCCCTGCGAAGGGCAGCGGACCCATGCCCTGGAGTTCGAGCACGCGTACTCCGGCGAGGGGACCGCTCACAGCGTGGCTCCCGGGGCGGTGGTGTGATCGCTGGTCGACCGGAGGGTACGTACCAGCCTCACGGTGTTCGCCAGCAGCTGTCCGATGAGCTTCGTGGCCCCGGGGTCGATGAGGTTGCCGTCCTCGAAACGGGTGTGCGCTCGGGTGACGAAGACCTCCGGATGGTTCACCACATGGGACTGGGTGAACACGAAGGACTGACGCAATTGGGATTGCGCGCGCGCCGTGCCGAGGATGCTCGGCGATGCACCGACGAGGGCGACGGCCTTGCCCTCGAGTCCGGAGTTGCCCGGTGGCATCGAGATCCAGTCGAGCGCATTCTTGAGCACCCCGGGGACACCGTAGTTGTACTCGGGGGTCGCGATGACGATCGCGTCGGCAGCGCGTACGGCCTCTCGCAGCTCGGCCACCGCGGGAGGTTCACCCTGGCGGGCATGGTCCTCGTTGAACAGCGGAATCTCCGCCATCCGGGTGAACGGGTCGATCACCAGATCATCCGGGCAGAGCCGGATGACGTTGTCGAGCAACAGCTGATTGTAGGAACCGGCGCGGAGGCTGCCCGCGATCCCGACGGCACGGAGCTTGCGGGGGACGTTCACGTCATCGGTCATCGTCAGGAGCCTTTCTCACTGCTGTTGGACGCGTGGTTCACGCGGGAGTCCCAGGACGCGTTCGGCGATCGCGTTCTTCATGATCTCGTCGGTTCCGCCGCCGATCCGCAGGCCGAGGGCACCGGTGAGCAGCTCGGTCCAGGGGTTCTCGAGGACGCTGTCCGGGCCGAGGGCGCGCAGTGCGGTGTCCGCGGCAAGGTACTGGCCCTCGGTCGAGAGCAGCTTCGTGATCGAGCCCTCCGCCCCGGGCGGACGGCCCTCGTTGGCGGCGGTGCGCAGCCGGAGCTTGAGGATGCCGAGGATGTGCTGGATCGTGTGCACGTCGACGAACTGTCGTTGGATCGTCGGGTCGCTGCGGTGATCGCTGGCACGGAGCAGCTCCAGAAGTGGCTGCGCGCCAACGATATCCGGCTCCAGCGAGTAGCGCTCGGCCATCAGGGTGGTCATCGCGACCTCCCACCCCTGGCCTGGCTCGCCGAGAACCGCGTCGGCCGCGACCTCCGCGTCGTCGAAGAAGACTTCGTTGAAGGTATGCGCGCCGGTCGCCTGCTTCAGCGGCCGAACCGTGACTCCCGGTTGCTTCAGGTCGACCAGGAACGCGGTCAGGCCGTGGTGCCGCGGAGCATCCTCGCTGCGGGCCAGGAGATAGCCGAAGGATGCGTACTGGGCGTAGGACGTCCAGATCTTCTGTCCATTGATCCGCCAGCCGTCCGCGGTCCGCTGGGCGGTGGTCCGGATGGCGGCGAGGTCGGAACCGGCGTCCGGCTCGGAGAACAGCTGGCACGAGAGTTGCTTGCCGGCCAGGAGCGGCGTCAGGTAGCGCGTGTGTTGCTCGGCGGTTCCCCACCGGGCAAGGGTCGGCACGATCATTCCCATCGTGACCGACTGGGCGTCGAGCGGCAGGCGGAATCGACCCTCCTCTTCGGCGAACAGGAGTTTCTGGGGGACGTCACCGCCCGCGCCGCCGTACTCCTTCGCGATGCCGATCCCCGCCCAGCCCTCCGCGTGTTTGCGTGCCTGCCAGGCGAGTGCATGCTCCACGTGGCGAACGGACTCCTCGGCGGTACGAGCGCCGAACACGGTCAATCTGCCGGTGTCCGGCTCCTCGAAGTCGGGGGCGTTCGCGGCGAGCCACTTCGCGGCTTGCTCGCGGTAGGTGACGTCGGCGGGCGAATCAGCGAAATCCATGGTTGCTCCTAGGGGTCTCAGCGAGCAGAAGGCGGGCGGCGACCGCGTCGCGGTGATCGTCGGGACTTCCCAGAGTCATTGCGCGACTCCGGGCGCGGCGGACATGCAGGTGCGCGTCGTGTTCCCACGTGAACCCGATCCCGCCGTGGGTCAGGAGGTTTGCCTCGGCCGCCTGCACGTAGGTGTCCGAGCACCACGCCTTCGTCATCGATGCGACCAGCGCGAGCTCCTCCGTAGCGCCCTGGTCGGCGAGCCATGCGGCGTGATAGACGAGCGAGCGTGCGCCCTCGATCTTGAGCAGTACGTCCGCGCACCGGTGCTTGATCGCCTGGAAGGACCCGACTGCCCGTCCGAACTGTGTTCTCGTCTTCGCGTACTCCACACACGCATCCAGGCAGGCCTGTGCGCCTCCCAGTTGTTCGGCGGCCAACGCGATGTTCGCGAGCGCGAACGCCCGCTCGACCACGTCCGCGACGGTCGCACCGAGTCGGACGGCCGGGGTGTCGTCGAAGCGGATCAGGCTCGATCGGGTGACCAGATCGTAGGGCGTGGCCTCGCCTTCGGACGCGTCGACGACTCCGCGCTCGACCGCGAACAGAGCGGTACCGGTACCCGTGCGCGCCGGCACGATCAACAGACCTGCGGACTCAGCATCGATTACCGCTGCGGCGACGCCGGTCAGTCGCGCGTCGTCCGACGCGTGGACCGGAAGGTTCGCCATCGACCCGACCCCCACAGGGAGCGCGAATGTGGCTATCAGCTCGCCGTCGGCGATCCGGGGGAGGAAGTCGGCGCACGCGGCGGCGTCGTCGGTTGCGAGGAGCGCAGTGGAAGCAAGGCCGACACTGGCCAGGTACGGCGACCTGACGAGACGGCGACCGAACTCCTCGAGGACGATTGCGAGTTCGACCAGCCCGCCCCCGGCCCCGCCGTACTCGACCGGGATCGGGACCGACATCAGGCCGAGCTCGTCTGCCGCTCGGCGCCAGGCCGCTTCGTCGTAGCGGAGGCCGGCATCCATGTGTGTTCGTACCTGCTGCCGATCGGCGGTGTCGAGGAATCGACCGACGCTGTCGCGGAGTGCAGCCTGCTCTGGGGTGAAACCGAATTGCACGATGTGCCGCCTAGGTGAGGAGGTCGGCCATGAGACGAACCGCCTCAGGCTGCCGGGTCATGAGGGACATGGATGTGATCGGTGCCGACGTCCACGAGTCGAGCAGTTCTTTGATCCGTTCGGGAGGGCCGCACAGTGCGATGTCGTCGACCAATTCGTCCGGAACTGCGGCGATCGCCTCCTCCTTCCGCCCCGCAAGGTATAGATCCTGGATCTTCACTGCCGCGTCGGTGTATCCGTACCGGCATGCGACGTCGTTGTAGAAGTTCTTTCCCCTGGCCCCCATGCCGCCGACGTAGAGCGCGATACTCGGCTTGACCTGGGCCCGGCACTGGGCGGCGTCGTCCCCCACGACCACGTCGACAATCGGGCACAGGTCGAAGTCGGGTCGGGGTGTGAACCCGGCGGGAACGATCGCGTCGAACCGGCGCGGGGAGAAGAACACCGGGAACCATCCGTCGGCGATCTCGCAGGCAAGTTCGATGTTGCGAGGCCCGATCGCCGCGAGGTAGATCGGCAGGTTCTCTCGCCGGGGATGCAGGATCATCTTGAGTGGCTTGCCCAGGCCGTTTCCGTCGCTCCCCGTGTAGGGGATGTCGTAGTAGGTGCCGTGGTGTTCGAGAGGAGCCTCTCGGCGGAGCACCTGCCGGACCACGTCGACGTACTCCCTGGTGCGCTTCATCGGCTTGCCGTAGGGGATGCCGTGCCAGCCTTCGACGACCTGTGGACCGGACATACCTAGACCGAGTCGAAATCGGCCGTCGGAGAGATGGTCCATCGTGGCCGCGGTCTGTGCCGTGAGAGCGGGTGAGCGGCCGGCCATGCCGAGGACGGCGGTGCCGAGTCCGATCTTGGACGTTTGTCCGGCAAGCCAGGCAAGGGGAGTGATGCCGTCGGACCCATAGGCCTCGCCGGCCCACACGCAGTCGAATCCGACGTCCTCTGCGAGTCGCACGAGGTCGAGAGTGTCATCTCTTCCAGATCCCCAATAGCCAAGGTTCAGGCCGAGTTTCATGTCTCCTCCAAGTATGGATTTGGGCGGCAGAGGGTGCCGCCGGAGGGAGCGGGATCGTCAGGGTGAGGTCCCTGTTGGTCGCGTCGCATCACGAACATAGCAGCAGATTCTGATCTCCAGAAGTATTTTCTGGAACCTCTTGTGGCGTCAATGAACTCGTGCCATGCTCTCCTCCAACCGAGCACGACAAGTGAGCCGACCGGGCAGGTGGGCCGCGTGATCGGTATCGAAATTTCCGACCAAGCGGTCGGGCCGCCGCATGAGACGGATTCGGGCCCACCGCCGTTGAATGGAGTCCCTATGAAGACCGTGGATGACCCGATTCTCGTTTCGAGCCCCGCTCCGGGTGTTCAGCAGATCACGCTGAACCGCCCCAGCAGGCTCAACGCCCTCAACCCCGGTCTGATCATCGAGCTCACCAAACACCTTGATTCCTTGGTGCGCGCCGACGACGTCAAGGTCGTCGTGCTCACCGGTGCCGGCCGCGGTTTCTGTTCCGGGGCCGACCTGTCGGGTGAAGTGTTCCCGACCGGCGTGGAGAACGACCCGAATCGGCACTGGGCGGCCATCCAGTCGTGGTACTCCGGCGTGGTGGCGCGGTTGCGTCGCATCCCGCAGCCGGTGATCGCGGCCGTCAACGGGCCGGCCGTCGGCGGGGGCTTCTCGATCGCGATGGCGAGTGACATCAGGCTGGCCGCGCCGGAGGCGTACTTCTCCGCGGCCCAGATCAACATCGGTCAGTCGGTCTCGGAGATGGGTGCGAGCTATCTGCTCCCCCGGATCATCGGTGGCCGCGCAACGGAGATCCTGATGACCGGACGCCGGGTGCAGGCCGACGAGGCTGAGCGTATCGGCTTCGTGAGCCGCATTTGTCCCGACGGTGTCGTGGACGCCGCAGTCGAGGTGGCTCAGGTGCTCGCGGCCAAGGCGCCGCTGGCCCTGCGGATGTCGAAGGAGGCGCTCAATGCCTCTCAGGAGATAGGCAGCCTGGAGGCCGCGTTGACCATGGAGGACCGCACGCAGGTCGTCTGTGTCCTGAGCCAGGACCTGGCCGAGGGAGAACTCGCCTTCCGTCAGAAGCGCAAGGCAGTGTTCTCGGATGCTCTCGTCGGGTCGGCGCAGGTGTCCGATGAGTAGGCCGCCCGGCAACCGGGCGGTGTCCCGCTTCGAGCTCTACCTGGATACCTCGCCGAGTGCGGCACCAGGGTGGTCGATGGACACAGTCCGGGAGCCTGCCCGGCTCTTCGGGGCCAACGGGGTGCGGGTCCACGCCGACGGGAGCCTGTGGGTCTCGGAGCTTGTGGGCGAACACCTTTCGGCGTGGGATGCGGACAACGACGTCCTGTCGACAGTCTCGCCGATGGGCTCGGAGCTCCGGGGTCCCGACGACATCGCCTTCGACTCCGAGGGGACCGTCTACGCGGCCGAGACGATGAACGGACGCGTGAGCGGTCGCCGCGCCGACGGCACGTACTTCGTGCTGGTCGACGACTGCCCGGCGGTGAACGGAATCACCGTCGACCCCGAGACCGACCGGTTGTACGTCGACGAGATGCGCGAGGGTGGTCGGGTCCTCGAGATCGACCGACACCAGCGGAACCAGGTCCGGGTGATCGCCGAGGGTCTGGATTGGCTCAATGCCCTGGCGATGGGCCCCGATCGCCGGCTGTACATGCCGCAGGTCTTCGCGGGGACCGTGTTGGCCGTGGATCCGGAGTCGGGGGCGGTCGAGAAGGTGGTCGACGGCCTTGCGCACCCGACCGCGGTCAAATTCGCCCCCGATGGTCGACTTGTCGTGGCACAGGCGAGCATCGGTGAGGTCACGGCGGTGGACCTGAAAACCGGCGAGCGGCAGCGGCTGGTGAGCCTCGCCCCCGGCATCGACAATTTCGACATCGATGCACGCGGCTATATCTACGTCTCCAACTTCGTCGAGGCGAGCGTGGCTCGGTACTCGATGGAGACCGGTGAGCTCGACAAGGTGCTCTCGGCGGGCTCGTTCCTGGGGCCGTACCAGGTCGCCAGCGCAGCCGAGGGTTTCGTCGCGGCCGACCACGGGAGCATTTGCCGGGTCGACGGCGAAGGCAACCTCGAGCGGGTGAGCCGGTTACTTCTCGACCAGCCGTTCGCTGCCGTCGGTGTCGTCGAGGTCGCGGGCGTCGTCGTGGCGCTGAGTCAGGCCGGCGAGGTGTTCCGCCGTGTCGACGACTCGGGCGAGTGGGTCAAGATCTTCGGATCCCTGAGCGGAGCGAACTCCGAGTACTTCGCACAGGATGCCGACGGGGTGAACGCCGTCGGTGTCGGTGACGGCCTGTTGTTGGTCGGGATGCGGCGCGGCGACATCGTCGTCCTTGAATTGGACGGCACCGTGAAGTCGCGGCGCCCGTCGGGGCTCGCGACTGTCACCGGGATCACCGGCGACCGCGGTGTGATCGTCGTCAGTGACGAGACCGCAGGATCGGTGTCAGTCCTCGGCGAGGGTGAACCGCGTCTGCTGACCGGATTCGTCCGACCTCATGGCGTGGCTCTCACCGACAACTGTGTGGTGATCGCCGACCAAGGCGCGCGTCAGATCGTATGCGTGAGCCTCGACGGTGACCGACGCGAGGTGGTGGCCACCGATCTCCCGCTAGGCCTGCCCCAGGTGCAGGCCGGCGACGGTCGCCGGTCGTCGGTGATCATCGCGCCGGACGGGTCGATCGTCGTCGGATGCGACGGCGACGGGAGCATCCGACGCCTCGTTCGCAACTGAAGACTGTTGGGAGGACACATGAATCTTGCTGGACCACTCCGGTACTGGGCGAAGCGCGACCCGGAACGCATGGCGATCGTGATGGGCGATCGCGAACTCACGTGGGCACAACTTGACGACCGGACCTCGAGGCTGGCGCAGGGGCTGCGCGGCCTCGGCGTTGGGCTCGGCGATCGGGTGGCGACGCTGGTCCCCAACTCTGTCGAATTCTGCGAGACGGTGCTGGCATGTTTCAAGTTGGGCGCCATTTTCGTGCCGCTGAACTACCGACTGGCACCCGCGGAGCTGGCCGAAATCATCGACCGCAGTGGTACGACGACCATCGTTGCAGACCGCGGGATGCTGGACCCGCTCCTCGAGTACGAACAGTCAGTCGGCCGGCTTCGGTGCATCGTGACAACCGCGCCCCGCCAAGGCGAGAGCCTGTTCGAAGAGGTCGTCAGTGCATCCGCGCCCGAGGATCCGTTGGCAGATTTCGCGGGGGACCATCCGGCGTTCATCTGCTATACGTCGGGAACGACTGGCGTACCCAAGGGTGCGGTGCTCAGTCACCGCAATGTGCTCGCGGTGTGTGCCGAGCGGATCGCAATTGATGCGTGGAACTCGACCGACAGCACGTACTTCCCCTATGCGCTGGCCTTCACCGGCGGACTCATCGCGATGTGGATGCCGCTCTACTCTGTCGGTGGTCAGACCGTCCTCGAAGCCGAGTTCGATCCGGAACTGACCCTCGAGGTCTTCGAGCGTCGCAGGATCACCCAGTTCATCGCGGTTGGATCGATCCTCGAGGCGCTCACTCAGGCCACAACCTTCGAGACAACCGACCTGTCCAGTCTGCGGATGCTCGGCACCGGTGGCCAAGCCATCTCCGTGGCGATGTTGCAGGCGTTCGGGCGCAGAGGGCTGCACGTGTGCCAAGGCTACGGATTGACCGAAAGCGGTGGGTTGTGCCTGTCGCTGTCGGGCGAGATGGCGGAGGCGAAATTGGGGTCCACCGGTATCCCGACGCCGCAGACCACGGCCAGGGTGGTGGACGTTTCAGGCGAGGACGTTGCCCCGGGTGAGATCGGCGAGCTGTGGTTGCGCGGGCCTCAGATCATGGAGCGGTACTGGGAGGATCCGACGGCAACGAGCGACGCGATGGTCGGCGACTGGCTCCGTACCGGTGATCTCGTGAGGCAGGACGACGATGGTTACTTCTACGTGGTCGACCGTGCGAAGGACATGTTGATCTCAGGAGGGGTCAACATCTACCCCGCGGAGATCGAGCGCGTGCTCGCCGGCTACCCCGGGATCAGCGAACTCGTGGTCATCGCCGCCCCCGACGAGAAGTGGGGCGAGGTGCCGGCCCTGATCGCGCGACGAGACCAGCATTCAGGTGAACGTCCGAGCGCCGACGAACTGATCGAATACTGCCGTCAGCATCTGGCTCGCTACAAGGCTCCCAAATATGTCTTGTTCCAAGATGATCCGCTCCCTCGCGGCTTGTCCAACAAGATTCTCAAGAGTCAGGTTCGTGAGCAGAGCCTGAGATTGCTCGGCCTCACTGTGGAGGACATACCGAGCACGGCATGACGACGAACTCGTGGAGCCGCCCTCGCTCGTCCTGTTCCTGACCGGCGCTCCCGTTCAACAGATCCGAACGCTTGATGGAGGCATGAAAACACATGACGCAGCTCTCGGAGATCGAGACCATGTTCGTCGGCCTGGCCGCGCCGGGGCAACCCAGGGCCGGGGCCGGCGGCTGGCCCTGCCAGGGCGTCTACCACCACCCCCGGGGAACTCGGCCGAAGGTTGCCGTGATCGCAACCCACTACAACGTCGACTTCTCTCAGCACTATCTGGCCGACCACCTGGCTGCACGCGGAATCGGGTTCTTGGGTTGGAACACCCGGTTCCGCAACGATCCGTTGCACTTCCTGCTCGATCGGGCGCTCGTCGACATCGGGGTCGGGGTGAGGTGGCTACGCGAGGAGATGGGCGTGGAGTCGCTGATCATCCTGGGCAACTCCGGCGGGTGCTCGCTGATGGCGGCGTACCAGTCACACGCGACCACCCCGAATGTCGTTGCCCTACCGGGGATGCGCCCAGCGCCCGGGCTCGACGACCTGACAGCGGGCGACGCCTTCATCGCCCTGGCCGCACACCAGGGTCGCCCTGACGTACTGACCAGTCAGCTCGATCCTGCGGTCATCGACGAGAACGACCCCACACTGACCGATCCCGAACTCGACCTGTGGAACCCCGAGCGAGAGAGACCGTTCACTGCCGAGTTCCTGACCCGCTACCGGGACGCGCAGCGTGACCGCAACGCACGGATCACCGCGTGGGCCAAGTCGGAGTTGCGGCGCGTTGCGACCGTCGGCCAGCGCGATCGTGTCTTCACGGTGCCGCGGACCTGGGCGGACCCACGCTTCGTGGATCCGACCATCGACGCCAACGGTCGCAAGCCGAACTGGTGCTACCACGGTGAGCCCAAGCAGTCGAATGGCTCGACATGGGGTTTGGTTACCTCGTGCACGCTGCGAACATGGCTCTCGATGTGGAGTCAGGAGACGTCGCAGTGCAACGCCGGTCCTCACCTGGCAAACATTTCGGTGCCGAGTTTCGTCGTCAGCGGCGCTGCAGACACAGGGGTGTTCCCCAGCGATGCCGAGGCGCTCTTGGGCGGCTTCGCCTCGGTGGACAAGGGCGCTGTGGTGATCCCGGGTGATCACTACTTCGACCGGCCCACCGACACCCGCCCGGACGTCGCTGACGTGATTGCTGAGTGGATCGGACAGCGTTTTCAGCTGTAGGGCTCCGACTGCGTGGGGCGACCGCCGACCCACCGCGCAGCTACGCCAGCTCGGCTCCCCGGTCGGCGCGTTGAGGCGCCGTCTAACCTGTGGATTCGCTGACACCGAAAATCGTTGTAGCAGAACCTATTCAATGTTAGATCCAAGGTTCTTGGACCCGTGGCCAACGGTCCACCGATCGAGGTGTGCACACCGTCGGCACCAGTGGCAGGTCGGGAAGGCCGGCCCGCGACACGCGCTCGGGAAGGTCGTTCGGTGAGTGGCGTCGTCGACGGCTGGCGCGTCTCCGGATGACATTCGAATGACAATCGATCCAAAGGAAAGGTAAATTAATTGAGTAACAACAAGTTTGAGATTGGCGGAGTATGTCATCTGGCGCTCGTGTGTGAGGACATGGAACGCACCGTCGACTTCTACACGAATGTGCTGGGCATGAAGCTCTCCAAGACCATCGCCCTGCCCAAGGGAGGGCAGCACTTCTTCTTCGATATGGGAGGCGGCCAGTTCCTTGCGTTCTTCTGGTTCGACGGCGCCCCGAAGAAGAGCCCCGGTATCGCCTCTCCGATCGCTCTGCCCGGGGCCGGCGACATCGCGACCGCACATGGATCGATGAACCACGTGTCGTTCAAGATTCCGGCCGACAAGTTCGAGGAGTACAAGTCGAAGCTGGAGGCGGAGGGAGTCGAGACTGCGCCGATCCTGAATCACGACGACAGCAAGTGGGGCTTTTCCCCGGAGCTTCACGACGGCACATACATGAGGTCGATGTACTTCTTCGATCCCGATGGAATCCTGCTCGAGTTCGCGGCCTGGACGCGGGAGCTGCGCGACGACGAGGTCGAACATCTGCCCGTCGGCAAGGACGGAGTTCCCTCGGGCGTCGAGGCGACGTCGCGATGACCTTCGGTCGATCGTCGGGAAGATCGGTCCTGCCGAGTCAAGGTGACTGAGCTCTAACAATTTTCGCTGAACTTCTCGAGAGCCGTACAGCGGTCCTGATGGGCTCTCATCTCGGCATGTTTCGCCCACACACTGCACTTCTGCGAGAGGAATGACCCGTGAGATCTCTGGGTGTAAAAGTCTGTGGTACCGCTGTGGTTCTTGCTTTGGCGGTGACTGGATGCGGTGGCCAACCCGCCGCGCAACCGGGAACAGCTACGGGGCTCGAGGCGTCCGATGCCAACCCGGCCGGGCATCTGCGGGTGGGTTACTTCCTCCCGCCTCGACCGGTGGATCCCCACACGGTTCCGTCGACCGTCGCGGCATATCCGTACCTCACGCCGCTCTACGACCGCCTCACCCAGATCGTGAACGGTGAGCAGGGGGCGGTGCTCGCCCCGATGGTTGCGACCCGGTGGGAATTCGGGCCGGACGGCCGATCCGTCACCTTCACCCTTCGTGACGACGTCACCTTCTCTGATGGAGCGAAGCTCGATTCGGTAGCCGTGAAGGCCTCGCTCGAACGTGCCATTCATCTACCGGGATCGACAGTTTCGAGCTTCTTCTCGATGATCGAGGGCATCGACGCTGTCGATCCGTCGACGGTGACGATACGAACGAACCGGCCTGCCTCGGACCTGCCGTACGTCCTGTCCGGGGTCGAGGGGATGCTCATCAGTCCCAACGCCGTGAACAACCCGGATCTCGACCTGCGTCCGGTCGGATCCGGCCCGTACAAACTGGACACCCTGCGCGTCGGTGATTCGGTCTCGTACGTGCGGAGGGAGGGGTATTGGGACCCGTCCGCGCAGTTGCCGGAGCGGATAACCATCACCGGTTTCGCGGACGGCAACGCGCGAATCAACGCGTTGCGTTCCGGCCAGATCGACCTCGCATACGTCATGCCCGTCGACTACACCCAGGCGTCGAATCTCGGTCGTGGATACGACCTCTACTCCTACCCGCCCTCCACGGAGTATGTGGTGAATGTCAACACGAACTCTGCCGACATGGCTCGGCCGGAGGTTCGTCAGGCGCTGAACTTCGCGATAGATCGGGAAGGCATCAACAAGTCGATCATGCACGGTCAGTGCACGCCCAATCCGCAGGCCGCCACGCCAGGAACCGTCGGATACCTCGACGAGCCGCCGATTCGATACGACTTCGACCCCGAACGAGCCCGGCAGATTCTCGAGTCGGCGGGCGTGGGCAACCTCGAGATCGAGATGCTGGCACCGTCACGGGTTTCACCGGTGGTCGAACTCGCGACCGCGGTGCGATCCCAGTTCGAAGACATCGGGATCAAGGTGAACTATCAGGAAGTCGATCAGGCTGAGATGAATTCGCGGTTCGCACAAGGAAACGCGTACGACGCGGTCCTCAACGGGCGAGTGCCACGGGCGAGTTCGCTGCAGTCGTTCCAGTACTGGTACCGGACGCCACAGCTGTTCCCCGGACCCCGTCCGGCCGGCTTCGACGAGACCTTGGATCAAGCGTTCGACCCGGCCCTCACCGAGGATCAGCGCGCACAACACCTCGAGGACACCGCGGCGATCGCAACCGAGCAGGCAATGAACGTCTTCATCTGCGCCACCCCCACTCAGTTCGCATATTCCGACAAGGTCATCGGGGCAACTGAGATGGCGATGTCCCAGATCCAAGGTGTCCCCGACCTCCGTCACGTCGGCGTGGCGAAGTAGCCCGCACACCTCTAGGCGTTGCAGTCCCTTCTTTGCCGCAGGCCCACAGGGGCCGCAGGCACTCAGAGTTCGGGAGTTGTTGCATGAGTATCGATGTCGTTGGACGCCTGACGTCGGCGCCCGCTGATGCAGAGCCGGTATTGCGAATCGAGGGGTTGTCCGTGGACTTCGTCACCGACCATGGGTGGACCCGGGTGGTCGACGGAATAGATCTGTCGATTCCGGCGGGTTCGGTTGTCGGTGTAGTGGGGGAGTCCGGGTCTGGAAAGACGGTGACGTCGCTCGCGGCGATGGGGTTGCTGCCCTCCGCGACGTCGAAGATATCGGGGTCGATCCGGGTGGCCGGCCGTGAGTTGGTCGGCATGACCGATCGCGAGCTGGCGGATGTGCGCGGCACGGAAGTGTCGATGATCTTTCAGGAACCGCGCCGCAGCTTGGACCCGGCCTTCACGGTCGGGTCGCAGATCGCGGAGGTCGTGCGCAGGCACGAACGGGTGGGTCGGAAGGCCGCCTGGGCACGAGCGGTGGAGATGCTCGATGCCGTGGGGATCGACGATGCTACGCGACGCGCCGACGCCTACCCGCACGAGTTCTCCGGTGGGATGTGTCAGCGGGTGATGCTGGCGATCGCCATGGTGTGCCGACCGAAACTGCTGATCGCCGACGAGCCGACCACCGCCCTGGACGTCACCGTGCAGGCGCAGATGCTCGACCTGATGCGTGAGGTGCAGCAGCAGTTCGAGGTTGCGATCCTGTTCATCACCCACGACCTCGGAGTCGTCGCGCAGATGTGTGACGCCGTCAACGTGATGTACGCCGGACAGGTGATCGAGTCCGCACCGGTCGAGGATCTGTTTCTGTCCCCGCAGCACCCTTACGCCCAGGGCCTGCTCGATGCGATCCCGGATCACCGGGACCGGTCGGCTCCGCTGCAGGCGATCGCGGGAGCGGTACCTGCGCCGTGGGACTGGCCGGATTCGTGCCGGTTCGCGCCGAGATGTCCCCACGCGGGTCCGGAATGC
Source organism: Rhodococcus sp. OK611 (assembly GCF_003050885.1). Lineage (NCBI taxonomy): Bacteria > Bacillati > Actinomycetota > Actinomycetes > Mycobacteriales > Nocardiaceae > Rhodococcus > Rhodococcus sp. OK611. Next base: position 144,184 of record NZ_QAOZ01000002.1, read on the forward strand.
GACGCCGGTCCCGTACCACTCGCGGGTGCGGCGGCCGAGTCCACGCGTGCGGTGCGATGTGTTCGTGCGAATGATCTGGTGTTGGAGGGGATCACGGGATGAGACCGCTGCTGGAGGTGTCGGATCTCGTCAAGACCTATCCGGTGAAGCGGAACCTGCTCGGTCGGGTGCGTGAACGCACCACGGTGACCGATCGTGTCTCCTTCACCGTCGAGAGGGGCGAGACCGTCGGGATCGTAGGGGAATCCGGTGCAGGCAAGTCCACCGTCGGCCGTCTTGCACTGCGATTGATCGAACCGGACTCGGGATCGATCGTGTTCGACGGTCGCGATGTTCTCGGTCTGTCCAGGGCGGAGTTGCGTGAGTTCCGGCAACGGGCTCAGATGATCTTCCAGGATCCGTTCTCGTCTCTCGATCCTCACATGACCATCCGCGAGGCGGTCGGTGAGCCGCTCACAATCCACCGCGGTTTGAAGGGGATGGAACGCGACGCCGCGGTGACCGACTTGCTGGCGCGGGTCGGGCTGCGGGCCGACCAGCTCGACAAGTACCCACGTGAGTTCTCGGGCGGACAGTTGCAGCGCATCGCGATTGCGCGCGCGCTGGCCACCGAGCCGGATTTCATCGTGTGTGACGAACCCGTGGCGGCACTCGACGTCTCGATTCAGGCGCAGGTGCTCAACCTGCTCATCGACCTGCAACGCGAGCGAGGACTGGCATATGTGTTCGTCTCGCACGACCTGTCGCTCGTGCGGTTCCTCGCGCACCGCGTCGCCGTGATGCGCAAGGGTGTGATCGTGGAGATGGGCCCCACCGAGCAGGTTTTCACCGATCCGCAGCACGCCTACACCAAGACCTTGCTGGAGGCGATCCCGGATCCGCGGGCGCACTTCCTCGGCAGACGAGCCGAAGCCGGCGCGGTTCGTGCCGCGTCGGCGATGGTCGGCACCGCAAAGGAGTCCTGATGGTGACCCTGATCGCCAAGCGGATCGCCTCGGCGATCCCGATGTTGTTGTTCGTCAGCTTCTTCGTTTACGCGCTCGTCGACCTCGTTCCGGGGGATGCGGCGACGGCGCTGGCCGGTGACAATGCCAGCGCCGAGCAGATCGAACAGACCAGGCAGGCGCTCGGGCTGGACCAACCGTTGATCGTGCGGTACCTCGACTGGCTCGGTGGGGCGCTGACCGGAGACCTGGGGACCTCGCTCTACAGCACTCAGTCGGTGGTGCAGATCATCGCCGAACGGCTTCCGGTGACCCTCTCGCTCACACTCGTGACGATGATGATCGTGGTGGCCGTCGGACTGCCGGCGGGCATCGCCGCTGCGGTGCAGCCGAACTCGTGGTTGGACCGGGGTCTGACCGTGTTCTCGAGTGTGGCAATCGCGGTGCCGCCGTTCATCGTTGCGTTGGCGTTGGTGATCCCGCTGGCAATCCTCAGCCCGATCTTCCCCGCCACCGGATACGCGAAGCTCACCGACGGAGCAGGTACGTGGCTGCAGCATCTGATCCTGCCGGCGATCGCGATCGCCGCCATCTCCGCTGCCGAACTGGCGCGGCAGACCCGCGCCTCGCTCGTGGACGTGTTGGGCAGGGACTTCATTCGCACTACCCGTTCCAAAGGCCTGCTGGAGAGCACGATCGTCGGCAGGCACGGCCTCAAGAACGCCGGCGTACCGATCGTCACGGTGCTGGGCCTGCAGGTCTCGCGGGTCCTTGCCGGTGCGGTGACCGTCGAGTTCGTGTTCGCGCTCCCGGGGCTGGGCACACTCGCCGTGAGCTCCGTCTTCTCTCGCGACGTCCCGGTGATCCTCGGCATCGTCATGGTCTGCGCGGTATTCATCGTGGTGATCAACGTGATCGTCGATGCCACCTACGGCTACCTCAATCCTCGCGTCCGCGTCTGAAAGGCCTGGCCATGATCAGCACAACCGCTGCTGGGGTGATATGTCCGCCCAATCGCTTCGTCCATTTCTGGACCACCAGTCGCCCACTCCGTTTGCTGCGGAGCAACCGGATGGCGATGGTCGCCTTGGGATTCCTCGTCGTTGTGATGCTGCTGGCCGCGTTTGGCGGCCAGCTCGCACCGTACGATCCGAATGCACAGGATTTGTCGAACAGCTTCGCCCCGGCCGACGGAGCGCACGTGCTCGGGACGGACCTGTACGGCCGCGACAATCTCAGCCGACTGCTGGATGCAGCGTCGGTGACGTTCGCGGCGATCGTTCAGGCCGTCGGCGTCGCCGCGCTGTTGGGAATCCCGTTCGGATTGCTCGCCGGGTTGCTCGGCGGCGCGGTCGGGGCGGTGCTGTCGCGGATGTCCGACGCGTTGCAGGCGCTGCCGCCTCTGATCCTGGCCATCGCCATCGTCGGTATCCTCGGCCCGGGGCTGACCAACGCGATGCTCGCCATCGGTATCGTGCTTGCCCCGTCACTCTTCCGTCTCGCTCGCGGAGCTGCCGAGTCGGTGGCCACAGAAACCTACATCGAGGCCTGCCGGGCACTGGGATGTTCCCAGTGGCGGCTCCTGTGGCGACATGTGCTGCCCAACGCCGCATCGCCGATTCTGGTACAGCTCACATTTTCTGCCGGCGTAGCCATTGTCGCCGAAGCATCGTTGAGCTTCCTCGGTCTCGGCGTGCAGGCACCGCAGACATCGTGGGGCAGCATGCTGCGCGATGCGTTCGACAATGTCTACACCGACCCGACTGCACTCATCGCTCCCGCGGTCATGATCGTTGCCACCGTTCTTGCGCTGTCCACCTTCGGCGACGGTCTGCGTGACGCCCTCGAAGGCACCGGCACCACCCGCAAGATTCGCCTACTCACCCGGAACAAGTGACAATCGGCCGCGCGAAACTGATTCTGGCAGCCCGGCTGTCGGTTGCCTCTATACTGCCGAGGTGAAAGCCACGGTCAACGATGCCGGTCGTCCGCAGTACCCGATCGAATCCGTGGACAATGCGCTGCGAATCCTGTTGTTGCTGGGTGAGCGTCGCACTCTTCGTCTCACCGAGGTGAGTGAGTACCTCTCGGTCGCCTCGTCCACGGCGCATCGTCTGCTGGCGATGCTGCAGTATCGCGGGTTCGTTCGGCAGAGTGATGGGGCGAAGACGTATGAGCCCGGTCCAGCGCTGACGACGATCGCTTTCGCGGTGCTGCGTCAGAGTGATGTGCGTGCCCGGCTTCATCCGCTCCTCGAACGACTTTCGGCCGAGGTGGGCGAGACGGTTCATCTGAGCCGACTGGACGGGACGGCTGTGACCTTCATCGACGCGGTCGAGAGTCGTCAGGCGGTCCGCGTCGGTGCCCGCATGGGTATCACGATGCGGGCGAGCTGTACTTCGTCGGGGAAGGCGCTGCTCTCGCTGCTTGATGACCAGGCGTTGCGGGAAATGTATCCGTCGCCTCGTCTCGAGGGCCTGACGGGGAACTCGGTCACCAAGCGATCGGTGTTGCTCCGACAGGTCGCTGAGGTTCGCGAGAACGGTTATGCGACGAGTATGGAGGAGAGCGAGGCAGGCGTGGCCTCGGTAGCGGTTCCGCTGGGCGAGTATGCCGCCGCGCGGTATGCGTTGAATGTGTCTACTCCGAAGGACCGCATGTTGGACGCGAACCGAGCGGAGATCGTGGCGGCCCTGCGCAAGACCGCGGACGAGGCCGCAGAGTATTTCCTCTGATCAGATCGCTAGGCGGCTCCGCCGCCCGTGCGTGGTTGACGAGTCCCTGGACTCGTCAACCACGCACGGGCGCGCAGCGCCTACTCGAACGGGTTCGCGGTGCGGCCGACGAGGTCGGCCACCGACTCGATGACCCGTGTCGGCCGGTAGGGGAACATCTCGACCGATGCGCGGGTGGAGATGCCGGTGAGCACGAGGATGGTCTGCAGGCCGGCCTCGAGGCCGGAGACGACGTCGGTGTCCATCCGGTCGCCGATCATCAGGGTGTGTTCGGAGTGCGCGCCGATCGCCCGCAGCGCCGAGCGCATCATCAACGGGTTCGGCTTGCCGACGTAGTACGGCTCCCGCCCGGTGGCCCTGGTGATCAGCGCCGCGACCGACCCGGTCGCGGGCAGCGAACCCTCGCGCGACGGCCCGGTCGCGTCCGGGTTGGTGGCGAGGAACCGAGCGCCGCGCTCGATCAATCGGATCGCGGTGGTGATCGCCTCGAATGAGTAGGTGCGGGTCTCGCCCAGCACCACGTAGTCCGGATCCCGATCGGTGAGCACGTACCCGATGTCGTGCAGCGCGGTCGTGAGCCCGGACTCGCCGACCACATATGCGCTGCCATTCGGGCGCTGGGTGCGCAGGAAGGTCGCCGTGGCCAGCGCCGAGGTCCAGATCGCCTCCTCGGGGATGTCGAGGCCGGTCTGCACGAGGCGGGCGCGCAGGTCGCGGGGAGTGCGGATCGAGTTGTTGGTCAGCACCACGAACGGGGTGCCTGCCGTCTGTAGCTCGGCCAGGAACTCGTCGGCCCCCGGGATCAGGTGGTCCTCGTGGACGAGGACGCCGTCCATGTCCATGAGGTAGGTCCAGCCGGTGGTCTGCTCGTCGGTGGTCACGGGTCAATTGTGACCTGTGCGCGCCCCTCCCGTGTTTGTCGCCGAGTCCGGACGGTCGTCAGAATCGGCGGACCTGGTTGATCGGGGGCAGTTCGGACAACGGGGTCAGCCCGATCGGCACGCCTGCTCCGTAGGCATTGAAGACCTGCCCGAAGCCCGCGTAGATGCCGACGTGGTCGTTCGCGGTGCGGAACGTGATGATGTCGCCGGGCGCCATCGCCCATGCGGGGACGGAGTTGCCGGCCCACGCCTGCTGCTGGCTGACCCGCGGCAGCTGCACCCCGGCCTGCCGGAACGCCCACTGGGTCAGGCCAGAGCAGTCCCAGGCGTTGGGGCCGGTGCCGCCCCAGAGGTAGGGCTTCCCGGTCTGGGTGGTGGCCGCTGCCAGCGCGATGAGACCCGCGGGGCTCGGGACGGGCAGGGCGAACTCGGAGCTGCCAGCGCTCCCCGAACTGCCCGCGCTCCCGGAGCTGCCAGGCTGGGCCAGGGCCGGTGCGACGGGCAATGTCACGAGGCAGGCCGCCACTGCCGTCCCGGCGAGTGCTCTGCGTAGGTACTTCCCGGATCTGCCGTTCGTTGTCGATGGGGTCACGGAAATGTCCTCCTCGGTGGGGCACCTGGGAATAGATCTCTGACACCTTGGATCACAGAACAGTCGCGGAGTGTTACAGGTCACTGCACAGTGTGGCCCACAGCGCAACAGTCCGGGGGCGAACCGGCGCGGATTCGACGCCTGCGCGCCTGCCGGTGCGAAGATCACCCGGTGGCGGAAATCGAGCGGCCCGATGAGCGGTTCACCCTGGCGAGCGAGCGGACGTTCCTGGCGTGGATGCGGACCTCGCTCGGGTTCCTTGCCGGTGGCATCGCCATGGTCCACCTGGTGCCCGACTTCAGCACAGGGTGGGTGCGCACCCTGCTCGGGCTCGTGCTGATCCTGCTGTCCGTCGCGGCCTCGCTGGTCGGGATGCGACGCTGGCTGCAGGTCCGGCACGCGCTCGAGCGCGGAGCGCCGATGCCCGAGGCCAGGGAGTTGTGGCTGTTCGCGGTCGCCGTGTCGCTGGTCGCGGGGTTCACCGTGGTGGTGACCGTGATCGGCGCGCTCTGAGCGGGCGGCGTCGAGGCGAACCCGACCCCCCGTGGCGGGCCGAGAATGTCCCGTGCATAGTGAGTCTCGGTTGTGACGGGTAGCACTCGCTAGGAGGAACGGTGGCTCTCAAGCTCGGGTACAAGGCTTCTGCGGAGCAGTTCGGGCCGCGCGAGCTGGTGGAACTCGCCGTCCTGGCCGAGGCGCACGGGATGGACTCGGCCACGGTGTCGGATCATTTCCAGCCGTGGCGGCACAACGGTGGGCACGCGCCGTTCTCCCTCGCCTGGATGACCGCGGTCGGCGAGCGCACCACGACGCTGCAGCTGGGCACCTCGGTGATGACCCCGACCTTCCGCTACAACCCGGCCGTCGTGGCCCAGGCGTTCGCGACGATGGGCTGCCTGTACCCGGGACGCATCATGCTCGGCGTCGGCACCGGTGAGGCTCTCAACGAGATCGCCACGGGCTACCAGGGCGAGTGGCCGGAGTTCAAGGAGCGGTTCGCGCGGCTGCGCGAGTCGGTGCAGTTGATGCGCCAGCTGTGGACCGGCGAGCGCACCGACTTCGAGGGCGAGTACTACCGCACCACCGGCGCCTCGATCTACGACGTCCCCGAGGGCGGCATCCCCGTGTACATCGCGGCAGGCGGCCCGGTGGTCGCCCGGTACGCGGGCCGCGCGGGTGACGGCTTCATCTGCACCTCGGGCAAGGGCATGGACCTCTACACCGAGAAGCTGATGCCCGCGGTGTCCGAAGGACTCGAGAAAGCGGGGCGAAGGTCGTCCGATATCGACCGGATGATCGAGATCAAGATCTCCTACGACACCGACCCCGAACTGGCCCTGGAGAACACCCGGTTCTGGGCGCCGCTGTCGCTGACGCCCGAGCAGAAGCACTCCATCGAGGACCCGATCGAGATGGAGGCGGCCGCGGACGCCCTGCCGATCGAGCAGGTCGCCAAGCGGTGGATCGTCGCCTCCGACCCCGACGAGGCGGTCGAGCAGGTCAAGCAGTACACCGACGCGGGCCTGAACCACCTGGTCTTCCACGCCCCCGGCCACGACCAGCGCCGGTTCCTGGAGCTGTTCGAGCGCGACCTGGCACCGCGGCTGCGCAAGCTCGGATAGCGCGGGCCGGGCCGGTAGGCAGGCGCACTAGGCTTGCCGGTCATGGATGCCAGCGACGACGTCATGGAAGCAGCACGCCGGATCGGGGCGGTGTTCGGCGGGCTGCCGCAGGTGCTGCGATTCCGGGCTGCGGTCGATGCGGACACCGACGGCGAGACCCCGGACGAGGTGTCGATCGCGGTCGGGGACGGTTGCCCGGGTCCGGGTTACGCCTCGTACGCGACGCTGGACATGTCCCGCTTCCCGACGAATGTCACCACCGATGACGGCCGGCCGATCCGCACCGAGCTGGTCACGGTCGGGCGCGCCGACTACCGCGCGCTGGCCGACGTGCTCGCGCAGTGCGCCTTCGCGGTGGCATCCGGCTCGTTCCACCTGACGCCGAACTGCATCATCCCGAACGCGATCCGCGAGGTGGACCCGGCGCGGTCGATGAAGCACCTGCTCCTGGTGGTGCCGTTCATCTGGCCGGACCTGGAGATCCTGGTCGACACCGAGGAGAGCGTCGACACCTGGCTGCAGGCGGTGCCGATCAGCGACAGCGAGCTCGAGTTCTCGGCCGCCAACGGGACCGATCAGCTCTTCCGGCGGCTCGAGGCGGCAGGCGCGGACGTGTCGGACATCGATCGCGCGCCGGTGTTCTGACGCGCGGGCAGGCTCAGCCGGGCGTGCGCGACCAGCGCCGCGGCCGCCGAACTGGCCGGGCCGTCCGAGCGCCAGGCGAGCGCGATGCGGCCGCGCAATCCTGGCCGGGTGATGGTGACGGCCCGCAGCGCGCCCGCGTGCGCGTCCGCGACCGTCGTCGGCAGGACGGCCACCCCGAGCCCGCGCGCCGCCAGCCGTGCCAGGACATTCGGGTCGCTCGCCTCGAATGCCACGCGGGGTGTGAATCCGGCTCGGGCGCAGGCGTTGTCGAGGGCGGTGCGGAGGCCGGTACCGCGGGGCAGGGCGATCAGTTCACGGTCGCACAGCGCCTCGAGTGTGACGCTGTCGCGGGCGGCCAGTGGGTCGCTCGGCGGGGCCGCGGCGACGAACGGCTCGTCCACGAGGACGTGAACGGACACCCCCGGTGGCGGCGGTCCGGCCAGCCCGACGAGCGCGACGTCGAGCCTGCCCTCGCGCAGCGCGCCGAGTAGCCGCTCGGAGGTGTCCTCCGAGAGCGAGATACCCACGCCGGGGTGCTCGGCGTGGAAGCCGGCCAGCATGTCCGCCACGGTGACCGTCGGGCCCGCGGTGACCATCCCGACCGAGACGTGCCCACGAATCAGTCCGGCCAGCTCGTCGACGGCGGCCCGCGCCCCAGCCACCGAGGCCAGGGCGGCCCTGGCGTGGGGGAGCACCGCCTCGCCCGCGGCGGTCGGCCGGACGGTGCGGCCCGATCGGTCCAGCAGTTCCTGTCCCAGCTCGCGTTCGAGCCGGCGGATCTGCGCGCTGACGCCCGGCTGGGCGACGTGCACCCGCTCGGCCGCCCGGGTGAAATTCGCCTCCTCGACCACCGCGACGAAGTACTCCAGTTGGCGAAGTTCCATAACCAGAGATTCTAGCTACGAGACAAACCAGTTCTTGGACTTATCGACGCGGTCCTCGCAGGATGGAGTGGTCAGGAACATCAGCTCCGCGCGGAGCGAGAACGAGGGAGACCGCGATGACCAGCCTACGCGAAAAGGCAACCACCCCAGAGGATCTGGCCAGGATGTTCGTCGAGCGAGCCAATGCCGGCGACGCCGCCGGGATCGCCGAGCTGTACGAGCCCGACGCCGTGCTGGCCTTCCCGCCGGGCAGCGAGACCGTGGGACGGGAGGCGATCCGTGCCGTCATCGAGCAGCTCCTGGCGAACCGGCCGCACTTCGAGGTCGAGGAGCCGATGCCGACGGTGCGCAGCGGGGACCTGGCGATGACCTCCACCCGGCCCGCGGACGACACCGGCGGTCGGGTGCAGGTGGTGCGTCGTCAGCCGGATGGGAGCTGGTTGCGGGTCATGGACCGCCCGGAGGCCCGCGGCTGAGTCGCTCACAGACGACGTTCAGGCAGCGGATCGACCGGAATCACGATCGGTGGCCGCAGCTCGCGCCGCACCGAGTACTCCGCCTCCCCGTGCAGCAGCTTCTCGCCGCCGGGAACGGACAGATCCACGGACACCGCACCGGCCTCGCAGTCGACGGAATCGATGGCCCCGAGCCGCACCGCGACCGCCGTCTCACACATGCCGAAGGCGATCCGCAGGTCGAACCCGATCCGGGCGACCTCGGTGCCGTCGATGAGCAGCGCGACCTCCGGCCGGTGTTCGGAGATGACGCGGTAGGGATCGACCAGCATCACCACCTCCTCGCGACCGGGCGAGGCCGCGGTGACGCGCGCAGCCTCGGCGAGGGCCCGGTACTTCTTCAGCCCGGCCAGCAGCAGGGGACAGGGGTCCTGATCGAGGAAGCGCAACGCGGTGGACAGGATGCGGCTGTCGATCAGCCGCAGCGCCGAGCGCGGCACCGCCCGGGTGGTGGACACCCGGTCCGGGGTCATCCCGGTCGGCGGCAGGTGGGGCTTCATGCGCGAGGTCAGGGCGTCGTCGGACTGCTGCCCGAACACGGTGGCGCGCAGGGTCGATCTGGTCACGATCTCAGTTCTGGTCACGGCCGTTCTCCTCGATGAACTGGTGGCCGGCGTCCTCCCGGGGTTCGAGGCGCACGGCATGACCGTGCATCTGCCCCGGCGGCGGTTCGACCGCGACGACGGGGGGCGCCGGCTTCGGCTGGGTGTCCACGTGCTCGGTCGGCCACCGCCGGACTCGCCGGGCCCGCACCACGACCCCGGCGCCCGCGGCCGCGGCGACGGAGGTCAACCCGGCCGTGGCGATCACGGCGACCGGCGGGGAGCCCGCCGAGCCGGGGGTGACGTACTCGTCGGTGGTCGAGATCGGCCGACCGGTGGTGGTAGGCGACCCCCGATCGGGCGTGAGCGTCAGGCGCGGATCCGGTTGCGTCGTGTTCGCGGTTCCTCCAGCCGGCGCACCCGTCGGGCCGGGTGTGAGCGTCGAGGCACCGCGCTGCGGGCCGGCGCCCCCGGTGCCGCCGGTGCTCGAAGGGGCTTCCGTGGTGACCGGGGGGTCCGTCGTTTCGGTGTCCGTCCATGGGGGCGGGCTCGGGATCGTCGACACAGGGGGCGTCCATGTGGGAATGCTGGGGCCAGGCCCAGGGGTCCACTGGGGAATGGTCGGCGGCGGCAGCGGGGGCCATTCCTGTCCGCCCCGCCTTGGATCCGGCAAATCGGGGATGGTGGGCACCGGCAGCGCGGTCGCCTGCGCAGGAGTCGCCTCGAACCCGGGCGCTGTGAGAGTAAACACCACTGCGACGGCCACGCCTGCGAGCACGGACGCCATCGACCAGGATGTAGTTCGCATCGATACTCATCCCCTGTGGCCAAATCACATGATCGGGCCTGAGTACGACATTGCCACCGGGTTCCGGACCGGGCACGCGTAGTCGACTACCCGAGTCCGGCGTGCCCGCGGCCGTGGCTGTGGCCGACGGCGGACCGCGATCCGCACCATTAGGGTGGACGCCATGGCATCCGCGGAGTCGGCAGTCTCGAGCATCTACATCGCCTCCCCAGAGGGGGATACCGGGAAATCGACCATCGCGCTCGGCGTGCTGCAGATGCTCAGCGGCTCGGCCGCCCGGGTCGGGGTGTTCCGGCCGATCGCGCGCTCCACCGACGAGCCGGACTACATCCTGGAGTTACTCCTCGACCACACGTCCGCGGATCTCGGTTATGAGCAGTGCCTCGGCGTCACCTACGAGCAAGTACACGCCGATCCGGAGCTGGCGCTCAGCGAGATCGTCTCGCGTTACCACGATGTCGCGGAACAGTGCGACGCCGTGGTGATCATCGGCAGCGACTACACGGACGTCGCCAGCCCGAGCGAGCTGAGCTACAACGCCCGGATCGCGGTGAACCTGGATGCACCGGTGCTGCTCGCGCTCCGCGGGTCGGGCCGGACCCCCGACGAGGTGTTGCAGCTGGCCCAGATCTGCGCGGCCGAGCTGCGCGCGCAGCACGCCCACCTGGTGGGCATCGTCGCGAACCGCTGCGACCCCGCCCGGCTCGGCGAGGTGACCACGGCGCTGGAGCCGATGGCGGTGCCCGCATGGACCCTGCCCGAGATCCCGCTGCTGGTCGCGCCGACCATGGGTGAGCTGCTGACCGCGGTCGACGGCGAGCTGTACAGCGGGGATCCCGAGCTGCTGCAGCGCGAGGCACTGCACGTGATGGTCGGCGGGATGACGGCCGAGCACATCCTCGAGCGGCTCTCGGAGGGCGTGGTGGTGATCGCCCCGGGCGATCGGTCCGACGTGCTGCTCGCGATGGTCAATGCCCATGAGGCGGAAGGGTTTCCGTCGCTCGCCGGGATCATCATGAACGGTGGCATCGCACCGCACCCGGCCATTGCGAAGCTCGTCGCCGGACTCAAGCCGCGGTTGCCGATCCTCACCACCGACCTCGGGACATTCGACACCGCCAGCGCGGCCGCGCAGGCCAGGGGACGTGTCGGGGTCGGTTCGCAGCGCAAGGTGGACACCGCGCTGAGCCTGATGGAGCAGCGCGTGAACGCGGCCGACCTGCTGGCCCGTCTCGAGGTCGCCAGGCCCGAGGTGGTGACCCCGCAGATGTTCGAGTACCAGTTGATCGAGCGGGCCAGGGCGGACCGCAAACACATCGTGCTGCCGGAGGGCGACGACGACCGGATCCTGCGGGCGGCAGGACGGTTGTTGCAGCGCAAGGTCGCCGACCTGACCATCCTCGGGGAGGAGGGCCCGGTGCGCAGGCGCGCCGCGGAGCTCGGCGTCGACCTGAGTGCGGCCACGGTGCTCGACCCGACGAACTGCGAGTACACCGACCAGTTCGCGAAGGAGTACGCACGGCTGCGGGCGCACAAGGGGATGACCGTCGAACGCGCCCGCGAGGTGATGGCCGACATCTCCTACTTCGGAACGATGATGGTGCAGTTGGGGATCGCCGACGGCATGGTCTCCGGTGCCGCGCACACCACTGCGCACACGATCCGGCCGTCGTTCGAGATCATCAAGACCGCGCCCGGCGTCTCGACCGTCTCGAGCATCTTCCTGATGTGCCTGGCCGACCGGGTGCTGGCCTACGGCGATTGCGCGGTCGTGCCGGACCCGACCTCGGAGCAGCTGGCGGACATCGCGATCTCCTCCTCGCAGACCGCGGCCCAGTTCGGCATCGACCCGCTGATCGCGATGCTGTCGTATTCGACCGGCGACTCGGGCTCCGGTGCGGAGGTGGACAAGGTCCGCGAGGCGACTGTCCTGGTCCGCGAACGGCGGCCGGACCTGTTGGTGGATGGACCGATCCAGTACGACGCGGCCATCGAGCCGACGGTGGCGAGCACGAAGCTGCCCGATTCGAAGGTGGCCGGGCGGGCCACGGTGTTCGTGTTCCCCGATCTGAACACCGGGAACAACACGTACAAGGCGGTGCAACGCAGCGCGGGGGCGGTCGCGGTCGGCCCGGTCCTGCAGGGCCTGAGGAAACCGGTCAACGACCTGTCCCGCGGCGCGCTGATCCAGGACATCGTCAACACGGTCGCCATCACGGCGATCCAGGCGCAGGGCGTCGAAGAAGGGGGTCAGCGGTGAACGGTCCGGTGCTGGTCATTAATTCGGGCTCGTCCTCGATCAAGTACCAGTTGATCGACCCCGACGGCGGCGAGGCCATCGCCTCGGGACTCGTCGAACGGATCGGCGAGCCGGACGGCGTCATCGGGCACCGGCAGGGCGGCACCGACAGCGAGCATCGCGGTCCGATCGCCGACCACGCGGAGGGCCTGCGGCTGGCCTTCGCGATGTTCGCGGAGGCGGGTATGGATCTGACGACAGCGGGCATCGCCGCGGTCGGTCACCGCGTGGTGCACGGCGGCGAGGTGTTCTACCGGCCGACCCGGATCACCGCGGACGTGATCGCCGAGATCTCCCGGCTGTCCGCCCTTGCCCCGCTGCACAATCCGGCGAACGTGGTCGGCATCGAGAGCGCGATGCGGGTTTTCCCCGACCTCCCGCACGTCGCGGTCTTCGACACCGCCTTCTTTCACACGCTGCCCGCGGAGGCCCGGACCTACGCCATCGACGCCCAGGTGGCGGCGGCACACGGGGTGCGCCGCTACGGATTCCACGGCACCTCGCACGAGTACGTCTCCGGCCGGGTGGCGGAGGTGCTCGGCCGGGACAACACAGAGCTCAACCAGATCGTGCTGCATCTGGGCAACGGGGCCTCGGCTTCGGCCATCGCGGGCGGCAGGGCGATGGACACCTCGATGGGGCTGACCCCGCTCGAGGGGCTGGTGATGGGCACCCGCAGCGGTGACATCGATCCGGGCATCGTGATGCACCTGCGGCGCAGCGCGGACCTGGACGTGGACGCCATCGACGACCTGCTCAATCGCGGGTCCGGGCTCAAGGGTCTGTGTGGGGTCAACGACTTTCGCGAGCTCCGCCGCCTCATCGCCGACGGCGACGAGGCGGCCCGGCTCGCCTACGACGTCTACATCCACCGGCTGCGCAAGTACATCGGCGCGTACCTGGTCACCCTGGGCAGGGTCGACACCATCGCCTTCACCGCCGGGGTGGGCGAGAACGCGGTCGAGGTTCGCGCCGACGCGCTCGCCGGTCTCGAGTCGCTCGGAATCGAGATCGACCTCGAGCGCAATGCGGCGAAAGACCGTTCCGCCCGGGTGATCTCGACGGACTCGTCGCGGGTCACGGTGCTGGTGGTGCCGACAAACGAGGAGTTGGCCATCGCCAGGGCCGCGCGGAGCTTCGCTCCGGATGGCGCGGGCGAGCAAGGGCAGCGATGATTTTCGGGCGGCTCGCGGGTCTACATCCCTGAAAGCCCACCAGAGACGAACAACAACCGAAGAGGGGCGAGTCCCATGCGCATCGTTATCAGCGAGTTCATCAGCTTGGACGGCGTCGTGCAGGCACCGGGTGGACCCGAGGAGGACACCGACGGTGGATTCGCCCACGGCGGCTGGTCGCACCCGTTCTTCGACCCGGAGGTGGTCGGCGGTGCGTTCGACGATGCGTTGAGCAAGGCCGAGGCGCTGCTGTTCGGACGCCGGACGTGGCAGACGATGGCGGGGGCGTGGCCCGAGCGGGCCGGTGACCCGTTCGCCGACAAGATGAACGCCATCGCGAAATACGTCGTGTCCGACTCCCTGGCCGAGGACGAGCTGACGTGGGAGAACACCACGCGGATCGCCGGCGACGAGGCCGTTGCCCGTATCCGGGAGCTGCGCGCGACCGAGGGCGGCGACCTGGTGGTCATGGGCAGCCCCACCCTGGTGCGCACCCTCCTGCAGGAGGGCCTGGTCGACGAGCTCCGGCTCATGGTCATGCCGGTGCTGCTCGGCGGCGGGAAGAAGATCTTCCCCGACGGCGGCAAGCTGAACAGCCTCGAGCTGGTCTCCACCGCCATCAGCCCGGCTGGTGTGCACGTGTGCACCTACCGGCCGGTCACGGAGGGCTAGAACCGCGACGGTCCCCGTCCGATCGGGCGGGGACCGTGCGATGCCCGGTCAGATCAGGCTCTTGGGCCGGATCGAGTTGGCGAGGTCCACGAGTACGTACCGGTGTCTGCGGTCCTCGGCGTTGCGCGCGAGGGCCCGCAGCCCGGCCTCGGTGCCCGCGCGCAGTCCCCGTTCGGTGAACGCGACACCGAGGATCGGTTCGTGTTCGGATTTCGCGACGTGGCCGAGCAGCACCCAGTCCAGCGCGGTGCCGAGCACCAGCGTGCGCATCTGCAGGGCCCGGCCCTCGTTGGGCGGCAACGCGTTCACCCGGCGCGCGGCCTCCCTGATGGCGGTCTCGCGGATCTCCTCGAGCGGCCCGCCTGAGAGCAGCGTGAGCACCGAGGTCATCCGGGCGACGTTGAAATGCCGTGAGCTCGGCGGCACCTGATCGAGGGCCGCGATCGCGCCGGTGATGTCGCCCTTGTCGGCCAGCTGCCTGGCGAGCCCGAAGGCGGCGCTGACCATGCTGCGGTCCGTGCGCCAGACCGTTCGGTAGTACTTCTCGGCGAACCTGCGCCATTGCTCGGGTTGGTCGGTGTCCCAGTGCTGCAGAATGAGTTCCGCGGTGGCGGCCAACGCCAGCTTCGGGGCCATCTCGCCGGGGAGCGCCTCGAGCACGGACTCGAACTGGCTCATCGCCTGCTCGTACTCGGCGCCGAGCAGGGAGGCCATGCCGCCATACCAGTCAACCCGCCAGTTCGATCCCTTTGCCGCGCTGAGCGAACCGAGCACCCGAGACGCCTCGGTCGCGTCGCCGAGGTCGAGGTGTGCCTTCGCCTCGGCCAGCGCGATCTCGGCGGTGAACCCCGCACGGCCGTCCACCGTTCGCTCGAGCCCGTTCGCCCTGGCGTGGCGGATGGCGTCCAGGGTCTGATCCGGCTCGGCGTGCACCGCGGCCGCGAGCAGGGCGGCGCTCGGGTCGGACGGGTTGATCAGCGGAACGGCCAGCGCGGCGGTGATGTCACGCCCCGACATGGTCGGCTCGTGCTTGCGGCCGTCGACATAGACATCGGTCTGCCGTACCACTTCCTCGGTCCCGAAGGTGGTCCGCTGCGGGCTGAAGAGTTCGGAGAGCCCCGGACGCTCCTCGTTGGTCTGCTGGGCCAGGGTCTCACGGAGCACCCCGGTGAGCTGGCTGGCCATCTCCTCCGCGGAGCTGAACCGGTGATCGGGATCGGCGGCGGTCGCCCGCAGCAACAGCCGATGGAAGGACTCGTACTCGGCGATCAGCGGTGCCTGCTCGGGATCGGGCAGTCCGTCGAGGTATTTGCCTTTGGCGGAAGGCATCTGGAGGCTGAGCACGGCGAGGGTCCGGCCGACCGTGTAGATGTCGGAGGCGATGGTCGGACCGGTCCTGAGGATCTCCGGCGCCTGGTACCCGGGAGTGCCGTAGAGGTAGCCGTAGTCCTCGATGCCCGCGACCGCGCCCAGATCGATCAGCTTGAGCTGATCGTCGGTGATCATGATGTTCTCTGGCTTGAGGTCGTTGTAGACCAGGCCAACCGAATGCAGGTAGCCGAGCGCGGGCAGGATCTCGAGCACGTACGCCATCGCCTGTTCGACCGGAATCCGTTCCGGCCGTTTGTGAGTGCTGAGTACGTCGCGGAGCGAATGCCCGGCGACGTATTCCATGACGATGTACCCCATCGGGCTGCCGTCGGGCCGTGGATGCTCGACGAAGTTGTAGATCTTCACGATGCTCGGGTGCGCCACCTCCGCCAGGAACTGCCGCTCGGCGAGCGCGACGGCCTGCGCCTCGGCATCCCCGAAGTGCAGCAGGCCCTTGAGCACCACCCAGCGATCGCTGACGTTGCGGTCGATCGCGAGGTAGATCCAGCCGAGCCCGCCGTGCGCGATGCAACCCTGCACCTCGTACTGACCGCCGACCAGGTCGCCGGGACCGAGCAGCGGAGTGAAGTCGAAGATGGTGCCGCAGGAGGGGCAGATCCCCGCGGACGCCGCGGGTTCGGAGTGGCCCTTGCGGCCGACCGGCTTTCCACATTTCCAGCAGAACCGCTTTTTCTCCGGCACGACGGGATCGACCATCACCGCGTCGGCGGGCTCGACGGCGGTGACCGGCGGGACCTCGACCAGGCCGGCGCCGAGGCGGCGGCGCACACTTGTCCTCGACCGTTGCGAGCGACTCCCTCGCCCGGTGGTGCGGGCGGGCGCGGTCGATTCCGGTGCGGTCGCCTGGGTGCGGCCGGACGCTTCCGGTACGGACGCCTGGGTGCGGCCGGAGACATCCGGTGCGGAGGCCTGGGTGCGGACGGACGGCTCCGGCATCGAGGCCTGGGTCCGCATCGACCGTTCGGTCGGCGCGGACGGCGGCTCCGGGACCGACGGCTCCGGTCCCGGATCTCCTTGCGTTCCAGCCATTGTCTCCGCTTTCAGTCCAGGTAGTGCGGGACCGGTGGGCCCGGCGACGGCCCGAGTACTCTCAGCCATCGATCGTAGATCCGATTCCAGGTGCCGTCCCGGCGCATCCGCTCCAGGCTGCCGTTGACCATCCGCACCAGGTCGGCGTCCGACTTGTTGATCCCAATCCCGTACGGTTCCGAGCTCAGGCTCTCGCCCACGATCTCCAGGTACGGGTCCTGTGCCGCCAGACCGGCAAGGATCGAGTCATCGGTGCTCACCGCGTCGACCTGACGCTGCTGCAACACCACCAGGCAGTCGCCCCAGTTCGGGACCGTCACCACGGTCGCCTCGGGTTGCACCAGTTGGATGCGATCGACGGAGGTGGTGCCCTCGGCCGCGCAGACCCGCTTGCCCGCCAGATCGGCGGCGCCGGTGATTCCGGACCCCTTGACCGCCAGCACCCGCTGCTTGGCCTCGAAGTACACCGTGGAGAAGTCGACCTTCTCGCGGCGCTCGCAGGTGATCGTCATCGTCTTGACCACCGCGTCGACCGTGCTGTTCATCAGCGCCGGGATGCGGCCGACGGAGGGCAGGATCCGGAACTCCACACGGTTCGGGTCGCCGACCAGGTCGCGTGCCAGCTCGCGGGCGATGTCGGCGTCGAAGCCCTCGATGGCGCCAGTCGCCGGATCGCGGAAGCTGAAGAGGTTGCTGCCGGTGTCGAGGCCGACGATGAGCCTGCCCCTGGTCTGGATCTCGGCGAGGGAGGCGCTCGGCGGCGGCGGTTCGGGCGGGACGCCGGGGAAGGGACGCAGGCTCGCCGTCGGGTCCCCACAGTTCGCCCCGTTCGTCGGGGGCCCCGTCGGCGGCGGCGCGATCGTGGCCCCCTCGGGCAGGGGAGGTTCGGTGTAGCCGCCGGTGTCCGCGACGATGCCCGGCTCGGCCTGCGTGCAGCCGGCCGTCATCAGGGACGCGGCGACGAGCAGGACAGCCCCGGCGGTCCGCCACCCCTGTCGCGTCGGGCGCCGCCCGGCCGATCCGGATGCAGGGCTCGTCACTGGTACTCCCGAAGCCGTGGCCACAGGCCGACCCCGACACCGGCCGCGGCCACGGCAGAGAGCACGAGCGCACCGGATCCGAGGCCGTACAGGGTCGAGTGGGCGCGGTCGATATCGGCGCGCAACTCGCTGCGGGTCGTCACGATGGCGTCGTCGAGCGCGGCGTCGGCCCTGGCGAAGTGTGCCGTCGAGTCCTCCTCTCCTGGTCCGGTGACCACGGCAGCTGCCCCGGCCCAGTCGCCGTTGTCGAGCAGGCGCTGCACCCGCTCGTGCGCGGCGGACCAGTCCTTCTCGGCCTCGGCGGCCTGGCTGACCAGATCGGTGGCCACCTTCACGCGGCCGTCATTCGGATACTCGGCCAGGATCTCTTCGAGGCGTGCCAGGTGCGTGCCGAACGCCTCCGCATAGCCGCCCTTCACGTCGCGGCGAACGAGGCCGAGGGTCTCGTCGGCCCTGGCCTGCTGCGCGAGGATGCGCCCGGTGGTCAGCTGCATCAGCGGCCGGGCGCCCTGCTCCAGGGCCCGCCCGGTGGAGGTCGAGGAGATCAGCCCGGCGATCAGCAGCCACCCGAGCAGCGCCGCGATCGCGACGGCGGACAGGATCAGTCCCGGGTTCAGCATCCGCCGGGTCCATCCGGCGAGCAGGACCAGGCCGACAACGAGGGCGATCAGCGACAGCAGGAGCAGGCCGATCGCCAGCCAGGGCGGGGTGGCGAACTCGTCCTGGTTCTGCACGACGGACTCCGCCTGCTGGCTGTGCAGTTCCTCGGCGATCGGGAGCAGGGTCGACTGCATCATGGACGAGGCCTCGCGCAGGTACGCGGTGCCGACGGGGTAGCCGCTGCGGTTGTAGGACCGGGCCGTCTCGATCAGGCCGGTGTAGACCGGCAGCCCGGTGGACAGCTCGGTGAGCAGCCGCTGACCCGACGCGTTCGTCGCGATGATGCCGCTCGACGCGCCGATCAGGTCGGCTGCTGCCTCGCCGATCGACTGCGTGTACCGGTCGCGGACCACGGCCGGTTCGATGCCGCCGAAGATGAACGCGGTGGTGGCGGCGGCGTCCGCGATCGAGAGGGAGCTGTAGAGGTTCTGGGTGGCGTTCGCCTGGGGCTCGACCTGGTTGAGCAGCGTGTCGAGGGTGCGCTGCCGGTCCGCGACCTGGATGGCGGCGACGGTGCCCGCGACCAGTGCCACCACGATCAGCGCGGTCCCGAGCGCGAGCATCTTGGCGGGGGTCGTCCTGAGGAACTCGGACAGCCGGCCGTATCGGCCCTGCGGATCGGCAGACCCGACGGACCGCGGCGCGAGATCATCGCCGAGCGGTTCCGTCGACGGTGCTTCCCGAACGGCCACCACGCACCCTTCCCAGCTGGCCCGGATGCCAGTCAAGGGGGAGCATATAAGCAGTAACTGAGCTTTGTTGTGCGTGACTGGCCTAAGTTCGGTCGTGAACGAGTTGACGAGGCGTGAGGGACCGCGTGGGGTGTGACGTGGCCGGATGTGGGGCAGGTGAACGAAGTCGATGCGCGGTGACGGGGACGGCTGGGCCAAGAGCGATGACGGAATTCGGCATTGGGGCAAATTCGGCGCGGCGGGGCTGCTGCTCCGCGCTCCCACGGCCGACGGAACCCCCACCGTGCTCCTGCAGCACCGCGCCCAGTGGAGTCATCAGGGCGGCACCTGGGCCCTGCCCGGCGGTGCCCGCGACAGCCACGAGTCGACCGTCCACGCCGCCATCCGCGAGGCCGAGGAGGAGGCCGGCATCCCCGGCTGCGAACTGCGGGTCCGTGCGGAACGGGTGACCGCCAACGCCAGCAGCGGGTGGAGCTACACGACGGTGATCGCCGACGCGGCCGGTCCGCTGACGACGGTGCCGAACGGTGAGAGCACGGAACTGCGCTGGGTGCCCGAGGACGAGGTGTCTGGGCTGCTGCTGCACCCGGGATTCGCGGCGAGCTGGCCGCAGTTGCGGAGCACACCGGTCCGGCTGCTGCTGGACACCGCGAACGTGCTGGGTTCGCGGCCGAACGGCTGGTGGCGGGACCGGGCGGGGGCGACCGGGGAACTGCTCGCCGCGCTGGCCGCGACGCTGCCGAGGACCATCGAGCTGCCGGACGGCGGATTCGGCTGGCTGCCGCGGATCGAGGCCGTCCTGGAGGGTCAGGCGCGCACCGTCACCGCGGTGGACGCCCGGGTGCCCGTGCACGTGGCCGCGGGCAGCGGGGACGACGAACTGGCCCTGCTGGCGGGCACGGGCACGGAGTTGGCGATGGCTGCGGGCGGCGGCGTCGGACACCCGGCCTTCGGTGGTGTCGACCAGCACCTGACCGCCGTGGTCACCGCGGACCGTGGGCTGCGCGAGCGCCTGCCGGAGACGGTCGTGCAGCTGTCGCCGTCGACTGTGCTGGGGTGGCTGGACTGAGTCCGCGCCGCGTGCCGACTAGCGGCGGACGGCGTTGCGGGCCAGGGCGTCGGCCAGTGAACGGGCCGCCGCCTGGGGGTCACGCGCCTCGGTGATCGCCCGCACCACCACGATGCGCTCGGCCCCGGCCTCGAGGATCTCGGGCAGCCGCTTCTCGTCGATGCCGCCGATCGCGAACCACGGGCGGGTCGGGTGCGAGTCGGCGGTCGAGCGGACCAGCTCGATGCCCGAAGCGGTCCGGCCGGGCTTGGTCGGGGTGGCCCACACCGGTCCGGTGCAGAAGTAGTCGACGTCGTCCTCGATGGAGGCGAGCTGTGCCTGCGCGCGGCTGTGCGTCGAGCGGCCGATCACCACGTTCGGGCCGAGGATCCGGCGGGCGTAGTGCACCGGGAGGTCGCCCTGGCCGAGGTGCAGGACGTCGGCGCCCGCGGCCAGCGCCAGGTCGGCACGGTCGTTCACGGCGAGCAGCGCGCCGTGCCTGCGGGCGGCCGCGCCGAGCTCGGCCAGCGCGCCCAGCTCCTCCTGGGTCTCCATGGGGCCGAGCTTCCGCTCGCCAGCCGACCCCTTGTCGCGCAGCTGGATGATGTCGACGCCGCCGGACAGCGCGGCCTCGGCGAACTTCGCGAGGTCGCCCTTGTCACGTCGGGCATCGGTACAGAGATACAGACGGGCGGTGGCGAGGCGTTCTCTAGGGGTGAGGTGCCTGCCGGAATGCGAGGGGTGCACGTTCTCAACGGTAGTCTCTACGCAGAGAGAAGTGACACGGGAGTCCCGGCGAACGCGGGGCTGAGAGGGGGCCGCGAGCCCCGACCGTCATACCTGACCCGGATCATGCCGGCGCAGGGAGTGAGGTGGAGTAGTGAGCAGAACCGTCGCGGTGATCGGTGGCGGAGCGATCGGTCTGTCGATCGCGTGGCGTGCCGCCCAGGCTGGTTGGAGCGTCACCGTCCACGATCCGGCGCCCGCATCGGGAGCGTCGTGGGTGGCGGGCGGGATGCTGGCACCGCTGTCGGAGGGCTGGCCGGGCGAGGATGCGGTCCTGCAGGTCGGGGCAGCCTCGCTGGCCCGCTGGCCCGGCTTCGGCGCCGAGCTCGAGACCCTGTCCGGCGAGACGTTGTTCACCTCCCATGGCTCGCTCACCGTCGCGCTGGACGCGGCCGACGCCGCGGACCTGCGGACCGTGGCCGAGTGGATCGCCGGCCAGGGCTACGAGCTGGAACTGCTCTCGCGGGCGCAGATCCGGGCCGCCCAGCCGTCGCTCGCCCCGAACATCCGGCTGGCCCTGCTCGCCGCCACCGAGTCCGCCGTCGACAACCGCGCGCTGATCGCGGCGCTGCGATCGGCCTGTGTCGCGTCGGGGGTGGAGTTCGTCGCCGAGGCGGTCACCGACCCCGCCGCCGTGGCCGCCGACCAGGTGGTGGTGGCCGCCGGTACCGCATCCGCGCGGCTGTGGCCACGGCTGCCGGTCCGTCCGGTCAAGGGCGAGATCCTGCGGCTGCACCGCAGGCCAGGGGTGGCACCCGCCCCGACCATGACCATCCGCGGCAGCGTGCACGGGCGCCCGGTGTACCTGGTGCCGCGCGGCGACGGCCTGGTGGTCGGCGCGACCCAGCACGAGTCGGGGGAGGACACCCAGGTCACCGTCGCCGGGGTCCGTGACCTGATCGCCGACGCGCAGACGCTGATGCCGAGCATCGGGGAGTACGAGCTGCACGAGTGCGCCGCCGGACTTCGTCCGATGAGCCCCGACAACCTGCCGATCATCGGCCGGGTGTCGGACCGGGTGGTGCTGGCCACCGGGCACGGACGCAACGGCGTGCTGCTGACCCCGCTGACCGCGGACGCGGTGGTCGCCGAGCTGGACGGCGCGACATTGGCGGAGGCCAAGAGTGCCTCCCCGGAACGTTTCACCTTCAACGATGAGTGAGGACTCGATGACGAACACACCGGTGAACATCGGGATCACCGTCAACGGCGAGGACCATCAGCTGTCCGAGCCGCTGACCGTGGCCCAGCTGCTGGAGCACCTCGGCCTGCCCAGCAAGGGCATCGCGGTCGCGGTGGACGGGGCGGTGTTCCCGCGGGCGTCCTGGGATACCCCGGTCGGCAAGGGCTGGGAGATCGAGATCCTGACGGCGGTGCAGGGTGGCTGAGCCGCTCGCCGCAGACCGTCTGACCATCGCCGACCGCAGTTTCGGCTCCCGGCTGATCATGGGCACCGGGGGTGCGGCCAACCTCGCGGTGCTGGAGGAGGCGCTCGTCGCGTCCGGCACGGAGCTGACCACCGTGGCGATGCGCCGTGTCGATGCGGCGGGCGGCACAGGGGTGCTCGACCTGCTCCGCAAGCTGGACATCGCCCCGCTGCCCAATACGGCCGGCTGCCGGGGCGCCGCCGAGGCGGTGCTCACCGCGCAGCTCGGCCGGGAGGCGCTGGAGACTGACTGGGTGAAGTTGGAGGTCATCGCCGACGAGCGCACCCTCCTGCCCGATGCCATCGAATTGGTCTCCGCCGCAGAACAACTCGTCGACGACGGATTCATCGTGCTGCCGTACACCACCGACGATCCGGTGCTGGCCCGGCGGCTCGAGGACGTCGGGTGCGCGGCGGTGATGCCGCTCGGTGCACCGATCGGGACCGGCCTCGGCATCTCGAACCCGCACAACATCGAGATGATCGTGGCGGCAGCAGGGGTCCCGGTGATCCTCGACGCGGGCATCGGCACCGCGAGCGACGCGGCGCTGGCCATGGAGCTCGGGTGTGACGCCGTCCTCCTCGCGACCGCGGTGACCAGGGCCAAGGACCCGGCGCTGATGGCGTCGGCGATGGCGTCCGCGGTGACCGCCGGTTACCTGGCCCGTCGCGCCGGACGGATCCCGAAGAGGTTCTGGGCGCAGGCGTCCTCACCCGACCTCTGACCCCGACCCCCCACTCCCTCTCAGGGTCGGGTCATCCCTAGGTATGACACGGGACGCGACCTGCGGGCGATGTGCGCGGGCTCTGTCTGAGGAATCCTTCACGTCATGATTGAAGTGAGGGGTTTGACGAAAGAGTTCGGGCCCACGAAGGCGGTCGAAGACCTGACCTTCACGGTTCAGCCCGGCATGGTGACCGGATTCCTGGGACCGAACGGTGCCGGCAAGTCCACGACGATGCGGATGATCCTCGGCCTCGACCGGCCGACCGCGGGAACCGCGCTGATCGATGGCAAGCGGTACCACGACCTGAAGCAGCCGCTCCGGACCGTCGGCGCGCTGCTGGACGCGAAGTGGGTGCACCCCAACAGGTCCGCGAAGGCGCACCTGCAGTGGATGGCGGCATCCAACGGGATCCCGATGTCCCGGGTCGACGAGGTGCTGCGGCTGGTCGGCCTGACCGAGGTCGCGGGCAAGAAGGCAGGCGGGTTCTCGCTCGGCATGTCCCAGCGGCTCGGACTTGCTGCCACCCTGCTCGGTGACCCGAAGGTCCTGCTGTTCGACGAGCCGGTGAACGGGCTCGACCCCGAGGGCATCGTCTGGATCCGAAAGTTCATGCAGCGCTTGGCGGCTGAGGGACGCACCGTGCTGGTGTCCAGCCACCTGCTCTCCGAGATGGCGCTCACCGCCGAGCATCTCGTGGTGATCGGCCGGGGACGCCTGATCGCCGATACGACCGTCAAGCAGTTCGTCGACCGGTCGTCCGAATCGACCGTGCGGGTGCGCAGCCCCCAGCTGGATGCGCTTCGGAGCGCGCTGACCTCGCAGGGGCTCACGGTCCGCGAGGACGGCACCTCGGAGCTCGGTGGGGCGCTCATCGTGCTCGAGGCGACCACCGACGTCGTCGGCCAGATCGCAGGCGGCCAGGGAATCGTCTTGCACGAGTTGGCCGCCCAGCAGGGGTCCCTGGAGGACGCCTTCATGAAACTGACGGGGGACGACGTGCAGTACCACGCCGCAGGCATCGACGAAGTGATGGGAGGGGCGCTCTGATGGGTGTCGTGAACGCAGAACGGATCAAGCTCACCTCGACCCGGTCGCCGTGGTGGTGCACCGTCGCGATCATCGCGCTCGGCCTCGGCCTGGCCGCGGTGATCGGGCTGAGCGCCAAGGCGAGCTACAACGCCTTCGTGGACGAGGTCGCGAAGGGCGACAAGCCCGACTTCGAGCCCTTCCTGCCCACGCTCGCGGACGCGGTCGGCGGGGTGTCCGGGTTCGGCGTGCTGATCCTGATGATCCTCGCGGCCCTCGCGGTGACGAGCGAGTACCGGTTCGGCATAATCCGCACCACCTTCCAGGCCGTGCCGAAGCGCGATTCGGTGCTGATCACCAAGGCCGGCCTGATCGGCGGCTTCGGTGCGCTGCTCACCTTCTTGCTCACCTTCGGCGCTTACGCGATCGCCAAGGCGACGGCGGGATCCGACGCGGGTGCGGCGCTGAAGCTGTCCGGCTCCGAGGCCTGGCGGGCGATCTACGGCGTGCCGATCTACGCCTTCCTGTGCGTGGTGCTCGCCGTCGCGGTCGGTACCCTGCTCCGGCAGTC
This sequence comes from Rhodococcus sp. OK611, assembly GCF_003050885.1. Classification (NCBI taxonomy): domain Bacteria; kingdom Bacillati; phylum Actinomycetota; class Actinomycetes; order Mycobacteriales; family Nocardiaceae; genus Rhodococcus; species Rhodococcus sp. OK611. The sequence continues at coordinate 168,896 of NZ_QAOZ01000002.1, forward strand.
GGCCGGCGCCATCGCGCTGCTGCTGCTCTGGCCGCTGCTGGTCGAGAACTTGTTCGGCCTGTTCGGGCGGTTCGGCGAGAACATCAAGCCGTTCCTCCCCTTCATGAACGCGAACAACTTCCTCGGTGCGCCGCAGGGCGTCGATTTCCACTGGGGACCGTGGGGCAGCCTGGCGTACTTCGCGGCCTTCGTCGCGGTGATCTTCGGACTCGCCCTGTTCACCGTGAACCGCCGCGACGCCTGAATCCGCGGCCACACCACGAGCGTGCGCGCCCGGTACCCGATTTCGGGTACCGGGCGCGCACGTGTGTTTTGGGGTCGATCCGCCGCTCGCGAGCAGTACGCTCGGCAAATGCGACAGTCCATTCGGGCACGGGTCGGAGCATCTACCGCCGCGATGCTGGCCGGGATCGCGCTGGTGTCCGGGTGCGGACGGGACGAGGAGCAGTCGCCTCCCGCACCGCCGGTCGACGGGCAGTCGCTGGCGGCCGCCGTCGGTGGCGACGCCGTCGCCGCGCACATGGAGGCGCTCGAGCGGATCGCCACGGACAACGGGGGCAACCGGGCCGCGGGGACCGCGGGCTACGACGCCAGCGTCGACTACGTCGCCGACCGGCTCCGGGACGCGGGCTTCGAGGTGTCCACCCCCGAGTTCGATGTGGACCGCTTCATCGCCGGGCCGGTGGAACTGCGGGCGGGTGACCGCCAGTTCACCGCCGGCACCCTGGAGTACTCGCCGCCGACGCCGCCGGAGGGGATCACGGCGCGGACCCTCGCCCTGCCGGACGACGGCAGCCCCGGCTGCGAGGCGACCGACTACGACGGGCGCGACGCCGCCGGCGCCATCGTGGTGGTCCGGCGCGGGGTCTGCCCCTTCTCGGCGAAGGAGCAGATGGCCGCCGATCGCGGCGCCGTCGCCATCGTCGTGTTCAACAACGAGGACGGCCCGCTGGCAGGCGGCACGCTGGGGGAGGACACGGACCCGCGGATCCCCGCCGTGAGCGTGCCGGGCTCCGAGGGTCCGGCGGTCGCGGCCGCACCGGAGCTGTCGCTGAAGCTGGAGGCGGTCACCGAGGCCGCCACGAGCCGAAACGTGATCGCGCAGACCACGACCGGGTCGACGGAGAACGTGGTGCTGGTCGGCGCGCACCTGGACAGCGTCGAGAAGGGCCCGGGGATCAACGACAACGGCTCCGGGTCGGCCGCGGTGCTCGAGACCGCGCTGCGGCTGGGCAGCGCGCCGAACGTGACGAACGCGGTGCGCTTCGCCTGGTGGGGCGCGGAGGAACTGGGCCTGGTCGGATCGGAGCGGTACGCCGAGGGGCTCGACGAGGGTGAACGCGAGGACATCGCGCTGTACCTGAACTTCGACATGCTCGGCTCGCGGAACGCGGGGTACTTCACCCTCGACGGCGACGATTCCGACCGGGAGGGCGCCGGACCTGGACCGCAGGGTTCCGACGCGATCGAGCGAACCCTGGGCGGCTACCTCGCCTGGCGCGGGATCGTGGCGGACGGAACCGATTTCGACGGACGATCCGACTACGGCCCGTTCATCGAGATGGGGATTCCGTCCGGTGGGGTTGACAGCGGGGCGGACGACCGCAAGTCCGAGGAGCAGGCACTGAAGTGGGGCGGTACGGCGGGCGAGACCTTCGATCCCGGCTACCACTCGCCGGAGGACACCCTGGCGAACGTGGACCGGGCGGCGCTGGCGCAGAACGCGGCGGCGGTGGCGTTCGGCGTCGGTACCTACGCGAACTCCGTCGATGGCCCGGACGGGGTTCCCGCCCGGGCGGACCGGGCGAAGGCTCGGGAGGGTGCCGGACAATGATCCCGATAGTATCTGTGACTCTGAGTTACACTTTGGCCTGTGACTGAGGACCCCTCGACCTCGGGCGGCGACCCCGACGACGCGAGCGAACGCGACGCCGCCGGCTCTGCATCTGGGCGCTCCGCGGGCTCCTCGCCTGGGCGCTCCGCGGGCTCCGCGCCTGCGCGACGCGGCAGGCCCGAGGCCGTCGCCCGGTGGGTCCGCGGGGTCAACACCAGACCGCAGGTGGTCGACGCGTTCCGCAGGATCCGCCGGGCACTGCCGGGCGACCCGTCCTTCGGCGATCCGCTGTCCACGGCGGGACCCGGCGGCGTGCGGGCGATGGCCAGGGCGGCGGACCGGTTCCTCGACGACGGCCCCGGTGCCTCCCGCGAGGTGAGCCTCGGTGCGCTCCAGGTGTGGCAGGCGCTGCTCGAGCGGACCGGTCGCGGTCGCGGCCCCCGCGAGGTGACCATCGTCTTCACCGATCTGATCGGATTCTCGAGCTGGTCGCTCGGCGCGGGGGACGAGGTGACCCTCGAGCTGCTGCGGGAGGTCGCGAAGGCGGTCGAGACGCCGATCGTCGACCGCGGCGGCCAGGTGGTCAAACGGATGGGCGACGGGCTGATGGCGGTCTTCGCCCGGCCGGACCGCGCCGTCGAGGCGATGTTCGCCGCCCGTGCCCAGCTCGCGGAGGTGGAGGTCGAGGGCTACCGGCCGCGGATGCGGATCGGTGTGCACACCGGGTCGCCCCGGCAGATGGCGTCCGACTGGCTCGGCGTGGACGTGAACGTGGCCGCCCGCATGATGGAACTCGGCGGGGACGGCAACGTCATCGTCTCCGAGACCACGCTGGCGGCGCTCCAGCCTGGGTTCCTCGCGGACCTGCGCGCCGCGGCCAAGCCCTACCGGCGGGGGCTGTTCGCAGCCCCGATGCGCGGGGTCCCGGATGGCCTGCGCATCTTCACCGTCCAGGCGCGATGAGGTCGGGCATTGCCACCCGTGGCGCCGTCGGCGGACACTGGATGAATGGTTGACAGGGAGCAACGCACACCCTTTTACGGGGTGGTGATGATTCTCGCGGCGCTCGGTGCCTCGATGGTGGTCAGTTACTACGGGCCGGCTTGGTTCCGCGTCACGGTCTACATCCTCGCGGTGTTGGTGGTCCTGGTCGGGGGCGTCATGACCTTCCGGGACTACTCGCGCTGACGTTGCGCGTGCTGTGCGCGTCGCCCCGGTTCGGGAGGGGCGACGCGCACAGACGTGTCAGTGCAGGCGCCAGAGCGGGGAGACCGGACCGTGGCCCGCGCCCAGGTCGTACGACGCGGCCAGGCATCGCGTCACCCACTCCTTGCCGAACGCGACGGCCTCGGGCATCGGGTACCCGTTCGCCAGCGCGCACGCGATCGCCGCGGCCAGGGTGTCCCCGCCGCCGTGATCGTTCCCGGTGTCGATCCGCGGGCTGGTGAACTCGTGGAAGACGTCGCCGTCGAAGAGCAGGTCGGTGCTCGAGGTCGAGGTGCGCAGGTGCCCGCCCTTGACCAGCGACCACTGCGCCCCGAGCCCGTGCAGCGCCTCGGCCGCCCGACGGGCGGAGGTGTCGTCGACCACGTCGATCCCGGTGATGAGCCGGACCTCGTCCAGGTTCGGCGTCACCAGCGAGGCGATCGGGATCAGGGTGTGCCGGACCGCGTCGAGCGCCTCGGCGTGCAGCAGGGGGTCGCCGTGCATGGATGCGCACACCGGGTCGACGACCAGTGGCACCGCATGCCCGCGCCCGATGCCCACCTCGCCGCAGACCTCCGCGACGGCATCGATGATCGCGGTGGACGCGAGCATCCCGGTCTTGGCCGCCCCGACCCCGATGTCGCCGACCACCGATCGCACCTGGTCGGCGACGATCTGCGGCGGGATCTCGTGGAAGCCGCTGACCCCGACCGAGTTCTGCACCGTCACCGCGGCGACGGCGACGCAGGCGTGCACACCGCACATGGCCATCGTGCGGGAGTCGGCCTGGATGCCCGCACCGCCGCCGGAGTCGGTTCCGGCGATGGTGAGGACGCGGATCGGGGTCTGTCCGTCCGGGGTCAGGGGCAGCAACTTCACGCGTGAGAGCCTATCCACCGGCCGGAACGACGGGCAGATAGACCTGGTTGCCGCGGTCCGCGAATTCCGAGGATTTCTCCGCCATGCCGTTGGCGATCATCCGGTCGATGTCCTCCTGCGTTTCGAGCCCGTTCTGTTCGGCGTACTCGCGCACGTCCGCCGAGATCCGCATGGAGCAGAACTTCGGCCCGCACATCGAGCAGAAGTGCGCGGTCTTCGCCGGCTCCGCGGGCAGGGTCTCGTCGTGGTACTCGCGGGCGGTGTCCGGGTCCAGCGAGAGCGCGAACTGGTCGCGCCAGCGGAACTCGAAGCGCGCCCTCGACAGCGCGTCGTCGCGCTCCTGGGCCCGCGGGTGCTGCTTGGCGAGATCGGCGGCGTGCGCGGCGATCTTGTACGTGATGACGCCGACCTTCACGTCGTCCCGGTTGGGCAGGCCGAGGTGTTCCTTCGGTGTCACGTAGCAGAGCATCGCGGTGCCTGCCTGCGCGATCATGGCCGCGCCGATCGCCGATGTGATGTGGTCGTAGGCGGGCGCGATGTCGGTGGCGAGCGGGCCGAGGGTGTAGAACGGCGCCTCCTCGCACAGCTCCTCCTCGAGCCGGACGTTCTCCACGATCTTGTGCATCGGGACGTGGCCAGGGCCCTCGATCATCACCTGCACACCATGGGATTTCGCGATCTTGGTCAGTTCGCCGAGGGTCCGCAGCTCGGCGAACTGGGCCTCGTCGTTGGCGTCCGCGATGGACCCGGGGCGCAGCCCGTCGCCGAGCGAGAAGGTCACGTCGTACTCGCGCAGGATCTCGCAGAGTTCCTCGAAGTGTGTGTACAGGAACGACTCTCGGTGATGGGCCAGGCACCAGGCCGCCATGATGGAGCCGCCGCGCGAGACGATCCCGGTGACCCGCTTGGCGGTCAGCGGCACGTACCGCAGCAGCACCCCGGCGTGCACGGTCATGTAGTCCACGCCCTGCTCACACTGCTCGATCACGGTGTCGCGGTAAATCTCCCACGTCAGCGCGGTCGGGTCGCCGTTGACCTTTTCCAGTGCCTGGTAGATCGGCACGGTGCCCACCGGCACGGGCGAGTTGCGCAGGATCCACTCGCGGGTCTGGTGGATGTCCTTGCCGGTGGACAGGTCCATGATGTTGTCCGCGCCCCATCGGGTGGCCCAGACCATCTTCTCGACCTCCTCGGCGATGGAGGAGGTGACCGCGGAGTTCCCGATGTTCGCGTTGATCTTCACCAGGAATCGCTTGCCGATGATCATCGGTTCGGACTCGGGATGCTTGTGGTTCGCGGGGATGACGGCCCGTCCGGCGGCCACCTCCTCGCGCACGATCTCAGCCGAAACACCTTCGCGGGCAGCGCAATAGCGCATCTCCCTGGTGATGATCCCGGCCCGGGCCCAGGCCAGCTGGGTGCGCGCGAGATTGGGTCCGCCGCTGCGGCTGGTGCCGCCGAGATCGACTGGATCGGGCTTGGCCCAGTCGTCACGGGTCTTCGCGAGACCGGCCTCGAGGTCGATGGTTGCCCGCGCGTCGGTGTACGGGCCGGAGGTGTCGTACAGGTCGAGGTGTTCGCCGTTGGTCAGGTGGACCCGGCGGACCGGCACGGACAGGCCGTCGACGGTCAGGTACTGCTTGCTGCTGCCCTCGATGGGGCCGGTGGTGACGGTGGTTCCGGAAACAGAGGTGTCCCTCATGCGTGCTCTCCCTACGCCGGCATTACCCGGTCAGGTTCAACGGTCGACGGCCCTAGCCGTCCTCTCAGCCCGCTGGTGCGAGCCCCCGTGGGTTGTGTAGTTGTCGGGCACGACCCTAGGGCACAGCGCGTGAGCGGGCGAGCGCGGGCGGGCCGCGGAGATTTCTTGGCGCAAATCGGGGCGCAGGAGCGACCGGCGTGCCTATAGTGGCGGAAATCACATTGTGATTACGGATCGGGCAAGGAGACGGGCACATGATCACGGAATCGCCGACGGCAGAGGTGACGAACAATGCAGGTCAGAACCGGTTCGAGCTGAGGCTCAACGGGGACCTCGTCGGCATTCTCGGTTATTACGACTTGGACACACGGAGCGCGAAGCGGTCCTCGGCCGCGACGCCGGTGGTCTCGTTCATGCACACAGTGATCGTCGAGGACTTCGGTCACCGGGGACTCGCCGCGGTGATGGTGCGCCGGTCCCTCGACGCCGCGCGGGGCTACGGCTGGAAGATCCGGCCGGTTTGCACCTATCTCCAGCGATTCGTCGCGGACAACCCCGAGTACCGGGACCTCATCGTCCCCGTGTGAGAACTTCGGGTGCCGATTCGGCCACGATTCGATGGTGACTGGGCAACAAATCGCACCATCGGCCCCAAATCGGGCGACCGGGCCGGGGCGGGACTGCTTCCATGGTGAGGTGTCTCACATCTTCAAGCGACCTCCCGTCCCGGCAGCGGTGGTGACTGCGCCCGCCCCTGTCCTTGCGAACCCGGCGCTCGCGCGCGTCATGGACAACCCCTCGCACGCCCGCTTCGACCTCTGGGTCGGTGACGAACTGATCGGAATCCTCGGCTATCGCGGCGGAGGGGAGTCGACCGAGTTCACGGGCGGCCGCGGGGAGGTGGTCGCGCTCATGCACACGGTCGTCAAAGAGGAATACGGCGGTCGCGGCTGGGCCGCCGTGCTGGTCGGTGACGTGCTGGCGCTGTCGAGGGAACGCGGCTGGCGGTTGCAGCCGGTCTGCACGTATGTGCAGCGCTACCTGGGCGCCCACCCCGAGGAACTGGACCTGATCGTCGACGAGGACTTCACTCCGACCCCGAATTCGCCGTAGTCCGACACGGAGAGCGGCACTGACCCTATGCTTCCCCTGACCCGTCGCGGTCGGGGCCGGAAAACGTGGATCCGAAACAGATTTCGGCTTCCCCCGGCACCGCGTGGCGGGCGTCATCTCATCGCTTCGCGTATCGACGCGCCGTGTAACTGGGGGAAGAATGACGATCGTTGCTGCCGTGTCCGAGAGCGCCAAGGGCGGGTCGGTGGCCGGGATCTCGGCCGATGTCAGGGCGGGGACGGCCTCGCTGGTCGTCGCGCTCGGCGTCGCGGGGTTCGCGCTCGCATCGGTGGCCGTCGCGCCGCCCGCGCAGGCGGGCCCGATCCGGGAGTTCGCCAAGTTCGTCGCGACCCAGGTCGAGGCGAGTACCGCGCAGATCAAGCTCGAGTCCGGACGGTTCGTCCGAGACACCCAGACGAACGCCATCGCCGCAGTGAACGAGGCGGGCCGCGTGCTGGAGAACCTTCCGGTGCGTATCGAGGTCGACGGCGCAGTGCAGGGCATCACCTACTCCATTGCCGAGGGCGGCAAGGTCGTGTCGGCGGTCGTGGACACCGCGATCGACGCCGGGGTCGTGGTGGCCACGGAGGTCGTCAACCAGGCCGGTGCCTTCGCCGAGGAGTGCGTGAAGTCCGGGGTGAAGCCCGCGATCGCGGGAGCGCTGTCCGGCGCTGTGACCGCGGCGTCCGCCGCGGGCGTGGCCGCGGGGCCGGCCGGGCTGGTCGGCGGGGTGGCCGCGGGTGCCGCCTCGGGTGCGGTGACCGGCTTCGCGGGCGGTTGCGCGGACGGCCTGGTCAGGGAGCTCGTCCGCTAGGTGATCGCCGGTCTGCGCGTCAGTGCGCGCGGACCGCGAGTCGCCAGAGCGAGACCACCTCAGCAGCACGGACGGCGGCCAGCGGGTCGCGTCCGCCCGTTCCGCGTCCCTCGGGGCGGGCGCCGCTCGCGCGCGGGTGCCGAGGCCGGGTGTCGGTGCGGCCCAGCACCGTCAGGCCCGCCTGCTCGAACTGGTCCGTCAGCTGTGCCCGCGTGCGCAGCCCGAGTCGCTCGGCCAGGTCGGAGAGCACCAGCCAGCCCTCGCCGCCGGGGTTGAGATGATCCGGCAGGCCCCGGATGAACTCGGTGAGCATGTGCCCCTTGCGGTCGAACACGCCCAGCTCGATCGAGGACGTCGGGGCGGCGGGCACCCACGGCGGGTTGCACACCACCAGGTCGGCCGCGCCTGCCGGGTACACGTCGGTGCGGACCACCTCCACCCGGTCGGCGAGCCCGAGCCGCTGCAGATTGTCGGTCGCGCAGGCCACCGCGCGGGGCTCGATGTCCGTGGCCACCACCCGCCCGACGCCCCGACGTGCCAGCACGGCGGCCAGCACGCCGGTCCCTGTGCCGAGGTCGAACGCCGTTCCCGGAGTGGGTAACTGCGCCTCCGCGACCAGGTCGACGTACTCGTTCCTGGTGGGGGCGAACACGCCGTAGTGCGGGTGGATCCGCGCCCCGAGGGCGGGGACCAGCACGCCGCGCCGCCGCCACTCGTGCGCGCCCACCGCCCCGAGCAGCTCCTGCAGGGAGGCCACACTCGGCTCGGTCGCCTCGCCGTACGCCTCCCGGCACGCGTCCCTGATGTCGGGAGCGCGGCGGAGGTCGATGCCGAAGTCCGTGCCGAGCTCGATCAGGACCATGCTCAGGATGCGGGTGCGGTGCGCCCTGGCCTGCCGATGCCGGTGAAAGGTCACGGCGAGGTCGGGATCGGGCTTGACCTGCTGCCGGTCGAGCCGGCGCTTGAGTGCGTCGAGTAGCTGCCGGGCGCCGAGGAAGTCGCCGCGCCAGAGGATCGCGGTGCCCTCCGACGCGAGCCGCATCGCATCGTCGGCGCGGAGCTCGTCGCCGAAGGTCTCGACCGTCTTCGGCGGCTTGACACTGCTGTTGGACCGCCACGGCGCAGCGTGGCGTTCGCCCGCCTCGAACCATTCGACCTCGGTGCGGTCGGGCTGATCGCGCGGGGTCTCCACGGCGGACTCCTAGCGATGGGGGCGGCGCGACGCCTGCGAAGCACGCCCGGACCGGGCGGACACGGTGGATGAATCGTAGACCGGGCGGGGGAGCGCCCGAAATTTGAGAGCACTGCTCTTGTTTTCTCCCGCGCGTTGGTGAACACTGCTCATAAGAGAGAGCGCCGCTCTCGTTATTGGAGGAGGCAAGCATGATCGACACGGCACAGAGGGTGGGCACCGATCGCGCACGGATCGCGGCGGCGGCGTTGTTCGGTGTGGCGGGGGTGCTGTTCCTGCTCTACCCCGCGGTCCGGCCCTACTCGGACTACCTGAACCAGGCCACCATGGACGGCGCGCGGGCCTACGCGTCCGGCGCCTGGGTCTCGGCGCACTTCTTCGGGATGATCGGGTTCCTGCTGCTCGGCCTCGCAGTGCAGGCGCTACGGGAGATCCTCCGCGGCACCGAGGGGGACCGTGCCGGCATCGCCGCGACCGTGCTGACCTGGGTCGGGGTCGGCCTGACCCTGCCCTACTACGGCGCCGAGGACTTCGGCCTGCATGCGATCGGCGGGCGCGCGGTCGCGGACGGGACGCCGGAGCTGCTCGACCTGGTCGACGGCGTGCGCGGCGGCGGCACCCAGATGACCATGTTCACGGTCGGGTTGCTGCTGGTCGCCGCGGGCGCGGTCGCCGCGGCGGTGGGGATCTGGCGGTCCGGGGTGCTGGCCCGATGGAGCGGGGTCCCGCTCGCGGTCGGGTTCGCCCTGTTCATCCCGCAGTTCTTCGGCAGCCCGTGGATGCGCGTCGCCCACGGGGTGCTGGTGGCGGCGGGCGCGCTGTGGCTGGCCGCCGAACTGCTGCGCGCTCGCCGCGTCTCCGGCTAGTCCAGCTCGACCACGACCGGGGCGTGGTCGCTGGCGCCCTTGCCCTTGCGCTCCTCGCGGTCGATGGACGCACCGGAGACCCGTTCGGCCAGTGCGGGGGAGCCGAGGACGAAGTCGATCCGCATGCCCTGACGCTTCGGGAACCGGAGCTGCGTGTAGTCCCAGTACGTGTAGACGCCGGGGCCGGGGGTGAACGGGCGGGCGACGTCGACGAAGCCCGCGTCCTGGAAGGCGTCGAAGGCGTCGCGTTCGGGCTGCGAGGTGTGCGTCTTGCCCTCGAACAGCGCCGGGTCCCAGACGTCCTCGTCGGTCGGTGCCACGTTCCAGTCGCCGACCAGCGCGATCTGGGCGGTCGGGTCCTGCGCCACCCACTTCGCGGCGTCGTCGCGCAGGGTGGCCAGCCAGTCCAGCTTGTATTCGTAGTGCGGGTCGCTGAGCTCGCGCCCGTTCGGCACGTACAGGCTCCACACCCGGACCCCGCCACAGGTGGCGCCGATGGCCCTGGCCTCGACGACCGGGGTCGCGATGTCCAGGCTGTCCGCCGCGGGCTTGGCGAAGCCCGGCTGCCCCTCGAAGCCGACCTGCACGTCCTCGAGCCCGACACGGGAGATGATCGCGACGCCGTTCCACTGGCTCAGCCCGACGTGGGCCACCTCGTAGCCGAGCTCGGTGAATCGTTCCGTCGGGAACTGGTCGTCACGGCACTTGGTTTCCTGGATCGCCAGCACGTCGGTGTCGGTACGCACCAGCCAGTCCACGACCCGATCGGTGCGGGCCCGGACCGAGTTCACATTCCACGTCGCCAATCGCATTCGAGGCAGCCTAGTGCGACGGCGGCGACGACGACGGCGCCCCCCTGTGGGTCCGGAGGGCGCCGTCGTTCGTGCGGGCTCGTGCGGCTACCAGGCGGTGCCGGGTGCCGCCGCGTAGCGGTACCGGTGATGGTCGAGCATCCCCATCGTGCGGTACAGGGCGATCGCCGCCTCGTTGTCGGCCACCACCTGGATGTACGCGTGCGTCGCGCCCCGGTCGCGGCCCCAGCGGATCATCTCCGCGCAGATCAGCATCCCGAGCCCGCGCCTGCGGTGGGCGGGCGCCACCTCCACCGCGCTCAGTCCGACCCAGCGTCGGCCGTCGGGCGCCTCGGTCACGGCGGCCCGCGCGATGGCGAGCAGTTCGGTGCTCGGGCTGCCGAGCCGGCCGAAGCCGAGCTCGCCGTCGCGGACGGACCCGAGCACCTCAGGGGCACAGTCCGGCAGCTTTGCCCCGTTGTGGTCGTACAGCGGCAGCCACTGATCGTCCGGCTCGCCGGACACGGTCACCAGCGAATCGCCTTCGGGCAGCGTGAGGTTCGCGATCTCCGCGGCCATCACCAGCACCTCGTCAGAGGTCTCCCAGTCGGTGGGGGCGTTGCCGAGGCGGTCCGGCAGCAACAGCCGCAGCGGCTGATCGCGGTCGGCGTACCACTTCTGCAGGCGCTCGAGGGTGTCGCCGCTGTAGAGGTCGCCGATCCGGTCGGCCTTCCCGAGGGGAGACGCCGAGTTGGCGCGGCCTGTGAACCCGCCACCGGAGCGGGCAAGCCAGCCGTTGATCCAGCTCTGCTCCAGGCCGGGCCAGCCATCGGCGGCGGCCAGCTCGAGCGCGCGGATCTCCCGGCTCAGGATCGGTCGGGCACCGATCGACTTGAGCGCGACGACCTTGTCGGGGACGACCTGCACCACCCGTCCGTCCGGGGCGCGGACCACGACGGCCGGTGTGAGCGACACCAACTCCCCGATGATGTCGGTCAGGGGCTGCGGGTAGCCGGGCGGCAATTCGTATCGCAACACCACCCGGCTACCGAGCACGATGTCAGTCATCGTGGCCGAAGGGATCCTCGACCGTGCCCGGCACCCAGCTCTTGCCCGGGACGCCCCAACCGGAGCGCTTGATGATCTTCTTCGCGGCCCTGGCGTTGCGGCCGATAAGCACGTCGACGTAGAGGAATCCGTCGAGGTGTCCGACCTCGTGCTGGAGCATCCGGGCGAAGAACCCCGTGCCCTCGATCTCCACCGGCGAACCGTCGGCCTCGGTGCCGGTCACCTTGGCCCAGTCGGCGCGGCCGGTCGGGAACTGCTCGCCGGGAACGGAGAGGCAGCCCTCCTCGTCGTCGTCGGGGTCCGGCATGGTCTCGGGGATCTCCGAGGTCTCGAGCACCGGGTTGACCACGGCGCCGCGACGGCGGATCGAGTTCCCGTCGCCGTCGACGTCGGGGCAGTCGTAGACGAACAGTCGCATCGGGACGCCCACCTGGTTCGCCGCCAGACCGACGCCGTTCGCGACGTCCATCGTCTCGTACATGTCAGCGATCAGCTCGGCGATTTCCGCCGGCGATTCGGTGACGGGCCGCGTGGGCTCATGGAGCACCGGATCGCCCACGATCCGGATCGGAAGTATTGCCATTTGAGCAAGGATAGTGGGGCGCCCGGACGCGACGCGCCAGCACCGCAACCAGGCCGCGCCCGTGCGGATCATGGTTGAATAATCCCCGGAAGAACAGATATGTAATTCGTTGCCCGGTAATCGTGAAGCCAGCCGGGTCGTCGGGGAACTTTGGTTTCGATGCATCACGCGAGAGCAGTGGCGTTGGGCGAGAGCTCGAAGTTGAGGGAGTGAGATGGACGGGGCAGCGGCGCGTAACCGGAATTCCGAGCAGACCGACCCGCAGGACGCGAACGCGATCGGCGAGGACGGACTGACCCGCCGCGACCACGACATCCTGTCCTTCGAGCGCCAGTGGTGGAAGTACGCGGGCGCCAAGGAAGAGGCCATCAAGGAACTCTTCGACATGTCCGCCACCCGCTATTACCAGGTGCTGAACGCGCTGGTCGACCGCCCCGAGGCCCTCGCAGCCGACCCGATGTTGGTCAAGCGACTGCGCCGGCTGAGGGCGAGTAGACAGAAGGCGCGAGCCGCACGTCGCCTCGGATTCGACATCACCTAGGTGTCGGCGGACGCGGCGCGGCCTCTAAGGTCATTCGAGTGAGCACTCCTGAGCAGCCACCGAGCGGACCGCCGCTGCGTGCGTTCGCGATGGTCCTGATTGCGCTCGCGATCGCCTTTGCCGGTATCGGCGCCATGGCGCTGTCCGGAAACGATTCCGAGTCGGAGCAGCCCGAGACCACCTCGAGCGTGGCGCGGGCGGCGGGCAACGGGGCCGCCTCGGTCACCTCCGCCAAGCCGCCTGCCGCGGTCACCTCGGCCAGGCCGCCCGCCGCGATCACGTCGACCACGGCTGCCGCCACCACCACGACGGCGCCGGTGCTGGACAAGTCGGCCGTGTCGGTCCGGGTGCTCAACAACAGCACGGTCAGCGGCCTGGCCGCGCAGACCGCCAGGACCATCGAGTCCGACGGCTGGACGGTCGGCGAGACCGGCAACTACAGCGACGGCTCGGTGAGCTCGACCACCGTCTACTACTCGGCCTCGTCGCCTGCGGAGAAGGCGGCCGCGACGGAGATCGCCGCGACGCTGGGTGTGTCCGCCGAGCCACGGTTCCCCGGCATCACGAGCGCGTCGCCCGGCGTCATCGTGATCGTCACCGCGCCCTAGGTGGACGCACCAGCGGACAACCGTTCCGCGCGCGCGTCTATGATCAGTTCACTGCCAGCCCATCTAGAAGGAGCGGTTTGATGGCCCTGCTTACCCGACGCGACTCGCACCTCGGCGGTGCCGAGAATGCACGCCGTCCCGCCCGCGTGTCCTGGCGCGTCGTCGCCCCGATGGTCGCGATCGCGGCCGTTGGCCTCACCGCGTGCTCCAACGGCCAGGAGCCGAGCGACGTCCCCGGTACCACCCCTCCGGTGTGGACGGGAGCGTCCGTGCCGGGCCACGGCGCGGCAGAAGGTGGCCACGGATCGGCGGCCGAAGAGGGCGCGATCTCCGTCGAGCTCAAGGACGCGAAGGGTGCCGAGGTCGGTACCGTCCGCTTCACCGAGGGTGACGGGTTCGTCCAGGTCTCGGTCGAGGCCGAGCACCTCACCCCCGGCTTCCACGGACTGCACGTCCACGAGGTCGCCAAGTGCGAGGCGAACTCGGTGGCGCCGTCCGGCGGCGCGCCCGGCGACTTCCTTTCCGCCGGTGGGCATTTCCAGGCGGAGGGTCACACGGGACATCCCGCGAGCGGCGACCTGACCTCGCTGCAGGTGCGCGAGGACGGCACCGCGGAGCTGGTCACCACCACCGACGCCTTCACCCTCGAGGACCTGCGTAACCACGGCAAGGGCACCGCGATCATGGTGCATGCCGGCGCGGACAACTTCGCCAACATCCCGACGCGGTACACCCTCCCGGAGAACGCTCCTGTGCCGGACCAGGCCACGCTGGCCACCGGTGATGCCGGCGGCCGCGTCGCCTGCGGCGTCATCGAGTAGACACTGATCGCTCAGAACGACCCCTCACCGCCACGGTGGGGGGTCGTTCTGGTGTTCGCCGGTGCAGGTCCCGGTGACGGCGGCAGCCGGATCGCTGTGGTTGGATTCCCAGTGTGGGAGTCCACTTCGCCGGTTCGCCCCGGCCGACAATCGGCGTCGAGTGGGAGATCGCCCTGGTCGACAAGGCCACCCGCGATCTCTCGAACACCGCGGGACAGATCTTCGACGCGGCGCACTCCCTCGCGGGTGGTGAGTCACCGCGCCTGCACAAGGAGCTGCTCCGCAACACCGTCGAGCTGGTCACCGGGATCTGTGACACCGTCGGCGAGGCGATCGACGACCTGAGCGAGACCCTGCACCTGGTGCGCCGGGTCGCCGACCCGATCGGCGTCGACCTGTTCTGCGCGGGCACCCATCCGTTCGCGGAATGGTCCACCCAGCAGCTGACCCGCAGCCCGCACTACGACGAGATGATCGAGCGCACCCAGTGGTGGGGACGTCAGATGCTGATCTGGGGTGTGCACGTGCACGTCGGGATCTCCTCGGCCGATCGGGTCTTCCCGATCCTCAACGCGTTGCTGGTGAAGTACCCTCACCTGCTTGCGCTTTCCGCCTCGTCGCCGATGTGGACCGGCGTGGACACCGGGTACGCCAGCAACAGGGCATTGATGTTTCAGCAGCTGCCGACGGCCGGTCTTCCGTTCCAGTTCGAAACCTGGTCGCAGTTTGAGGGATTCGCCCACGATCAGATCAAGACCGGCGTCATCGACAAGCTCGGTGGGCTGCACTGGGACATCAGGCCCGCACCGCAGTGGGGGACCATCGAGGTGCGCGTCTGCGACGGCGTCTCCACCCGGACCGAGCTGGGCGCGATCGTCGCCCTCATCCACTGCCTGGTGGTGTATTTCGACCGCAAGCTCGACGCGGGCGAGGAGCTGCCGGGGATGCCGCCGTGGCACGTGCAGGAGAACAAGTGGCGGGCCGCGCGGTACGGGCTCGACGCGGAGATCATCCTCGACGCCGACAGCAACGAGCGACTGGTCACCGACGACCTGGACGATCTGCTGGAACAGCTGATGCCGGTGGCGAGGTCGCTCGGTTGCGCCGACGAACTGGCGCGGGTGGCCGACATCCCGCGGCGCGGCGCGTCCTACCTCCGTCAGCGCGAGGTCGCCGCGGCCTCCGGCGGTGACCTGACACTCGTCGTCGATTCCTTGGTGAACGAGCTCGACACGTAAGGCCGCGTTCATGCTCCGTTTACTATGGACCGGTGCTGATCAACGACTCACCGGTCTCAGGGACCGGTCGGCTCTCGTTGCGGTCGCACCCCATCCTCATCTCGGCGGGCGTGGTCCTGGTCGCGGCCCTGGTCGCGCTGCAACTGGCCGCGATGCGCTACGGCTTCGAGGGACCGCTGCACAGCCTGGCCAAGGATTTCGTCGGCACTCCCAAGTCGATGTCGCTGCCGTGGGCGGGATTCGCGCTCGCGCTGGTGGGGCTCACGAACCCGCAGCGGATCCGCGCGCTGGCCGCCGCGGTGGTCCTCGACCTGCTGTTCGCGGCGGGTCGGTTGCTGTTCGACGGGCCCGTCGCCATCGGGAACGGCCCCACCCTCGTACTGACCGGGATCGGGCTCTACGCGACGGTGGCCTGGACCGGCGAACAGCGTCGTAGCGCGCTGCGCGGCGTCGGGCTCGGCGCGCTGCTGATCCTGGCCACCAAGGTCGGCGACGTCTGGCTGCAGATCACCGTGCTGACCCGCCCGCTGGTGCTCGACGAATACGTGCAGCTCGCCGACCGGGCGCTGGGCAATCCGTCCTGGGTGATGGGCGGCGTCGTCGATTCGCTCGGCAGCGTCGGCTACGGGGTTCTGCACTGGGTGTACATCGAGCTGCCGGTCGCGGCGATCGTCGTCGCCCTGTATCAGCTCCGCAACGGCTGGCCGTCGCACTACCTGGTGCGCACCTTCCTGCTCATCGGGCTGATCGGTCCGCTGTTCTACCTGCTCTTCCCCGTGGTCGGCCCGGACTTCGCCTTCGGCACCGCGGGCGCGGGCTCCCAGCTCGGCAACTACTGGCCCGCCGTGGTGCCGAATGTCGTCGACCCGGCTGCGATCCCGTTCGACAGCCCGGCGCCGCGCAATTGCATGCCCAGCCTGCACACCGCCTGGGCGCTGGCGATATTCATCCACTCGCGGAGCGGTCCGCGGTGGCTGCGCTGGGGTGGCACCTTCTGGCTGGTGTGCACGCTGATGGCCACCCTCGGGTTCGGCTACCACTACGGCGTCGACCTGGTCGCGGGCGTCGTGCTGTGCCTGACCCTGGAGTCCGCGCTGCGCGATCCCGAGCGGGGCTGGGGCCGGTTCCGCGTGCGGCTCGTGGTCGGCGGGGCGGTCGCGTTCGCGGCGCTGCTGCTCGGCTATCGGTACCTCGCGGTCGAGATCGCGGAGTACCCGCTGTTCTTCGGTCCGCTGATCCTCGGTGTCATGGGCGCCGTGGTGCTCGGGTTCTATGCGAGCTTCTTCGCCGCACCGGGGACCGCGCTCGGTCGGTGGGGCGGACGGGTCGAGGCAGACCCGGTTCCGGTGCGCGCCGCGAGCTAGCGGACGAGGCCGCTCGGCGGGTCCGAACCGCGCCGCGGGCGGGGTACGGCTGCACGTCTCGGGGTCGGTCCGCTACGGTGACCTCGATTCGACGGACTGAGTGAGGAATTCGGCGGGCCGCAACCACAGGCGTCCCTTCCGGTTACCCGCGAGCCACTGTCGACGGGAAACGGTGGAGGACGCGTGCGGGAGTCTGTGGGAGTGACGCTCGGCAAGGAGGGCGTGCGGGCGGTCCTCATCGACACCCACGTGCCCGGTCTCGGGCCGGTGGACAGCCGCTTCGAGGACCGCGCCGGAGACGATGTCGGGCAGGCCGTCTGGGCCACCGAGCAGATGGTGGACCGGGCAAGGCGGATCGGACTGAACCCGACGGCGGTCGGGATCGTCGCCGCGGACCCGGCTGCGGCGGAGGCGATCAAGGCGAAGCTGGGCAGCGACGGCGTGCCGGCCGTCACGGTGGTCGGTGCGGCCGAGGCCCGGCTGGCCTTCCTTCGCTCGATACCCGAGTTGGCAGGCGCCCGTACCGCTCTCGTTCTCGCCGAGTGGCCGGGCGAGGTGCTCGCCCACGCGGTCGACCTACGGTCCGGTGCGGCGCAGGCAGGCGTCCAGCGGGTGACCGCGGGGACGTTCAGTGAGGTGTCCTTCACCACCGCGCTGCTGGAGGACATGCAGTCGGGTGCCCCGCGTGGCAAGGTCGCCGTCGTCGTGCTGGGAATCCGGCCGTCCGAGACGAGCGTGATCCGTTCCGCCGCCGCTGCGCTCGGGCTGGCCGCCGTTGTCCCGTATGCCGGCCGGTGGCATCTGGCGACCGGCGCCGCGATCAGCGCTGCGGAAGTGCAGACGTCCGTGCCCGCCGCGTTCGCGGCGACGGCGGCGGGGGAGACGAAGGCACTTCCCAAGGGGAAGGTGCTCGCCGGTGCGGCCGCGGTCGTCGCGGTCCTGCTCGCCGGTCTCACGGCCGTACTGGTGACGCCGGCTCCGTCCCCCACGTCGACGCAGGGACCGGTCGCGCCGACCACACCCGAGCGCAGCGATGTCTCCGAGTTGAAATCGCCCGGTCTCCCCGTGGACCCCTGTGCGCGGGTCGGCGCACCCGGACCCACCACCGCGCCGGCCAGCTGGCGCGCGGGCGGGCTCAGCTATTCGGTGCGGTTGGTCAGCGACCCCGACCCGTCGCAGCCCGACCCGGCCGA
Organism: Rhodococcus sp. OK611; assembly: GCF_003050885.1. Classification (NCBI taxonomy): domain Bacteria; kingdom Bacillati; phylum Actinomycetota; class Actinomycetes; order Mycobacteriales; family Nocardiaceae; genus Rhodococcus; species Rhodococcus sp. OK611. Next base: position 186,709 of record NZ_QAOZ01000002.1, read on the forward strand.
CCTGCCGGCGCCACACAAGCCGCGAGCGTCGGGCACGCCGGGTGCTTCCGGTGCCCCAGGGCCGTCGGGTTCGCCGGGACCGTCAGGTGCGCCGGGAACGTCAGGTGTGCCGGGATCGCCGGGAATGTCGGGGACGTCGCCCGCCGACCCGTGTGGCCGCTGACGTATGAATCGCGCCGCGAGCTAGTCGTTCTGGTGGCGTCGGCGCCGAAAACCACCCAAAAACGACTAGCTCGCGCAACCATGCATCGGTGATGAGTCGACGCGGTGCGGTGTTTCTGGCGTTGGCCACTGCGTTGGCAGGGTGTGGATACATTCACGGGCCCGCGCCCACCCGGGAGCCCGCGGAGATCGTGAGCGCGGCGACGTGCCGGATGCCGACGGACCTTGATGGGATAGCGACGACGCCGCCGGATCTCGTGGCGACGCAGCCGCGACCGGGCACCGTTCCCGACGACTTCGAACCGGTGGCGGCCATCACCTGCGACCCGACCTCAGCTCGAACCATCAACGCCGATCTGACGGCCAGTTTTGCCGAGCATCGGTGGGAGGGAGATTTTTCCGGGGCGATCGCGAAGCTGAACGCGCCGTCCGAGGGAAGCCGCCTCGACCAGGGCACCTGCGGGATCGCCAGCATGGTGGCCATTCCGGATCTGTGGCTGATCGACGCCGCGGGTCGGGCGATCCGGCCGTCGTATCCGGTCGACGAATGCAAGTTTCAGCGTATCGGCGGATTGAGGGCGGTCGAGGCGCTCGAGAGCGTCGGGCGGGTCGATCATCGCGTCCAACTGTCGCCCGATGGGGTGGAGCAGCTGATGGGGTGCGGCACGGTTCCTGCCCTGCCTGTGGCTGGAGCGGGCGTTCTGGTCCCAGGCGACTACTCGGTGCGGAGTTCGGTGTGTCGATACCGATTCGACGCCGCTGGTGTCGCGTTCGCCGGGGCGGAGAGCCTGTGGGACAGTCTCGACCCGTACTTCGAGGCGCTCGAACCGGCTCCGCCCTGCACGTCGACGGCGAGTGCGGCCGCGGGAACCAGTCTGTCCCTGTTGGGTCCCGAGTACACCGCGCCGGTACCCGTCCTGATCGAGCTCGACGGCTGCCGCCGGGTTCTAATCGACGGCTTCGTTCCGGTCGTGGCGTCGCCGGAACTGCTCGCACTCGTCGCGTAACACATGAATCGCGCCGCGAGCTAGTCGTTTTGGTGGCGTCAGTGCCGAAAACTGCCCGAGAACAACTAGCTCGCGGATAGGTTCCCGCGGATGGGCCGCGTACCGAAGCTTCCTGCCGGGCCGATCCGTCGCGCGACGCTGCTGCAGACGATGACGGCGTGGCAGATCTCGCGCGACTACGCGCCCGTGTTGAACGGGGTGTACGTGCGGTCCGACCAGCCCGTCGACTACCCGCAGCGGTCGCGGGCGCTGGGCGTCGCGTTCCCGGACGGGGTGCTGTCCGGGTGGTCGGCCGCCGCGCTGCACGGGTACCGGTACGTCCCCGAGCGGGTAGAACCCGAGCTGATCCTGCCGCGCCCGGCGAGGCGTCGGGTGGGTGTGCGGTTCGGATACGGTGCGCTGGCCGTCGACGAGCACGAGGACGTCTACGGGTACGAGCTGACCTCACATCTGCGGACCGCGTACGACTTGGGCCGCCGACTGCCGCTCGACCGGGCCGTCGAGGCGGTCGACGGGCTCTGCAACCTCGGTCGTTGCGACCCCGATGGGCTGCACGCGCTGATCGAGCGGCATCGCGGAGACCGGGGGCTCAAGCAGTTGCGTCGGGTCGTCGAACTGGCCGACGGCGGCGCGGAGTCCCCGTGGGAGACGCGGACCCGACTCCTGATGGTGCGCGCGGGATTCGAGAAGCCCGAGACCCAGGTGCTGTTGGTCGACGGGGACGGCCGACTCGTCGCGCAGGTGGACATGGCGTGGCCGACGTACCGGGTGGTGCTCGAGTACGACGGTGACCACCACCGGGAACGGGACCGCTACGCGCGGGACATCCGCCGCACGAACAGCATTCGTCGTCTCGGGTGGGATGTCGTGGTGGCCACGAAGGAGATGGTCCTGCGGCACCCCGGTGAACTGCTCGAGCGGGTCGCCTCGGCGCTACGGGCAGGCGGCGCGACGGACCTGCCGGCGGGGAACGGTCGTCGGTAGCCTGGGCGAGAGCTGGAAGGGGGGACGCGGATGCACGCTGTGGTGGCGATTGCAGCCCTGGTGGCCGCCTGTGTCGCCCTGGACCAGGTCGGGCTGTGGGCAGAGCGGCGCGGGTGGATCTATTGGCGCAAGCGCAGACCGCCGGTCGACGGTGGTGCGGTCACCGGCGCGTTCGGGGAGATCCAGTCGCTGCTGTCGCCCTCGCACCGGCACGTCGTCGACGAGCAGCGGACGCAGAAGTCGCTGCGGCACGACGCGTCGAGCGGCGACGGCACCCGGATGCGGATCGATCTGGGCGGCGGCACGGTCCGGCTCGACCCACCGGGCGGCTCAAGCGACTGAGCTACTCCGGCCCGTCCTTGCGGTCGAGGTCCCCGACGATGCCGAGCCCGTCGCGACTGCGCTGCTCGCGGTAGGCCACCCGACCTACCGTGTGCGCGATGACCGGTGCGGTCAGCAGGGTGAACAGCCCGACCAGCACCAGCATCCAGATGTCGACGTTGCCGCGGAGCCGGATCACCGCCCCGATCAACACCAGCACCAGGCCGATCACCTGGGGCTTGGTCGCGGCGTGCATGCGGGAGAGGGTGTCCGGGAAGCGCACGATCCCGATCGCGGCGGTCATGGCGAGCAGCGCGCCCAGCAGGATGAGAACGGCGGCGACGACCTCGAGCACGGTGTTCACTGGTCGTCACGCACCCGGAACCGCGCCACGCTGACCGAGCCGACGAAGCCGACAAGGGAGAGCGCGACGATGGCGGGCACCAGCGTGGTGTCGAGGCTGTAGGCGGCCCACACCGAGAGCCCGCAGATGGCCACCGCGACCAGGGTGTCCATCGCGACCAGACGGTCCAGCGTGGACGGACCGTCGAGCAGTCGGAACGAGGTCATCACGGCGGCCACCGACAGCATCACCCCGGCGATCACGAGCACTGTCGTCACGGCAGATCCTTTCGGTCGGAGGGCTTGAGCGCGGAGGGGTCGAAGACGGGGTTGTCCACGTGCCACGGCGAGGGCTTCCACTCCTCGTCGCGCTCGAACGAGGCGATGAACAGTCGCTCCAGCTGCCGCACGGTCCGGTAGAACTGGTCGACGGCCTTGTCGGTGCCCACGTCGAGCACGTGGACGTACACCATCCGCTTGACCTGATCGACCTCCAGCACCATGGTGCCGGGGATCAGGTTGAGCACGTCGATGCACAGGGTCAGCACCAGATCGGACTTGATGGCCAACCGGGCGCGCAACACACCGGTCACCGGGGGCGGACCGGGACGGACCGCCAGCCAGGCCACCTGCGCGCTCGACTGCGCCGCGTACACGATGCAGAGCCCGACCAGCTTGGCGATCGACCACAGGTGGATCCGGCCCTCGACCGGTACCCGCGGGAGCGGGAGCAGCACCATGATCAGCACCCCGACGGCCAGGCCGCCGAGGATGTTCGCGACGCTGATGTTGCCCCACAGCAGGATCCACACCGTGGTCAGCCACACCAGGACCCCGACGCGGAGCACCCGTTCCCGGTTCATCGCGTACCCCCCGCCGCGGCCGCCTGCTCGGCGTATCCGGGTCCGAGGACGGCGTCGATGTAGATCGAGCGGTCCCGCAGGTCCGCGGCCGCGCGGTCGGTGATCGCGATGAACTGGCCGGCGAACAGGGTCAGGGCCAGGCCCACCACGACCACGCCGATCGTGGGGATCAGCATCAGGGCCGGCATCCGGCCGACGTCGGCGCGGTCGTCGAAGGCGATGTCCTCCTCGGACTCATCGATCAGGGCGGACGGGCTGACGTCGGCGAGGTCGCCCTCGGGGGCGTCGGCGCGCGAGCGCCAGAACGCCTTCGTCCAGACCCGGGCCACCACGTACAGGGTGAGCAGGCTCGTGACGGTGCCGCCCGCGACCAGCACCCAGGACAACGCGCTCGGGTGCGCGACGCCCGCCTGCAGCAGGGCGACCTTCCCGATGAAGCCGGAGAACGGCGGGATGCCCGCCAGGTTCAGCGCGGGCACCAGGAACACCAGCGCCAGCACCGGGCTGGCCGCGGCGAGGCCGCCGAGCCTGCGCAGCGAGGACGACCCGGCCTGCCGCTCGATCAGGCCGACCACCAGGAACAGCGCGGTCTGCACGATGATGTGGTGCGCGACGTAGTAGATGGCGCCGGACAGGCCCTGCTGGGTGGACAGCGCGATCCCGAACACCATGTAGCCGATGTGGCTGACCAGGGTGAACGAGAGCAGCCGCTTGATGTCGGTCTGCGCGATGGCGCCGAAGATGCCGACCAGCATGGTGAGCAGGCCACAGATCATCAGCACGTTGTCGAGCTCGCCCTGCGGGAACAGCAGGGTGTGCGCCCGGATGATCGCGTACACGCCGACCTTGGTGAGCAGGCCCGCGAACACAGCCGTCACCGGGGCGGGCGCGGTCGGGTACGAGTCGGGCAGCCAGGTCGAGAGCGGGAACACCGCGGCCTTGATGCCGAACGCGACCAGCAGCACGCCGAAGACCGCGGTCCTTGTGCCGACCGGGATGCCGTCGAGCCGGGTGGCCATCTGGGCCAGGTTGAGGGTGCCGGTGGCGGCGTAGGCGAGGGCGATACCGACCAGGAAGATCAGCGAGGACACCATCGAGACCATCACGTAGGACACGCCCGCGCGCACCCGGTCGGCGCTGGCGCCGAGGGTCAGCAGCACGAACGACGCCGCGAGCAGCACCTCGAACCCGACATACAGGTTGAACAGGTCGCCCGCAAGGAACGCGTTGGAGATGCCCGCGGTCAGCGCCAGGTAGGTGGGCAGGAAGATCGACACCGGCTGGCGTTCGGTGCCGTCGTGGATGCCCTGCCCGACCGCGAATCCCATGACGGCGAGCAGCACGATGCTCGAGACCACCAGCATCACCGCCGACAACTGGTCCACCACCAGGGTGATGCCGATCGGCGAGTCCCAGCCGCCGACCTGCAGCGTGGCGATGCCGTCGCGGTCGGTGAGGTACAGCAGCAGGCAGGCGACGACCAGGCCGATCACGAGCGCGGACATGGTGACCGCCCGCTGGAACCGCGGCCTGCGGCCGCCGATGAGGGTGACCGCCGCGGCCAGCATGGGCACCAGCACGGGCAGCGGTATCAGGGTGTGGATCAGATCGGGGGACAGGGTCATTCGCGATCACCGCCAGGAACTCGGAGCGGTTCGTCGGTGTCATTCTCTTCGCGAGGCTCATCGCCGTCCGGATTGAACTCGTCGAAGTCGCCCTCCCGCAGGTCCTCGTAGCACTCGAGGTCCTCGAGGTTCTTGAGCTGTTCGAGCGGGATCGGATTGCCCTTGTCGTCGAAGGCGTCGCCGCCGAAGGTGGAGTCGCCGGTGATCGGGTCGTCGGAGCGGTCGTGATCCGGTGCCTCGGCGGGGCTGCGGCGGCGGATCACCTTGGTGTCCTCGGGGTCGTTCTCGACCGCGTCCTTGGTGTTGATCTTGTACGACCGGTAGGCCAGCGCCATCACGAACGCCGCGATGCCCATCGTGATCACGATCGCGGTCAGGATCATCGCCTGCGCCAGCGGGTCGGCCATGTTGTCGTACACCGCGTTCGTCCGCCCGACGATGGGCGCGCTGCCCGGGGGCCCGCCGACGGTGAGGATGAGCAGGTTCACGCCGTTGCCGAACAGCAGCAGCCCCAGCAGCATCTTGGTGATGCTGCGCTCGAGCAGCAGGTACACCCCGCACGCGATCAGCACGCCGACCACGATGAGGATGCCGAAGTTCGCGCTCATCAGGCGTTCACCTCGACCTCTGCGTCCAGACGCGCGCCGAGGCTGCGCAGCACGTCGAGCACGAGTCCGACCACGATCAGGTACACGCCGAGGTCGAAGAAGATCGCGGTCACCATCTTGATGTGGCCGAGCAGCGGCAGCGTGACCTCCAGGGTCGCGGAGGAGAGCGCGGGGGCGCCGAGGAACAGCGACGCCATCGCGGTGCCCGCGGAGAACATCAGGCCGAGCCCGAGGATCTTGCCCGCGTCGATGGGGACCGCCTCGCCGAGCTCGTAGCGACCGCCCGCCAGGTATCGGAGCACCAGCGCCAGGCCCGCGGTGAGCCCGCCCGCGAAGCCGCCGCCCGGCGCGTTGTGGCCGGAGAAGAAGAAGTAGACGGACAGCACCATCATCGTCGGGAAGATCATCCGGGTGGTGATCTCCAGGACCAGCGACCGGTGCCGGGGGTCGATCAGGTCGCCGCCGCGCAGCCAGGTGGTCTCCGAGCTCGACGCGGCTTCCTCGGCCCCCGGCGCGTCGGACACGCGCGGCGCGGTGCCGAACCGACGGGTCCGGAACACCAGCGAGGCGACGCCGGTCGCGGCGACCAGCAGCACCGAGATCTCGCCGAGGGTGTCCCAGGCGCGGATGTCGACCAGCAGCACGTTCACCACGTTCTTGCCGTTGCCGATCGTGTAGGCGGCCTCGGGCAGCTGCAGCGAGATCGGCGCGGTGTTGCGGGCGTTCATCGCGTACGCACCGAGCGCCGTGACTGTGGCGCCGACCGCGGCGCCGAGCAGGGCGCGCGGCACCTTGAAGCCGACCGACTGCCGCTCGTCGGTCTCGGCGGGCAGCTTGCGCAGCACCAGCACGAAGATCACCAGGGTCAGCGTCTCCACCAGGAACTGGGTCAGGGCCAGGTCCGGCGCGCCGTCGAGGGCGAAGATGACGCCGCAGCCGTAGCCGCCGACGCCGACCAGGATGACGCTGGCCAGGCGGTTGCGCATCACGGTCGCGGCGAGTGCGGCGGCGATCATGATCAGCCCGACCGCGAACTGGATCGGGGACTCCCACAGCCGCAGATTGACCCCGGTGTCGGTGTTCAACACCAGCAGGATCGTCGGCAGCAGCACCAGGGTGACGAGGATCGACGCCTGCGTCAGCGGCAGCGAACCGCGCTGGGTGGTGCCGGTCAGCTTGATCGAGATGGTGTCCATCGCGCGCAGGGTGGCGTCGTACACGCGGTCGGCGTTGCCGAGCGGCGGATGCTCGAAGCGCAGCCGGCTGACCCAGCGGTGCGCGACGAACAGCACGGCGCCGCAGCCGATCACCAGGATGGTCAGATACAGCGGCAGGCCGAAACCGTGCCACAGCGCGAGGTGGTAGTCGGCGTTCCCGTCGGCGGGCAGCGTCTGCGCGTACGGGCTGAGCAGGCGGTCCATCACCGGGGCCGCCAGGCCTGCGGCGAGTCCGCCGACGGCGAGCAGGGCGGGGACGAACAGGAACAGCGGGCCGGCGGCGTGCATGCCCTGGACGGCGGGGCTCGGCCGCTTGAGCTGCTTGCGGCCGAACGCGCCCCAGATGAACCGGATGCTGTACGTCACGGTCAGGATCGAGCCGGCGACGACCGTGGCGAGCACCAGGGTCCGCACGGGCGGGCTCAGCGCGTTGGTGGTGGCGATCGCCTCGAGGGCGCCCTCCTTGCCGACGAAGCCGAGGAAGGGCGGCAGCCCCGCCATGCTGGCGGCGGCGAGGACCGCGATGACGCACAGCGCGGGGGCGCGCTTGCCCAGGTGGGCGAGCTTGCGGATGTCGCGGGTGCCGGTGGTGTGGTCGATGACGCCGACCACCATGAACAGCGCGGCCTTGAACATCGCGTGTGCGACCACCATGGTGATGCCTGCCAGCGCGGCGTTCCGGTCGCCGATGCCGACCAGGGTGATGAGGAAGCCGAGCTGGCTGACGGTGCCGAAGGCGAGGATCAGCTTCAGGTCGAAGGCCCGCAGCGACCGCCAGCCCGCGAGCAGCATCGACGCCAGCCCGAGCGTGATCACGGTGACCCGCCACGGTGCGGAGTCGGCGAACCCGGGCGCGAGCCGAGCGACGAGGTAGATGCCCGCCTTCACCATCGCCGCCGCGTGCAGGTAGGCGCTGACCGGTGTCGGGGCGGCCATCGCGCCCGGCAGCCAGAAGTGCATCGGCACGATGGCGGACTTCGACAGCGCGCCGATGAGGACCAGCACCACACCGACGCCAGCGAGCCAGCCGCCGGGCGGGTCGGCGAGCAGGTCGGAGATCAGGTAGCTGCCGCCGACCTGGCCGAGGATGAGGAAGCCGACCAGCATCGCGAGGCCGCCCGCGGTGGTCACCAGCAGCGCCTGGGTGGCGGCCCGGCGGCTCGACGCCCGCTCCGCGTAGTGCCCGACCAACAGGAACGAGAGCACCGTGGTCAGTTCCCAGAAGATGTAGAGGATGAGCATGTTGTCGCTGGTGACCAGGCCGAACATGGCGCCGGCGAACGCGACCATCTCGGCGGCGAAGATGCCGAGGCGGGGCTCGTCGTCGGTGAAATACCGCGAGCAATAGACCAGCACGAGGCTGCCGATCCCGAGGATCAGCGCGGACATGATCGCGGCGAGGGCGTCGAACCGCATGTCGATGTCCATCGACAGCCCGGGCGCCCACTGTATGTGCAGGCTCTGCTGCGTACCCCAGTTCTTGATCACCCAGCCGAGGCTCGCCAGCGGCACCAGGGCGAGCGGGAGGAATGCGTTGCGGCCCATCGCTCGCACCACAAGCGGCGCCAGGACGGCGGCGATCGCGTGGGCAAGCAGGACAGCGAGCAATGGGCACTCCGTCGTTTGTTCGTGTGCGGCGGCGGGGTGTCAATACGCCCCGGAGGTACCCGGGGCTCGATGTCCGAGTTTAGTGGATGCCGTTGGCCGCTTCGCGACCCGTGCGCGGTTGGCGAGTCCCTGGACTTGCTATGTGCGCACGGGCGCGTGAGCGCCTACCGTGTCCGCATGGCCGAGATCAGGACCGTCGCCCTCGCCCACATCCGGGACCGCCGCATGCTGCAGGCCCGCTCCGCAGGCAAGTCGGCCTTCTACATGGCAGGCGGCAAGATCGACCCGGGCGAAACCCCGGAAGAGGCCCTGCACAGGGAGATTCGTGAGGAGCTCGACGCGGGCGTGGTCGAGGGCACGCTCAGCACGCTCGGTGTGTTCGAGGCGGAGGCCTTCGGGCACCCGGCCGGGACCCGGCTGCACATGACGTGTTTCCTCGCGGACCTGACGGATGAGCCGACCGCGACGAGCGAGATCGCAGAGCTCCGGTACTTCACCGTCGACGAGTACGCCGCGATGCCGGAGACCGCACCCGGCTCGCGGCTGGTGTTCGAGCGGCTGCAGGCGCTGGGTCTGGTGGACTGACCCGTGATCTTCACCGCGGCGCACCTCGAGGGCATCAGGTCCGGCGCGGTGACGCTCGCGTTCCGGCGGTGGGACCGCGCGCGGGTGCGGGCGGGGTCGAGCCAGCGGACTGCGGTAGGGGTGATCGCGTTCGACGCCGTCGAGGAGATCACGCCCGCGGAGGTGTCGGACGCCGACGCGGAGGCGGCCGGGTTCCCGTCGGCCGAGAAGATGCTCGCCTTCGTCGACAAGAAGGCGCACGGTCCGATCCTGTACCGGATCGCGCTGCGCTACGGCGGCGCCGATCCGCGCCAGGCGCTACGGGAGAACGCCGAGCTGTCGGAGGCCGAACTGGAGAAGCTGAGGCGGCGGCTGGCGCGGATGGACGCGAACGGGGCCTGGACCGAGGCCACCCTGCGCCTGATCGGCGAACGGCCCGCGGTGGTCTCGACCGAGCTGGCGGAGGCGATGTCGATGGAGCGGCAGCCGTTCAAGATCCGGGTGCGCCGGCTCAAGGAACTCGGGCTCACCGAGAGCCTGGAGGTCGGCTACCGGCTGAGCCCGCGGGGCAGGCGGGTGCTCGACACCGTCTTCGCCGACGGCGCGGGCGCCTGACGATTCCCCCTCCCGCCCGCGGTCGGGAGGGCTAGATTCCGGAGATGGACTCGCCTCGCTTGTCCCGTCGTACCGTTCTGCGCGGTGCCGCGTTCGGCCTGGGCGCCGCGGCGTTCGGCCCGCTCGCCACCCATACCGCCGCGGCACAGGCCGCGCCGCCGGGCGGCAAGACCGCGATCGTCGTCGGCAGCGGCTTCGGCGGCGCGGTGGCCGCCCTGCGGCTGGGCATGGCGGGCATCGAGACCACGGTCCTCGAGCGCGGCAGGCGCTGGCCGATCGATCCGGCGGGCAACACGTTCGCCACCCTGGACGCGCCGGACGGCCGCGCGTCCTGGCTGCACGACCGGCCGTACATCAACCCGCTGACCCAGCTGCAGCCGATCCAGCGCTACGTCGGCGTCGTCGACGAGGTCAGGGGCAACGGCATCAACTCGGTCTACGGCGCAGGCGTGGGCGGCGGTTCGTTGGTGTTCGGCACCTACACCCCGCAGCCGCGACGGCGCGACTTCGAGCAGGTCTTCCCGCGGCAGATCGACTACGGCGAGCTGGACCGGGTGTACTACCCGCGGGCGCGGGCGTCGCTCGGCACCTCGCCGCTGCCCGCCGATCTGCTCGCCCACCCCGCCTACAAGGGCGCGCGGGCGTGGCTCGCCGACGTCGCGGACTACGGCGGTCAGCCGTCCTTCCACGACTTCTGTGTCGACTGGGACCTGGTGCGCGAAGAGCTGGCCGGGACGCGGCGCCCGTCGGTGACCGTCGGCGAGGGCCCGTACGGCATCAACTCCGGGGCGAAGAACAGCGTCGATCACAACTACCTGCCGAGGGCCGAGGCGACAGGCAACGTCACGGTGCTGCCGCTGCACGAGGTCGTCGAGATCCGGGAGGTGCAGGGGCAGAGCGGGTTCGAGGTCACCGTCAAACGTATCGACGAGTACGGGCTCGTCCTCGAGCACAAACGCCTGGTCGCCGACTACCTGTTCATGGCGGCCGGCTCGTTCTATACAAGCGCGTTGCTGGTGACCGCGAAGGCGAAGGGCGCGCTGCCGAGGCTGAACGAGCACGTGGGCAAGGGCTTCGGCAACAACGGCGACTTCCTCATCTCGCGCACCCTGACGCACCGCGAGTACGGCGCCAAGCAGGCAGGCCCGGGCGTCGCGGCCCTCTACGACGACGACACACCCGACGGGACGGTGGCGATGTCGTGGCAGGCGGCGCCGTTCCCGGAGATCGCGGGCGGCAACACCAGCACCAACCTGATCCAGTTGATCACGAGCGAGCGGGGTTCGATCGACTACAACCCCGCGCTTGGCCGGGCCGAACTGAACTACCCGCACGGCGAGGCCGACAGCGATGTCGACGCCCGCGGGCGTCGGTTCGCCGGCCGGTTCTACGAACGGGCGGACGTGGCGCACGGGTACCCGGCGAACGGCATCCCGATCTACCCGCGGCTCGCCGGATTCGGCAGCGCCGCGACCTTCCACGGACTCGGCGGGATGGTGATGGGCCAGGCGTGCAACTACGAGGGCCGGGTCGCCGGCTACGACAACATGTACGTCGTCGACGGCTCGCTGATCCCCGGTTCCACCGCGCTGGTGAACCCGTCGTTGACGATCACGGCGGTCGCGGAGCGGTGCATGGACCACTTCCTGGCCACCAACGGCTGAGGCGTGCGCGGTTGCCGTGTGGCGGCGTGGGGTCGACGATTGAGCGGGGAGCGGCGAAGGGGATGAGATGACCTCGAGACCGGTGGTGGTTGCGACGTTCGCCGCCGCCTTCGTCGGCGCGGCGGTGATCGCCAACCGGCTGGCGGGCAAGCCCGTGCCGTTTCTGCGGTGGTCGGTGATCCGGTTCGCGCTCGGTGCCAGGCGCCTGCTGGGTGAGGGGCAGGTCGGTGACGGGCGGGAGGAGGCGCTGGCCGCGCACGTGCTGGCGACGGCCCGTCGCGGGGACCTCGACGACGTGATCCGCGCCATCGACGACTTCGCACACACCCGGAAGTTCCTGATGAACGTCGGCGACGAGAAGGGCGAGATCCTGGACGCGGCGGTGTGGCGCGCCCGGCCAGCGCTGCTGCTCGAGCTCGGGACGTACTGCGGGTACAGCGCGCTGCGGATGGCGCGGGTGATGCCCCCGAACGCCACGATCTGCACCGTCGAGATCAACCCGGCAAACGAGGCGATCGCCCGGCGGATCTTCGAGCACGCGGGGGTCGGCGAACGCATCACCTCGGTGGTCGGGTCGATCGGAGACGGTGGCGAGACCGTGAGGCGACTGCGGGATGAATACGGTATCGATACCGGCACAGTCGATTTCGTGTTCGTCGACCACCTCAAGAGCGCCTACCTGCCGGACCTGCTCCGCATCGTGGACGAGGGCTGGCTCCACCCCGGCAGCCGGGTGGTCGCGGACAACGTCAGGTTCCCCGGCGCCCCCGACTACCTGGCCTTCATGCGTTCGGAGGAGGGCGGGCGGTGGCGGACAACGGAGCACCCCACCCACGTCGAATACCAACGGGTGCTCAGGGACCTGGTGCTCGAGTCCGAGTATCAGGGGTAGCGGCGACTGCGTGAGCGGGCTCCTCAGCCGTTGCCGTTCCACGGCCCACCGATGAGGTCTGCGGCAGGCACCGCCTGCCGCAGACCGGCCTCGAAGCACGTCTCCCAGGCCGACATGTCGTGCAGGTTGGGGCCGAAAGCGTCCAAGCTCGCCCGGTCGGGGGCGATCGAGATGGGGGCTCCGCTGGGGTAGAGATGACCCAGCGGCTCGATGACGACCACCGTGCCCGCGTCGGCCGCCAGGTCCGCGTCGGATCCGGCGCGGAAGGCGCCGTCCATGTAGCGGCGGCCGCTGATCGTGATGGGCGGGTAGAGGCCGGGCACCGCGTAACTGGATGCGACGGCCTGCAGCAGCGACGCATCCCCGTGCCGATCCCAGAGCGCGGGTTCGCCTGATTCTGTGTCGACCGCGGTGATCAGGAGGCGCTGTTCGGGCCAGTCGCGGGCGACGATCAGGGCTGCGGTCCGGTCGAGATGGGTCTGTTCGGAGGGCACGTCGGCGGTGAGGGCCATCCGCCCGACCCGATGCAACTTCTCGCCCTGCTCCAGGGCGGGATCCTGGAGCGTCGCGAGCACCTCGGTCAGCGTGCGAGGGTCGGCCGCGCCATTCCCGGATCTGGTGAGGGTGGCAAGGCGGTTCGGGTCCTGGCCGGTGGCGAGCAGCGCGGCGACGATCGCGCCCGCCGATGTGCCGATGATGAGGTCGGCACCGGCCAGGTCCACGCCCGCACGGCGAAGGCCGACGGCAAGTCCGGCCAGCCACGCCGTACCGACGATGCCACCGGGACCGAGTACGAGTGCGCGTTTCATGAGAAAGATCTTGCTATCTCAACCGTGGCTGAGGTCAAGGCGCGCCGCAGCCGATTCGCGTCGGACCCAGTGCATCTCGGTGTGATCAGCGTCGGGGGAGCGGCTCCACGCCGGCGAGCACGGCACTCTCGGCGTACAGCGCCTCCTGCGCCGCGACATCGCGGGCCCGTCGGCTGACCGGGTTCGGTCGCTGCGCGGTGAGGTATTCGCCCGAGCGGTCCCGGTATTCGGGGGAGAGCGCCAGTTCGGTGCCCAGGCGGCCGGCCCGGTCGGCGGAGATGAGGAACGGGCGGAGCGCCGCGTGCACGGGCCGCGGCAGTTCCCGGTAGATGTCGGAGTCGACGCCCCCTGGGTGCATGGCATGTGTGCTCAGTCCGTCGGGCAGTCGCCGGGCGAGGGCGTAGTTGAACATCAGGTTGGCCAGCTTGGACTGCGCGTACGCGGGGAACGGCCGGTACTTCGAGCGGCCGCGGAACGTGTCGGGATCGATGCGGCCGATGTTGTGGGCGACGGACGCCACGTGCACGATTCGCGCGTCGCCGGTCTGCTCGGCCGCGCGCCGCAGCTGCGGCAACAGCAGGTGGGTGAGCAGGAAGGGGCCGAGGTAGTTCGCGCCGAACTGCAACTCGAAACCCTCGGCGGTGAACTGCTGCTTGAGCGGGGAGGCGCCGGCGTTGTTGATCAGCGCGTCGACGCGCTCATGGCGCGCGGCGAGGTCCGTCGCGAATCGGTGGATGTGCTCGAACGAGGCCAGGTCGAGGGAGAGCACGTCCACCTCGGCACCGGGGGTCCGGCGCACGATCTCCTCGCGGGCGGCCTCCGCCTTTGCCTGATTGCGGCAGGCCAGGCACACCGTGGCCCCGCGGGCCGCCAGTTCGTGCGCCATCGCGAGGCCGATCCCGGAATTGGCTCCGGTGACCACAACGGTTTTCGGCATCTGTGCTCCTTGTCGCCTGGGTGGCCACGGGCCGTGTCGGAGCGTAGCGGTCGAGCACGGCCCGTGGCTGCGATCCGGGTCAGTGCGCCATGGCCGGCTGCCCCTCGGCCGGGGCGGGCAGCAGACCGCGGGGGAGCAGGAACGCCGAGATCGCCGCGCCGACCACGAAAATCGCTGCGGCCCACCAGAAGGTCGTCGTGTAGCTCTGGACGGCGGCGAGGGCCGCGTTCTCCTGGGACGGCACCCGCCCGTTCATGAAGCTCGTGGCCGCGGTCGCGGCAACGGTGCTCAGCAATGCGGTGCCGATCGATCCGCCGACCTGCTGCATGGTGTTCACCGTCGCGGAGGCGACGCCCGCGTCGTCGGGGTCGACGCCCGTGATGGCGCCCTGCATGCCGGGTGCGAACACCATGCCCATGCCGAGGCCGAGCAGCACCAGTCCGGGCAGGATGATCGTCACGTAGGAGCTGTCGACCTCGATCTGGGCGAGCACCGCAAGCCCGACGGCGGCGACGACCAGACCGGTGGTGATCAGCACCCGCGGCCCGACCCTCGGCAGCAGCACCGCGGTCGCGGTGGTCGCGGAGGTCACCATGCCTGCGACCATCGGCAGGAAGGCCACGCCGGTGATGATAGGCGTGTACTGCAGCACCGTCTGCATGTAGAAGGTGAGGAACAGGAACACCGCGAACATGCCGGAGCCGGTGACGAACATCGCCAGGTACGACCCGCCGCGGGTGCGGTCGAGGACTATCCGGAGCGGGAGCAGCGGGTGGGCGACGCGAGTCTCGATGACCACGAACGCCGCGAGCAGGAGGCCGCCCGCCACCAGCCAGGTGATGGTCATCGGGTCGGACCAGCCGTGGGACTCGGCGTGCGAGAACCCGTAGACGATGCCGAAGAGCGCGGCCGAGACGGTGATGGTGCCCGGGATGTCGAGCTTGGGCCGGTGGTCCGACCGGTGCGGGGCGATCATGAGGACCGCGCCGACCAGCGCCACGGCCGCGAAGATCAGGTTGACGTACAGGCTCCAGCGCCACGACGTCCACTCGGTGAGGATCCCTCCGAGCAGCAGCCCGACCGCGCCGCCCGCGCCCGCGACCGCGCCGAAGACGCCGAACGCCTTGGCTCGCTCGTCCGGCTTGGTGAAGGTGGTCGCCAGCAGCGACAGTGCGGCGGGCGCGAGCAGGGCAGCGAAGACGCCCTGACCTGCGCGCGCGGCCACCAGCATCGGGAAGTTCACCGCGGCGCCGCCGAGCGCGGACATGCCCGCGAAGCCGACGAGGCCGATGACGAAGGTGTTCCTGCGTCCGAACAGGTCGCTGAGTCGGCCGCCGAGCAGCAGCAGGCTGCCGAAGGCGAGTGCGTAGGCCGTGACGACCCACTGCCGGTCCGCGTCGGAGAAGCCGAGGTCCTGCTGCGCCGCGGGCAGGGCGATGTTCACGATGGTCGCGTCGAGCACCACCATCAGCTGGGCCAGGCCGATGACGGCCAGGATCAGCCAGCGCAGTTGGTGCTCCCGCGTCGTATCTCCTGGCCCGGTCTGCGGGCGTTCGGTCGTGGTCGTGGTCATGAGCGAGCCTCGCCTCGTGGAGTGGTGGAGGTTGAAGTGGAGGAGTATTCTCCACTTAGGGAACGGTAGCACTAAGCGGAGGACTTGTCTCCACTTAATTTGGTCGCTACGACAAATCCCCTGATGGCAGATTTCGGGAATGGCAGAATCGACGATTGTGAGTACCGCCCCAGCAGCACGACCATTGCGCGCCGACGCCGAACGCAACCGACGCAAGATCCTCGACGCCGCGATGGAGCTGTTCGCGAGCCGCGGCATCGACATCACCCTCGACGACGTCGCGCGGCACGCCAAGGTCGGGATCGGCACCGTCTATCGGCGCTTCACCTGCAAGCAGGAACTGGTCGATGGTGTCTTCGAGCAGAGCATGGACCAGATCGCCGAGGCGGCCGAGTCGGCGTTGCGGCGCGAGGACCCCTGGGCCGCGCTGGTCGACTTCATCGGGCTCACCAGTGAATGGATGTCGCTGAGCAGGGGCCTCGGCGATGTCTTCTTCACCAACGACGAGGGCCGCGAGCAGGTCGCGTGCGCGCGACAGCGGATCACGCCTGCGATCCAGCAGCTCGTCGACCGGGCGAAGGAAGCGGGTGCGCTGCGCCCCGAGATCCAGGTCAACGACCTGTTCGCGGTGAGCTGCATGCTCGACGCGGTCATCGACTTCAACCGGGCGGTCTCGCCCGAGACCTGGCGCCGCTACCTCTCGCTGGTGCTCGACGGTATGCGCGCCGAAGGGGCCACGCGCGACCCGCTGCCGCTTGCGCCGCTGACCGACGAGCAGGTCGAGGTGGCCAAGACCGCCCGCGCCCGCGGCTGAGTGAGGCGGCCAGGCCGTCGATTTTGGCATTGCTTTGCTATTCGTTTAACCTGTCTGCGGCGCGTGCCGAGCCCGTGCCCCAACTTGCGGGAGGTGGTAGGCGTGCCTGGTCTCAGATCCGAGGCGCAGACGTCACCGGTTCCGTTACCGATCCCGTTCGACGCCCGGTAGCAACGCCCCGGTGCCGCGGGACGGCACCGTCGGACGCCCCGTGGCGTGGCGACTCGCGTGTACAGGCCCATCCTCCGGACCTTGTGCCTTCGCCGATCGGTTGCGCGGTGCTCGCGCCTCCCTGCTTTTCCTAGACCACGCTCTTCTCGACACCGCCACGCGGTCGTGCCTGGGCTTTCGCTCACCCTCGACCGCCGGGAGGTGCGGCCTTGACGCGTGCCGTACCGCTTGATCTCCCAGCGAAATACGTTCCCATCGAGGCATGCGCCGGGCCTGCCCGCGCGATGCGCCCGCTGCGCACCGCGCAGCCCTTCGGCATGCCGAGAAAAGAAGGATTCACCCATGAGCAGCACGATGCCGACCAACGACTACGCGCAGACGACCGCCGACCCGATGGCGCCGAGCGCCGAGAACGTGGGGCTGCTACGCGACATCAGCACTGAGTTGCGCGGACTGAACTCGGAGATGGAAGAAATCTGCGAGATCACTCAGGACCAGCTGAAGGTCACCGAACAGACCCGCCGGGTGACCGCGTGGACGGCGGTCGCTGTGGTGCCCGGTGCCCTCGGGTCGCTGTACGGCTCGAACTTCGAGCACATGCCCGAGCTCAAGTTCTACTACGGCTGGCCGATCTTCCTCTGCGTGCTGGCGACCAGCGCGCTGGCCACCTACTTCGGGATGCGCCGCAAGGGCTGGCTGTGAGCCGGCTGTCGAGCACGGAAGGGAGGAAACACATGGCCACGCAACACATCCCGGCCAGTCTGCGCGGGCTGAGCGCCCGCGACCTGGAACAGCGCAGGACCGAGGAACTGCACGCCTTTCTCGCGGGTGTCCGCGACTACCGGGCGGGGCTCTCTCGGCTGCACCGTAAGTCGGTGGACCTGGTCGTGGAGACCAGGCGTCAGCGGGTGGTCTCCGGGTGGCTCGCGGTGGGCCTCGTGCCCATCTCGTTCGGCGGGATCTACGCCGCGAACTTCAGCGACTTCGGCGGGATGCCTGAAACCAGGTGGCTGTACGGATGGCCCGTCTTCCTCGGCGTGCTGGCGATCATCTGCGCCACCCTGTACGTCGTGATGCGGCGCAGGGGCTGGATGAAGGTCTGACGGAGTGAGTTCACCGCATGCTCCCCGCTATCGGCGGGGAGCATGCGGTGGCACGACAACGGCTTTCGCTCGTCATACATGCGGAAGTCGTCGCGGCATGGCCCCCGCTAGGAGGATTGGTCCCGCTGCCGGAGCCGGTGGGCGGCCTCGGCGCAGGCGAGGATCACCAGCGTCATCGCGAGGCTGAGCGCGAAGGGGTCGGGCGGCGTGGGCTCGAATACCCCACGCGGAAGATCATCGAACACGGACAGCGTGTCCCAGTGCCAGTTGCCCGTGCCCTGTCCTGCGATGGTCAGCGCGCTCGGGACGAACAGGACGGACAGGCCCACCGGGATTGACGCCGCGCGCCGGGGCACGGCCGAGGCGAGCGCATAGCCGGCGATCGGCGCCAGCGCGAGGTACCGGATCCCCTCGACTGCCCAGGCGTCGTTCAGTCCGGCCAGCCCGGCCGCGGCGTTGACCGCGAGCAATACGAGCCCGAGAGTCGGTTTCGCCCAGCGACTTCCGACGGCGGCGCCCGCGAGGAGCAGCGTCAGGAGGATCGCGATCCAGATCGGGTCGGGGCCGGTCGCCACCAGGAGGGGTGCGGACGCGGCAAGCACTGCGGTGGCGGTCAGCAGGAACACCCCGTCACGGCCATCGAGCAGAAACGCGGCGATGACGATCGCCACCAGCAGCAGCGCGAGCATCGGAGCCGCGACGGACCAGTCGCTGCGGTGCTCGCCGAGGACGGCGTTGCTCGTCAGCCCGGCGACGACGACGATCGCGACCGCGCAGAGCGGATTTCGCGACGAGCCCGCAGGCTCTGTCGCGGAACCCCTCGCGAGCACGGCGCCCGCCACGCAGCACCCGAGCGAGGGCAGCAACAGCCACCACGGTGGATCGGTGAACATGGCTGCCTCGCTGATGGGGAGGCTGTAGGCCGTCCAGCCGAATGAACTGGACTCCACCGTCGGATGCGCGGCTGGGTAGGCGAGCATGAATGCCGCGAACGCGCCCGCGCCGAGCGCGACAGTCGGATACCGAGTACCCGCCGCCACGGCGGCTGCGCCGCCCATCGCCAGCCCGGAGCCGATTCCCGCCAGATAGATCAGCGCTATCCCCGACTCCAGCTGATGTACATGGACATTCACGAGGGCGCCGAGGCCCAGCACCGTGAGTCCGGAGACCGCAACCAGATAGGCGCCTGCTCGGGAGCCGCGGCGTGCCATGGCCCCCGCGACCGCGACCGCGAGCACCACGCCCAGGGTGGCGGCTAGCGGCCGACTGGTCAGAACCAGTCGGAGCTGGCTCTCGCTCCCGGCGATGCCGGACTGCTCGGCCACCGGCGCGACAAGGGCCCAACCGGCGGTAGCGGCAACGAGAAACGCTGCGGTGGTGTCGAGGACGGCGACCCAGCGCCTGCTCACGCGGGTTCCGGCTCGGTGGTGGCCGTCGGCCGGGCCAGCGTACGGATGCCGACCGCGCAGGCCAGCACCGCGATCAGCAGGGCGATACCCGCGACCCGGTCGTCGTAGGCCGGGATGTCGAAGATGTCGACGAAACTGCCGCCGGTGAATGTCGGCTCCCGCCTCATCTCCGGCATGGACTCGAGTGGATTGTTCATGGGATCGCCAGTGAGGGGCACATTCGCGCCATCAATCGAACCGCCGTACGCGACCTCACCGCTGTAGACCGTTGCCGCTGAGTGAAAGACCATGGACACGAACGGGATCCCCAGCCCGACCGCGGCGAAGGCCGCCGTGCCGGGCAGCGACGACCCGAACGACAGTCCCGCACCGACGCCGAGCACGGCCAGCCGCACCAGCAGCATTGGGCCGTCCTGGCCGAGTTCTGGCCAGATCGCGCCGACCATCGGGATCAGGGCGACCACGAACAGGCCGCCGATCGTCGACCGCCACGTCATCGACACGCGCAGGCCGACCGCGACCGCGACCGCGCCGACGAGGATCGCCTGCCAGTGCTCGACGTCGGGGAACGGCCCCCCGAGATCCACCAGCACCGGCATCGAGGCCGCCGCGACGCCCGTCGTGGCCAACAGGAATCGGCCGCCTGCCGCCTCGATCGTCTGCGCGGCGAACCAGGTGAGCACCAGGACCAACACCATGGAGAGCCCGATGACGATCCACGAGCTGACCCGAGACGTGTAGTCCTGCCGGTCGATCCAGTACAGCAGGGCCCGGTTGGCCAGCGCGATCGACGCCGCGGCCGTGACCGCGAGGCGCAGTTCGCGCCCGGTCGCGCGTTGGATCCGGGTGGAGCCGTCGGCAACTGCCGCGGCCACCACAGCCAGCACGAGCGTCGGTCCGAGCAGCCACCAGGACGGTTCGCCGATGGTGGAGGTGGTCTGCGCCGGGAACACCAGCTCGAAGGCGCGGGCGGTGAGGAAGGTGGCGAGCACGCCGAGCGTCAGCGCGAGCTGCCCGGCCCGCCGCCCCCACACCGTCGCCACCGCCGCGCCGAGGATCGCCCCTGCGGCCACCGTCTTGAGGTAGTGCAGGGCGATCAGCTCGTCGACGCCCCAGATCCCGGGGACCGCCAGGCGCGCGCCGATCAGGACGACCGTCGCGAGTGCGATCGCGATCCAGGCGATCCGACGGGATCCCTTGCGCTGCAGCAGCGCGTACGCGAGCACCGCGACGACGGCTCCCACCGCGACCCCGGTCGGCTGGCTGGAGACCCAGCGGCTCAGTTCGCGATCGGACGTGTAGACCGCCCAGCCGCCGCCCGGGGGATTGGTCAGTACGAACGCGGCCAGCACCCCGCCGAACAGGGCGGTCAGGGCCGAGAGGACTTCACGGGGTTCGACGGGCATTTTTCGACGCTAACCGACCGCGCCCCGCCGCGGCGGCAACCGGGCGATCGGGGTCCCCGCATGCCAGGATCGTGACGACCGACTACGACGCGAGGAGCGCGCATGACTTCGATCAACGACAAGGCGACCACCCTGCTGCAGCTGCATCAGCCCGGCAATCCGGTGATCCTGCCTACGGTGTGGGACGCCTGGTCGGCAAACCTGGCCGCAGAGGGCGGGTTTGCGGCGCTGACGGTGGGAAGCCACCCCGTGGCGGACTCGATCGGCAAGCCCGACAACGAGGGCATGAGCTTCGAGGAGTTGCTGACCCGCGTCGCGCAGATCACCGCCTCCGTCGACGTTCCGGTCTCGGTCGACATCGAGTCCGGCTACGGGCAGACCCCTGAACGGCTGATCGCCGGGCTGATCGAGGTGGGCGCCGTCGGGCTCAACATCGAGGACACCGTGCACAGCGAGGGCGGCAGGCTGCGCGAGGCGCAGGAGCACGCGGACTTCGTCGGTGGGCTGCGCCGGGCGGCGGACGCCGCCGGGGTGCACATCGTGGTGAACGCCCGTACCGACCTGTTCATCAAGCAGGTCGGCGACGAGTCCGATCGCGTCGAGCGCGCGATCGCGCGGCTGAAGCTGGCTGCGGAGGCGGGCGCGGACTCGTTGTACCCGGTCGGGTTCCACAGCGACGAGGTGTACCAGCGGCTGACCTCGGAGCTCCCGTTGCCTGTCAACGCGATCGCCGATCCGGTGCGCGGCGAGAAGGCGAGCTACGCCTCCCTCGGGGTCGGCCGGGTCAGCTTCGGCCCGCTGCTGCAGGCCGCGCTGGCGGTGCGTGCCAACCAGCTCCTCGCCCGCTGGATCTAGCGCGCGTCTTTTCCGCGGGGTGATCCCGTCAACGACACCGGGCGTCGGACAGGTACGCGAGCACCTGTCCGATGCCCGGTGTTCGCCGGCCTAGGCCGTGTTCAGTGCCACGGCTTCGTGAATGAGCGCGATGAACGCCTTGTCGTCGATCGTGTCGCCCTCATGGATGTCGATGGCCCGCCTGGTGTTGCCGTCGAGGCCGGTGTTGAACAGGCCCGACGGGTCGTCCAGTGAGGCTCCCTTGGCGAAGGTGACCTTGACGATATTCTTGTATGTCTCACCGGTGCAGATCATTCCGGCGTGGTACCAGACCGGGACTCCGCGCCACTTCCATTCCTCGACCACGTCCGGGTCGGCCTTCTTGATGAGAGTTCGGATGTGAGCGAGCATTTCGCCCCGCCAGTCACCGAGCTCTTCGATCCTCGCATCTATCAGCTGAGACGGATTCTCCATGGGTGCCATTCGCTCTCTTCATGGTTGGTGTCGCTCGCCGGTCACTCGAGTATCCACGCGGACCACCGCGAGTGCATCGCGACGCGCAGCGCGTCAGCGCGTGTAGGCAGCGCTCTTGGCGCCGACGAGGTCGACCAGGTCCCGCTGCGCGAGGTTTGCGTCGAGCAGGTGCAGACCCCAGTTCTCCGTCGGGAGTGCGGGCAGCAGGGCGGCGCCTCGGCCCTCGACCATCAGCACGTGCGGTCCGTCGCCCCCGGTGCACCGGGCGCGGAAGGCATCCACCTCGCGCCCGGCGACGACGCCGCGGATCGGGGCCTCGGCGTTGTCGTGCAGCGAGGCCGGATTGGTGCACAGCACCTCGTATTCGGGGCCGAACGGCAGATTCGCGCGGGTGCCCGACGTCCCGGCGTTACGCGGCGAGAGTCCGTAGCGGGTGTCGGGCGGCGGCGTCCGCGAGAACGCCGAATAGGCGATGACGCACCCGGTCTGGGCGGGGTCGGTGCAGGCGGGCACCGAGTCGAAGTCGCCGCCCACGGTCGCGCCCTTGCGGACCAGCACGTCACCGCCGAGCAGCAGTGCCGAGACCAGCTGTGGCTGGACGGGTTTCCCGTCGATGCGATTGTGGATCAGCATCCGCAGCATCCGGGTGCCCTGCGAATGGCCGATCAGCACCACCCCGCGGCCGTTGTTGTGATGGGCCAGGTAGTCGTCCCACGCCCTTTCCACGTCGTCGTACGCGACATCGAGCGCGGCGCTGCGCTCCTCGGCCGTCCCGGTGAACAGCGCGCGCAGGGTGACCTGGCGGTACACCGGAGCCCACACGTTGCACTTCTCACCGAACGGCTCTGCCTGCGTGCGGGCGACCGTGCGCAGCTCGGGTGAGGCGTCGAGGTTCGCGTTCACGGACTGTTGGAGCGACGCGGTGGGATACACGTAGAAGCAGTCGATCGGCGCGCCTGATCGTCCGCCACACGGGTCGTCGGTCTGGCCGGGCCTGCACAGCCAGGTGGTCGCCGACTCCTGCGGCGGTGCGGCCGAGGCGTGCGGAGCCGCGATCGCGAAGGCTCCGACGAGCAGAAGCAGGGTGGTGCAGGCGCGGGCGAGCGGGCGGAACGGGCGGCGGCTCGGCATGCTCACGGATGCTAGTCCCGTGGCCACCCGGCCGGTAGCCTCAGCGATTCTCGGCGTACGCCGCGAGGTGTGCCACCTGCTCGGGGTCCAGGGACGGGCGAACCGCCTTCCTGGCCGCGGCGACGTCCGCCGCGGTCACGTCCGCCGCGTCTACGCTGCGACGCATGGCGGCCAGCGCCGCCTCCCGCAGCAGCGCCGCGCAGTCCGCCGCCGAATACCCGTCGAGATCCTCGGCCAGCGCATCGAGGTCGACGTCCGCCTCGAGCGGGATCGACTTCCCGGCGGTCTTCAGGATCTGCTTGCGCGCCTCGGCGTCCGGCGGCGGCACGAAGACCAGCCGCTCGATCCGGCCGGGGCGCAGCAGCGCCGGGTCGATCAGGTCCGGCCGGTTGGTCGCGGCGAGCACCACCACGTCGCGCAGCGGTTCGACACCGTCGAGTTCGGTGAGCAGCGACGCCACCACCCGGTCGGTGACGCCGGAGTCGGAGCTCTGTCCGCGGCGCGGGGCCAGCGCGTCCACCTCGTCGAGGAAGATCAGCGAGGGGGCCGAGTCGCGGGCCCGCTGGAACAGCTCACGCACCGCCTTCTCCGATGCGCCCACCCACTTGTCCATCAGCTCGGCGCCCTTGACCGCGTGCACGCTGAGTTGGCCGGAGCTGGCGAGGGCGCGGACCACGAAGGTCTTGCCACACCCGGGCGGGCCGTACAGCAGCACCCCGCGCGGCGGGTCCACCCCGAGGCGGGCAAAGGAATCCGGGTGCTGCAGCGGCCACAACACCGCCTCGGTGAGGGCCTGCTTGGTCTCGACCATGTCCCCGACGTCGTCGAGGGTGACGCTGCCGATCGCCAACTCCTCGGTGCCCGACCGCGACAGCGGGCGGATCACGTCGAGGGCGCCGACCAGGTCCTCCTGCATCAGGTTCGGGTCCTCCCCGCTGCTGCTGGCCCGCGCCGCGGCCCGCAGTGCCGCCTCCCGGACCAGGGCGGCGAGGTCGGAGGCGACGAAACCCGGTGCCCGCGCGGCGATCTCATCGAGCTTGAGGTCGGTGGTGGGGACCTTGCGCAGCATCAGCTCTAGCAGCGCCCTGCGCAGCCGGCCGTCGGGGAGCGCAACGGTGAGTTCGCGGTCGCACAGGTCCTGGCCGCGGACCCGGTCGTCGAGCGAATCGGGATGTGCGGTGGTCGCGACGAACGCGCAGCCCGGGGTGTCCACCGCGCGCCGCAGCTCGTCGAGGATGAGCGTGGAGACCGGTTCCGGCTCGGCGGGCAGCAGCGCGTCGATGTCGGTGATGAGCAGCACCCCGCGCTCGTGCGGCTCCCCGGCCGCGGCGCCGGTGAGGCGGGCAACCGCGTCCGACACCCGCTGCAGCCGGGTGGCCGAATCGAGCGCGCCGATCCCCGGGCCGTCCAGCGCGATCACGGTGCGCTCGGCGAGAACAGCCCGCGCCAGCGTCGCCTTGCCCACCCCGCCGGGCCCGGTGATGAGCACGCCGAGATGCGGCGACGCCCCGAGCGTGTGCAGCAATTCCGGCTCGTCCAGCGCCAGCTTCAGCCACTCGCTGAGCTTGGCGGCCTGGGCGTCGACGCCGACCAGGTCGGCCAGCGGAACGGGTGCGGGCGCAGGTGCGGCGGCCAGTGCGGCGGGCGTCTCGACGGACGGCACCGCGCCCGCGCCGGGTACCGCGACACCGATGCCCCAGCTGACCGCCGAATTGGGTTGCACGCTCACCGGTCCCGTGGGGTCGACACTCGTCACGGTGAGCAGTTCCGAGGTCCAGGCGACACCGAAGGTGCGCGCCAGCGATTGCGTCGCGCCCGCGGTGCTGGTGCCGGGCCCGAGGTCGCGGGGGAGCAGCGAGACCGTGTCGCCGACGGTGAGCACCTTGCCGAGCAGTGCCTGTCGCAGCGTGGTGTCGGGGATCGACGCAGCCGCGAGGGCCGACCCGGTGACGGTGACGGACCTGGCGCCGTACACCGTCACGGGTGAGAGCACCACGCGCGCATTCTCTTTGAGCCCGGCGTTGGAGAGGGTGACGTCGTCGAGCAGCGCGGTGCCCGTCGGGGTGGTGGCGGGCGCCAGCGCGACCACGGCGGCGGTCCGCCTGGCGCCGATCACGGCGATGCCGTCCCACTCGCGCAGCCCCAGCGCGGCCAGCGCCTCGGGGTGCAGTCGCACCACGCCGCGGCGGGCGTCGGAGGCGGAGGTGTTCAACCGGGCGGTGAGCGCGAGTTCCGGAGAGTTCACGTGGACCAGCCTAGTGCGCGGCCGGGTCTGCCGGATTCCGCGCAGGTACCGACAGGTTCGCGCCGGAAATGACGAGATCGCACAGCGGTTGGGGGTGCAACGGCTGTGCGATCTGGCGAAAAAGGGTGCGTCGTCGGCGTTGGTGACGCCGACGACGCGGCCGGGCTACCGGGGGCGTCGCAGTCCGAGGCGC
Organism: Rhodococcus sp. OK611; assembly: GCF_003050885.1. Lineage (NCBI taxonomy): Bacteria > Bacillati > Actinomycetota > Actinomycetes > Mycobacteriales > Nocardiaceae > Rhodococcus > Rhodococcus sp. OK611. The sequence goes on from NZ_QAOZ01000002.1 coordinate 212,280, forward strand.
GCGGCGGAGACCCGGCCGCCGTCGCCCGTCGGCGCCCGCCGGATCGCCCGGCGCTCGGCCGGTTTGACGTCCCACACCTCGGGGCGCGCGGCGACCCACCGCTTGGAGCGAACCGCGAACGGGATGTGCACGAGGTAGGCGAAGACCAGCACGATCATCAGGACGAACGGGTAGGTGACCAGGGCGGCCGCCACCAGTGCGACGACCACCAGCAGCGCCGCGGCCATCCGCTTCGGCACGGCGAAGGTCTTCATCGCGAGGGTGGGTACCCGGCTGACGATCAGCGCGGCGGACAGGATGGTCCAGATGGCGACCACGTAGAAGGACGACCACCAGCCCTCGCCCCACTGCACGAAGGCCGCGAGGGGGGTCAGCGCGATCAGCGCGCCCGCCGGGGCGGGCACACCGACGAAGAACTCGCTCGCGTAGGCGGGCGCCGAGTCGTCGTCGAGAAGGGTGTTGAAGCGGGCCAGCCGCAGCACGATGCTCACCGCGTAGACGAGCGCGATGATCCAGCCGGCGCTGCCCGCGTCGAGCAGCGTCACGTACAGCACCAGCGCCGGGGCGACGCCGAACGAGATGGCGTCGGACAGCGAGTCGAGCTCGGCGCCGATCTTGCTGGTGGCGTCGAGTAGTCGGGCGATCCGGCCGTCCAGCGAGTCCAGCACCGCGGCCGCACCGATCATGGCGAGGGCGATGCCGAGCTTGCCGTCGAGGGCGAACTTGACCGCGGACAGGCCGCCGCACAGCGCCAGGATCGTGATGGTGCTCGGCAGCAGGAACAGCCCGGACGCCGCCGTCCTCCTGGCCGTCACCGCCGCGGCGACGGTGCGCTTCGGTGTGTTCACGGGAGCAGGGCGAGGACGGTCTCGGCGCCGATGGCGCGCTGTCCCCGCTCCACCATCAAGGTGGTGCCCTTGGGGAAGTAGGTGTCCACCCGGGACCCGAACCGGATCAGGCCGTAGGTGTCGCCGATCGGGAGCCGGTCGCCGACGTTGGCGTCGCACACGATGCGCCGGGCCAACAGTCCGGCGATCTGGACGACGGCGATCTCGTGACCGGCCTCGGTACGCAGCAGCATCGAGTTGCGCTCGTTGGCGTCACTGGCCTCGGCGAGGTCGGCGGAGAGGAACTTGCCCGGCTTGTGGACCACGGCGAGCACCTCGCCCGCGACGGGGCTGCGCTGCACGTGCACGTCCAGCACGGACAGGAAGATGCTCACCCGGGGGACCGGGGCGTCGCCCATGTTCAGCTCGGCGGGCGGGACGGCGGTGTCGACGAGGGCGACCTCGCCGTCGGCGGGGGAGACCACGACGTTCGCGCGGTTCGGCGGCACCCGGTGGGGGTGGCGGAAGAAGGCGGCGCTGGCGCCCGCGGCCGCGAGACCCGCGCGGCGGACCCACTTGCGGTTGCGTCCGAGCAGCGCGACCGTCAGCGGCGCCACGACGAACGGGATCCCGGCCGGATGCAGCGGCGGAACCGTGTTGCGGACCAGTTCCGCGACGTGCGCGATACCGGTGGTTTGCGGGGTGCCAATCGGGATGGGGCGGCGGGCCACGGGCTCCTCTTACTGTTCGTCTTGCTGTCCGGCGAGAACGTGCGCCCGGGCGGCTTCGAGGCCGGGCTCGGGCACCCACAGGCTAGCCGAGACGGGCAAGGAAGGGGGACCCGGCCGCCGCTGAGCTGGGTGAACGAGCCCGCCGCCGGTTGTCTCACCCGGCCTGTGAGAGCCGTTCCCTCAGCCGGGCGATGCCGCCACGGACGGTCGCGCCGTAGCCGTCGTCCGACAGCGTGGAGACGCACGCCTCCGCGAGCTCGAGGTGCGCCCGCGCCCGGTCGTCCTCGCCCAGCTTGGCGTAGTCGGCGGCGAGGTTCAGGTGCAGCGACGGATAGAAGCCCGCCACCTGCAGCGACGAGTGGTGTCGCTGGGCGCGCTCGTCGGTGAGGGAATCCGCCGCCTCGAGCGCGCGCAGGTCCCAGTCGAGCTCGTCCGCCGGCTCGTCCTGCACGTCGGCCATGTAGTGGGCGATCGTGACGGCGTGCAGCGGATCCCCGTCGGGCCCGGTCCGTTCCCACAACGTCGCGAACGCCGCGCGGGCGCCCGCCCGATCACCGCCGTTCGCCAGTTCCTGCGCGGCCATGATGCCGGTCATGATCGGGTCCGCTTCGCTCATCGTCTGCCTTCCGTCGGGTGAGAGCACGACGGTAGGCCGGGCCACTGACAGCGGGCCGTCAGCGAATCCCGTCGCGGCGCAACGCGACCGAGACCGCCGCCGCCCTGGTGTCCACCCCGAGCTTGGCGTAGATGTGCGCGAGGTGCGTCTTGACGGTGGCCTCGCTGATGAACAGCCGTTTGCCGAGTTCCTTGTTGGTACAGGCCCTCGGCGAGCAGGGTGAGCAGTTCGGCCTCGCGTGCCGTGAGCGCCTCGTCGGGGCGTCGCATCTGCTGCAGCAACCGCGATGCCACCGGGGGCGACAGCACGCTCTGGCCCGCGACCGCCCCACGGATGGCGGCGAAGATCTCCTGCGGCGCCGAGTCCTTGAGCAGATAACCGATGGCGCCGGCGTCGATGGCCCTGACCACGTCGGCGTCGGTGTCGTAGGTGGTGAACACCAACACAGGCAGCGTGGGGCAGGCGGCGCGGATCCGGCGGATCGCCTCGACACCGTCGATGCCCGCGCCGAGCGCGAGGTCCATCATCACCAGCCGCGGGGCGAGCGCCGCGGCCATGTCCACGCCCTGCTCGCCGGAATCGGCCTCGCCGATCACCTCGATGTCGGGCTGCGAGTCCAGCAGGGCCCGCAGCCCAGCCCGCACCACCAGGTGGTCGTCGACCAGCATCACGGTCGTCGCTGTCATCGCTCGCCTCCGTAGGGGATCTGGGCGGCGACGACGGTGCCCTCGCCGGGGGCGCTCTCCACGATGAGCGTGCCGCCGAGTGCCTGCACCCGTTGCCGCATCGCGCGGAGGCCGAACCCGCCTGCCGTGGAATGGTCGCCGACGGCATCGGCCGCGAAGCCGCGACCGTCGTCGAACACATCGAGGGCGACGGCGCCGGGCAGGTAGGTCAGGGTCACCCCCAGAGTCTGCGCGTCCGCGTGCCTTGACACGTTCGACACCGCGCTCTGGGTGATCCGCAGCAGCGCGTGGCCGACCTCGGCAGGCAGCGCGGCCGGCACGCCGACCACCCGCAGCTGAGCCGCAGGGAAGTGCCCGCGCGCGGCGCTGAGCAGGGCCGCGTCCAGGCTCTGCGTCTCGAGATTGGGGGAGGCGAGGTAGTGCACCAGGTTCCTGGTCTCGGCGAGGTTCTCGCGCAGCGACGCGGTCGCGGTCCGTACCTCCTCGCGCGCGGGTGAGTGCGGCTGGTCCCAGGCCAGGTCCGCGGCCTCGAGGTGCAGCAGGCTGCTGGTCAGGCCCTGGGTGACGGTGTCGTGGATCTCGCGGGCGAGCCGTTCGCGCTCGGACAGCACGCCCGCCGCGCGCTCGGTTTCGGCGAGCCGCGACTTCGCCTCGGCGACCTGTTCGAGCAGCCGAACCCGTTCCCGGCTGTCCCGCTCGATCTGGCCGTACGCGATCACCACGAGGGCGCCGGTGCAGATCGGTCCGATCAGCACGGCCCACTCGGTGCGGCCGCTGAAGTTGAAGAAGGCGACGCTGGTGACCACGGCGAGCCCCGCGACGATCAAGTACGCCGTCCTGCTCAAGAACGCGCGGGTGCAGAGGAAGAACATCGGGAACGCGCACCATGCGAAGCTCGGCGCCAGCCACACCAGCACCGCCCAGGTGGTCAGCACCGGCCACACCCAGGGCTGCCAGACGCCCGCCCGGCGGGACAGGGCCACGGTCACGGTGTAGAGCGCGGCCAGCGCGACGATCAGGGCCGCGACGATGACGAACCGGCCGCTGACGCCGTGATAGGTCAGGTATCGGGCGGTCGAGGTCGCCAGCAGCACGTAGAACGAGACGTGGATCGCGACGTCGAGCGGTCCGTGGGAGTCCCGGTCGGCCGGGACCTGGTCGCCGCGGGCGGTGACAGGACTGGACATCGGGTCGATCCTACGGAGCGGGCGCCGCCGCCGGATCGGCCATTCGGATGATCTCCGCGTCCCCGGACGGCTGATCGGGAGGCAGACATCGGCCCGATGCGGGCGGGTTGGCGCGGCGGCGAGGCTGGAATCCGTCAGCCCGACTGTGCGCGATCGGTACCCCCATCGGGGTGAGACACGCGCACGGTCGGTCACCTCGCCACCGAAAGGCCAACCATGATGAACCTCTCCCGCCGACTGCCCAAGGCCCTCGCCGTCACCGTCCCGCTGGCGGCGGTCCTCGCCACCGCGGCCTGCGGCAGCGGGATCGACGAGAAGGCGGCGTCGGCCGCCCCGGTCACCACCGCCGCGGTCGCGGCGCCTGCCGCGGGCGACCAGGCCACGAAGGGCACGGCGACCGCGAACCGGTTGACCGTCGGGACCGCAGGCGCGGCCGCGCAGGCCGCGCTCGCGAAGTGCCAGGCAGACGGGCTCGGCTTCGTCACCGTGGCCGTGGTCGATCGCAACGGCAACGTGCAGGCGATGCTGCGCGGCGACAACGCGGCACAGCACACCGCCGAGGCGGCCCGCCAGAAGGGCTACACGGCAGCGGCTTTCGGTGCCAATACCAGCGATCTGGCCGGTCGCGCCAAGGGTGACGGCGCCACCGTCGCGGACCTGGACGGCACCCTGTTCCTGCCGGGCGGCGTCTCCGTGAAGGCGGGCAACGCGTCCATCGCCGGCATCGGCGTTGGCGGGGCCCCGGACGGCATGGCCGATCAGGCCTGTGCCGCGGCCGGTCTCGAGGCCATCGCCGGATCGTTGCAGTAGGCATGAGCGCTGCGGTAGCGGTGAACGCCCACATGAGGCGCGCGTCGGCCGTCGTCGTCCTGGCCGCTGCGGTGGTCGCGTGTGCCGCCTGCGGCGGCCAGGAGCAGGCGGTCGGCGCCCGGCCTGCCACCACCCCGGTCCCCGCGTCGGAACCCGCGCCCGCGCCGTCGCCCGAGATCAGGCCCGCCTCGACCCCGGAGCTGGAGGGGTCGCTGTTCGCGGCGGTCCGGGCGGATGATGCGGACGCGGCCCGTGCGGCGCTCCAGGGCGGCGCGGCGTTGGAGGCCCGCGGGGAGGGCGGCCGGACCCCGCTGGTGGCCGCGGCGAAGTCGAACTCCGTGAACACGGCCCGGGTGCTGGTGGCGGCGGGCGCCGACGTGAACGCGAAGGACGACATGGAGGACTCGGCGTTCCTGTACGCCGGGGCCGAGGGGTACGACGAGATCCTGGCGTTGACGTTGGCGGACGACGCGGACGTGTCCGCCACCAACCGGTTCGGCGGCACCGCGCTGATCCCGGCGGCCGAGCACGGACACGTCTCGACGGTCCGGATGCTGATCGGGGCGGGCGTGCCGGTGAATCACGTCAACGAACCGGGCTGGACCGCACTGCAGGAGGCGGTCGTCTACGGCGACGGATCGGCCCGCTACCTCGACGTGATCGGGCAGCTGCTCGCGGCGGGCGCCGACCCCTCGATCGAGGACTCGGACGGCCGGACGGCCCTGGAGAACGCGAAACGCCGCGACCAACGAGCGGTCGCGGCGCTGCTAGGGGAAGAACGCTGAAGGTCAGGCCCGTGCGGTGGCCGCCGTTTCCACGGTCGACTTGATCCGGGCGAGGGTGGTGTTCATGCCTGCGACCATGTCGATCTCGAAGTCGGCGGTGCCGCCCATCATCTTGTCGATGAGGAAGGACGAGATCTTGGTGGTGCCGGTCGGCGCCTCGCGACGCTCGGTGAGGCGGGTGCCGGTATCGGTGGCCTCGAGCGCGTAGGTCCAGATGGTGTGGTTCTCCACGACCCGCCAGGCGATCGTCTTGTTCGGCTCGAAGCGGACCACCTTCGAGGTGGTGGGCCAGACCAACAGGCCCTTCTTGTTCAGGTTGAACGTCTTGGTGCCGTGGGTGACCTCGCCGAAGACGTGCATCCGCCTGCACTGTGGGCTCCACTCGCCCATCCGCTTGAGGTCCGAGACCACGGCCCACACCGCGGCGGGGGGAGCGGCGATCTCGATGCTCGCTTCGAGGGTGTTCGTCACTGGGCTTTCTCCGGTTCTACGAGGATTAGTGCTACGCACCGTTACGGATATCTTGCCGGATCGCTGGCGTTCGTCAAGGCCCGATCTTGGCATGGCTCGGGGTCAGGGGCGCGGAGTCAGCCGGAGCACCACGTCGTCGCGGCCGTTGTCGGTGGTGACCAGCAGCGTCCCGTCGGGCTGTCCGCTGACCGTGCGGATCCGGCCGTACCGACCTTCGAGCAGAGAGGCCTGCCGCTCGACGCCGAGACCGTCCGGGGTGAGCCCCAGTAGCAGGACCTTCTCGCCCTGCTGCGTCCCGACCGCGAGCGCGCCCGACCAGTCGCCCCAGCCGGGGCCGAGGAGAAACGATCCGCTGGCCGTGGCGAGGGTGGGGGTGCCCGAGCTCCACACCGCCCCGCGCGCGCCGGGGACCCTGTCGGGGTCGGTCATCGGCACGGCCTCGATGTACCGGCCGGGTTCGAGGTCGGGCCGCCAGCCGTAGTTGCCCGCGGGCACCAGCGCGTTCACCTCGTCGTCGCGGTGGGTTCCCTGCTCCACCGAGTACAGCTGCCCGCTGCCGGGGCGGAAGCTCAGTCCCTGCACGTTGCGGTGGCCGAGGGTGTAGACGGGGCTGGCCGGATCGGGGTTCCCCGCCGCGGGGGATCCGTCGGTGTCGATGTGCAGCACCTTGCCGCCCAGCGAGTGCGGGTCCTGCGGCGCCGAGGGGATGGTGGCGTCACCGGTGCCGACGAACAGGCTGCCGTCGGGTGCGGCGAGGATCCGGCAGCCCGCGTGCCGCCCGCCCGTGCTGGGCAGGCCGGAGAGCACCACGCCCGTCCTGGTCAGCGAGGTCCATTCCGGATCCACGGTCCAGGACAGCAATCGGACGTCGATCGGCCCGTCGGTCCGGTGCCCCTGGCAGGTGAACACCCGGCGGTTGCTCGCGAACCCGGGATCGAGCGCGATGCCCATCAGGCCGGTCTCCCCGGAGACGTAGAGATCGGAAAGGTCGGCGGTCGGCCTGGTGACCGAGCCGTCGGGCCGCCGCGCCACGAAGCCGCCGCCGCGCTGCCCGGTCAGGAGGGTGCCGTCCGGCGCGACCGCGACATCCCACGGTTTGTTCAGCCCGGTCAGGAGCTCGGTCACCTCGACGGTGGGCGGGGCGGACGCGACCACGCTGCGGGCGGCGGAGGTCTCGGGGGAGCTCGTGTCGGTGGCGCTCGCGCAGCCGGCGAGGAGCAGGGCGAGGGCCAGCGCGGCGTATCGATCGCGCACGGGCCACCTCCGGATCTTCCGGTGATAGGAGCTGGTTCCAGGATATCGCCGCCGCCGGACCCTCCCGTAGGGCGCGGCGGGGGCCGAGCGCGGCAAATGAGCGCCCCTCAGGGGTGGATTTCGCTGTAATGCCGGGGGGATGATTGACGATGAAATTGGTATCCACGCAGTACTTGAACCACGCAGACACCGGAGTGATCCGTCGTGAAGATCCCAGTCGTTCTCCAGCACGTACGACATGAATCCGTCCCGATCCTCGAATCGGCCCGGATGAAGGGTCGTCCCAAGTCGTGGCCGGGTGAACAGCTCGAGCGATTGCTGACCGACGGCGAGATCGAGGACATCGAGCGCGGTCTGTTCTGACCCACGGCGCCGGCGGCGAGTGTGCAGTTTCCGCCACCCCTTCCCGGTGAACGCGCACGTAGGTGCACTCTCGCCTGGCCAAGTTGTTCTATTGGAACTAGAACAATATAATCAAAGCGTGCTGATACGAATCGACCAGACCGCGGCGGAACCGCTCTACGAACAGGTCGCCTCGAGCGTGCGCAGGGCCATCGCCGTCGGCGAGGCGGCACCGGGCGAGCGACTCCCGGTGGCCCGCGACCTGGCGGCCTCGCTCGATCTCAATGTCCACACCGTGCTGCGGGGCTACCAGCTGCTGCGCGACGAGGGCCTGATCGAACTGCGGCGCGGTCGCGGCGCGGTGGTCACGGCCGACGCGACCACCCGCGGCCGGCTGCAGGAGGCGCTCCGCGACCTCGTTGCGGAGGCCCGTCGGATCGGCATGGGCGCCACCGAACTCACCGCACTCGTCAAAAAGGAGATGCAATGACCGCCTCGAACTCATTCCCCAGGGTCGGCTGGCTCCGGGCCCTCGCCGCCACCGTGCTGCCGCCCGCGCTCACCGCGGTGGGCGCGGTTGCCCTGATCCGGGCGTGGTTCGCCGAGCTGCCGGACCCGGTGGCCGTGCACTTCGGCCCGGGTGGCGCGGCGGACGGGTTCGGCTCGACGGGCGCCGCGCGGTGGTCTCCGCTGATCGGCCTCGCGTTCGCGCTCGGTTTGTGCCTGCTGCTGCTCCTGCTGACCCGGCGGGACCTGCGGTCGGCTCGGGTCGGCGCCGCCGTGGGGTCGGGCACCGGGGCCTTCGTCGCGGCCCTCCCGGTCGCGCTGCTCGCACCGCAGCGCGGCCTGGCGGATGCCGCCGAGGCCTCGTTGAGCGGCTGGTGGATGGTGCTGCCCGTGGCGGCGGGCCTGGCCGCGGCCGCGATCGGGTACGCGGCGTCGCCCTCGCCGGGACCCGCCACCGCGCAGCGACCGCCCCGCGAGGACGCGCCACGCATCGCGCTGGCGGACAGCGAGAAGGTCGCCTGGTCCGGGTCGGCAGCGATGCCGCCCTGGTTGGCCGCCGTGGTCGGCGTGCTCCCCGTCGCGGTGGTGCTCGGGCTGGTCGCCTTCGGATCGAGCTCGTTCGTGCTGGTGCTGGTGGTCGCCGCGGTCTCGGCCGCGCTGATGGCCCTGGTGCTGGCGCCGGTTCGGGTCACGGTCGACGCCACCGGGCTGACGGCCCGGACGCCGATCACCGGCAGGCCGACCCGCATCCCGCTCGACGAGATCGCGGAGGCCGACGTCGTCGCCGTCGGGATCCTGAACAGGTTCGGCGGTTTCGGCTACCGGGTGGGCCCCGACGGCACCGGGCTCATCGTCCGGCCCGGGCCCGCGCTGCGCATCACGCGCGGTGACGGTTCGCGGTTCACCGTCACCGTCGACGGCGCCGAGCAGGCCGCGGCGGTCCTCAACGCGCTCGCCGCCAAGGGGCGCACGCCGCGCTGACTTCGCGGCATACTCGACCCCAGGGACCGAACCGTCGCACGCACGGGAGGATCACGATGACCGAGATTGCCGGGATCGATCCGGACGTCGCACCGAGCGGGCCGGGCTGCGTCGACTGCGACGCGGGCGGAGGTTGGTGGGTGCACCTGCGCCGATGTGCCCAATGCGGGCACGTCGGGTGCTGCGACACCTCGCCCGGGCAGCACGCGACCGCGCACGCGGCGGCGACCGGGCACCCGTTCATCCAGAGCTTCGAGCCGGGCGAGGACTGGTTCTGGAACTTCCAGACCGAGCAGATGTACGACGGACCCGAGCTGGCCCCGCCGCGGCACCACCCGGTCGACCAGCCGGTGCCGGGCCCGGCGGGCCGGGTGCCCGCGGACTGGCAGGACCACGTCCATTAGCGCCGGCCGAACCGATCCGGACCGAGGGGCCTCGCCGCCGCCCGCGGGTGCGATGCAGTGGGATCCGGCGCAGTACTCGCTGTTCGGGGCGGAGCGTCGCAGGCCGTTCTTCGATCTGGTCGGGCAGGTCGGGGCCGTCGGCCCCCGCCGGGTCGTCGACCTCGGCTGTGGGCCGGGCACGCTGACCGCGACGCTGGCCGAGCGGTGGCCGACCGCCGAGGTGCTCGGCATCGACTCCTCGCTGGAGATGATCGCCGAGGCCCTCGGTGGCCGCCGCCCCGGACGCGTCGAGTTCGCGCTTGGCGGCGCGGAGGACTTCTCCGCCGCGGGGGTCGACGTGCTGGTGAGCAACGCGCTGCTGCAATGGGTGCCGTCGCACCGCGAGTTGCTCGCGGGGTGGGCGGCCGAGCTCGAGCCCGGCGGCTGGCTCGCCTTCCAGGTGCCCGCGAACTTCGGCTCGCCCTCGCACCGGTTGATGCGCGAGCTCGCCGAGTCGCCGCCGTGGCGCGACCGACTCGGCGGGGTGCTGCGACACGACGGCCCGGTGGCCGAACCGGCCGAGTATCTCGAGCTGCTGCTGGGTGCGGGACTGCGGGTCGCGGTCTGGCGGACCGAGTATCAACACCTGCTGCCGGGGCCCGATCCCGTGCTGGAGTGGGTGCGCGGCACCGGATTGCGGCCGGTCCTCGATCGGCTGTCCGCCGCCGAGACGGCGGACTTCGAGGCGGAGTACGGGTCCCGCCTGCGGCAGGTGTATCCGCGTGGCCCGTTCGGGACCGTTTTCCCCTTCCTCCGGACCTTCGTGGTCGCGCAGAAGCCGGGGGCGTGAACCGTGCCCGCGGTCGAGGGCGTGCTGTTCGACATCGACGGGGTGTTGGTCACCTCCTGGCAGCCGATCGCGGGCGCCGCGGAAGCCCTCGTAACTGTGCGCGAGCGCGGGATCGCGCGCGCCTTCCTGACCAACACCACCTCCAGGACGCGGGCCGAGATCGCGGCGGCGCTGTGCGACTGCGGCATGGCGGTGGACGCGGACGAGATCGTCACGGCCGCCGCGCTCACCGCCGAGCACCTTCGCTCGACGCACCCGGGGGAGCGCTGCCTGCTGATCAACCACGGCGACATCGCCGGGGACATGACGGACATCGAGTTCGACGCCGAGCGGCCGGAGGTGGTGGTCCTCGGCGGGGCCGGGCCCGAGTTCGACCACGCCGCGCTGAGCCGGGTGGTGGAGCTGATGCTCGACGGGGTGCCGGTGGTCGCGATGCAGGGCGGACTGACCTGGGCCACCGCGGAGGGCATCCGCATCGACACCGGGGCCTACCTGCCGGGACTGGAGGCGGCGGGAAACGCGCGGATCACCGTCATCGGCAAGCCCTCTCCGGCCGGGTTCCTGGCGGCCGCCGGGCTGATGGGGAGCAGGCCCGAGCGGACGGTGATGATCGGCGACGATCTCCAGAACGACGTGCTGGCGGCGCAGCGCGCCGGATTCGTCGGGGTGCTGGTCCGTACCGGCAAGTTCCGCCAGTGCGTCCTCGAGGCGGCCGAGGCCGCTCCAGGGCATGTGCTCGACTCGGTCGCGGACCTTCCCGGCCTACTCGCCGAGATGTGATCGAGGCGTCCGGGGCCGCGGCCGTCGCCACCCGGCTCGAGCCCAGGAAACCGGTGCCGAATCGAGATATGTCGATCCGGTCGTTGTCGGGCAAGTCTTCGGTACCGTCGCGTCGGTATCTGTTCGTTCTGCTTTCGAGGAGTTCCGTGTCGATTCAGCTCATGCCCCGCGTCCACGCCCTCATCCCTTCGATCACCCGCGCGGGCGCGAGTTTGGCGGTCGGCATCGCGATCGCGGGAGGCATGGCGGTCGCCGGCTCCGGCATCGCCTCCGCCGCGCAGGTCGGCTGCGTCTCCCCGCCCTCGGCCAACGACATCAGGGTCATCGGTGACGCGAGCTGCGGCGCCACCGCGACCGTCGGGAACGCCGGGGCGACCGCGATGGACAGCGGCACCGCGGTGAGCGTGGCCAACGGTGGATCCGCGAACAGCGTCGCGACCGGCTTCGGTGTCGCGCTCAGTTCCTCGCGCGACGCGGGCGCCGCGCATGCGTACGCCATCGGCGGCGGCATCTCGCACTCGAACGCCTCGAACGGCCACACCACCATCTCGGTGGCGGGCTGGGGCTCGGGAGCGACCGCGGAGGCGTCCGGCGTCAAGTGCGTCGGCCCGCTGTCCTTCGCCGTGAATCTGAACACCGGCGCCGTCTGCGCGATGCGCTGACCGAGCCGTCCCGACCTTGCACTCGCCACACCTGAGTGCTAAAAAGGCACTTGGCACTCGCGTCATGCGAGTGCCAGGTCGGGACGGTGAGATCGGGATCCCATCGACACCCCTGGTCGTCCGTCGCGGGCGCCGAGCCTGGCCGTAGGCGTAAATGCGTCATGAGGCGACCCGACGAGCGGTCGCCTGGTGTGTCACCCCAATCCGGAGGATCACTTCGCAATGGCCAAGATCATCGCGTTCGACGAAGAGGCACGTCGCGGCCTCGAGCGTGGCCTGAACAGCCTCGCCGACGCAGTCAAGGTGACGCTGGGACCCAAGGGTCGCAACGTCGTCCTGGAGAAGAAGTGGGGCGCCCCCACGATCACCAACGATGGTGTGTCCATCGCCAAGGAGATCGAGCTCGAGGACCCCTACGAGAAGATCGGCGCAGAGCTGGTCAAGGAGGTCGCCAAGAAGACCGACGACGTCGCCGGCGACGGAACCACCACCGCCACCGTGCTCGCCCAGGCTCTCGTTCGTGAGGGCCTCCGCAACGTCGCGGCCGGCGCCAACCCGCTCGGTCTCAAGCGCGGCATCGAGAAGGCCGTCGAGGCCGTCACCGCCCGCCTGCTCGACACCGCCAAGGAGGTCGAGACCAAGGAGCAGATCGCTGCCACCGCCGGTATCTCGGCTGGCGACCCGTCCATCGGTGAGCTCATCGCCGAGGCCATGGACAAGGTCGGCAAGGAAGGCGTCATCACGGTCGAGGAGTCCAACACCTTCGGCCTGCAGCTCGAGCTCACCGAGGGCATGCGCTTCGACAAGGGCTTCATCTCGCTGTACTTCGCGACCGACGCCGAGCGTCAGGAAGCGGTCCTCGAGGACGCCTACATCCTGCTCGTGAGCTCCAAGATCTCCACGGTCAAGGACCTGCTGCCGCTGCTGGAGAAGGTCATCCAGTCCGGCAAGCCGCTGGTCATCATCGCGGAGGACGTCGAGGGCGAGGCCCTGTCCACCCTGGTGGTCAACAAGATCCGTGGCACCTTCAAGTCGGTCGCCGTCAAGGCCCCCGGCTTCGGTGACCGTCGCAAGGCGCAGCTCGCCGACATCGCCATCCTCACCGGTGGCGAGGTCATCAGCGAAGAGGTCGGCCTCTCCCTGGAGACCGCCGGACTCGAGCTGCTCGGCCGCGCCCGCAAGGTCGTCGTCAGCAAGGACGAGACCACCATCGTCGAGGGTGCAGGCGACGCCGACGCCATCGCCGGTCGCGTCAACCAGATCCGCGCCGAGATCGAGTCCTCGGATTCGGACTACGACCGCGAGAAGCTGCAGGAGCGCCTGGCCAAGCTGGCCGGTGGCGTCGCCGTCATCAAGGCCGGCGCCGCGACCGAGGTCGAGCTCAAGGAGCGCAAGCACCGCATCGAAGATGCCGTGCGCAACGCCAAGGCCGCCGTCGAGGAGGGCATCGTTGCCGGTGGTGGCGTGGCCCTGCTGCAGTCCGCCCCCGCGCTGGACGACCTGAAGCTCGAAGGTGACGAGGCCACCGGCGCGAACATCGTTCGTGTCGCCCTCGAGGCCCCGCTCAAGCAGATCGCGTTCAACGCCGGCCTCGAGCCCGGCGTCGTCGCGGAGAAGGTTCGCAACCTGCCCGCCGGCCACGGCCTGAACGCCGCGACCAACGAGTACGGCGACCTGCTCGAAGCCGGCATCAACGACCCGGTCAAGGTCACCCGCTCGGCGCTGCAGAACGCAGCCTCGATCGCGGCCCTGTTCCTCACCACCGAGGCCGTTGTCGCCGACAAGCCGGAGAAGGCCGGAGCGCCCGTTGGCGATCCGACCGGCGGCATGGGCGGCATGGACTTCTAGTCCACAGCCACACCAGTTCCACCCGGCGAGGCCCGGGTCACCCGATCAGGGTGGCCCGGGCCTCGCTCGTGGGCGGGGTCACCTGCGGAAACACGGTGTTCACCGGAGCGACCAACGTAGGTCACCGTTACGGACGCTCGGTCCACTAAGTTCGTTTCCTGTGGCGAGGGGTCACACGCAGTTTCTGCGGTAGGTCAATTCTTGGAGGATCACATGGGTTCCATCAGCACCATCATCTCGCTCTTCGAGCTCTACCAGCTGCTGAGCCAGTTCAGCTGATCCCCCTGGATGGCGGCCGGGCTCCCGTGTGGAGCCCGGCCGCTGTCTGCCGTGGGGTCAGTTTTGCGATTCCGGGGACAGTCGTACGCCTTCCGGGTGAGACTGTCGGCGCGGGATCGCTGACAACGCAGGCGCTGTGCCTGCGTAAGATCACCCGCAGCAAGCCGAGGGTCCATGCGTACCTGCGCGTGGACCCCCGTTCTGTAGAGAAGTACCGAACACCCACCGATCTCGGCCCATAGACAGTCAGGTGCAGCACACATGAGCAACCTTCGTCGATCCGGCGCCCGCAAGGCGCGGCTGGCAGCAGCCGCTGCGGCCCTGATGATCCTTCCCCTGATCGGCGCGGGCGGACTCGCGACCGCCGCACCCTCGGGCGAGCAGTCCGGCTCGAAGATCGAGCGGGTCGAGGGCAGTGGGCGTCAGGTGACCGCGTACGTGTACTCGGCCTCGATGGGCAAGACCATCCCGGTCAAGGTTCAGCGCCCGATGGACAGCAGCGTGCCGCGGCCGACCCTGTACCTGCTCAACGGCGCGGGCGGCGGCGAGGATTCCGCCACCTGGCAGCGTCGCACGGACGTCGCGACGTTCTTCGCGGACAAGAACGTGAACGTGGTGACCCCGGTCGGTGGCGCCTTCAGCTACTACACCGACTGGCAGAAGGACGACCCGAAGCTCGGCCGGAACAAGTGGGCGACCTTCCTGACCAAGGAACTGCCGGGGCTGATCGACTCCGAGTTCAAGGCCAACGGTGTGAACTCGATGGCGGCCATCTCCATGACCGGCACCTCGGTGCTCAACCTGGCGATCGCAGCCCCGGGTCTCTACAAGAGCGTCGCTTCCTACAGCGGGTGTGCCGAGACCAGCACCGACATGGGCCGGGCCTACATCAAGATGGTCGTCGAGTCGCGGGGCGGCGCCAAGGTCGAGAACATGTGGGGCGCGAAGAACGACGCGGCCTGGGTGGCGAACGACCCGGTCGTCAATGCGGAGAAGCTGCGCGGGACCCAGCTGTACATCTCCTCCGGCAACGGACTGCCCGGAGCGCACGACAACCTGGAGGAGACCGGTGGCATCTCCGGTCTGGCGAACCAGGCGCTGCTCGGCGGCGTGATCGAGGGCGCGACCCTGGTCTGCACCAACAACCTGTCCAAGCGGCTCGGTGAGCTCGGCATCCCGGCCGTCGTCGACTTCCGGCCGAACGGCACCCACTCGTGGGGCTACTGGCAGGACGACCTGCACAAGTCGTGGCCGATGCTGGCCGCGTCGATCGGTCTGTAGCAGACCCGACAGCTCATGCGACAGTGACGGCGCCGATCCCGCGGAGTACGCGGGGTCGGCGCCGTCTTGTCGTCGGGGGCGGGGTCTGCCCCCGACGAGGTGATCAGTCGACCTGGTTACCGGAGGCCCTGTGCAGGCCCGAACTCATGGTCGACTCGAGCTTGTCGTCGAATTCGTCGTAGACCACCGAGCCGATCCAGATGATCAGCGTCGCCCACACCCAGGTCCAGAAGCCCCGGATCTGGAAGTCGTTCGTCAGCAGCACCACGATGAGCAGGACGAGGTACGTCGCGACCAGGTTGACGACCCAGGTGTAGGCGCGCAGGCCCGGCACGGTGCTCAGCAGGCGGGTGATGAGCGGCTTGACGAACAGCGTGGCCAACGTGAACAGGATCGTGCCGACGATGAACCACAGGGGATAGGTGATGTGGAACGGGCCGAGTACCAGATCGGCGATCCACAGCACGACACCGTTCGCGACCAGTGCGGTCAGGATGCGGGGAACCCAGAGCTTGGTTGGGGTCGGACTCGAGGTGGTCATGTCGCCAGGATGAGCGTCGGCGACGGGCGCGATCGGGCTTTCGTTGCCGACTCAATTGATTGATGCATCGACGTTATGCGTCCGTTATTGGATCAGGTGGAATCGCGGAGCGCGCCGAGATGCGGTGCAAGCGTTCATCTGGGCGACACCGCGCCGACGAGCGCGGCGGTTACCGTCCGCGGATGACCGAATTCGACCACCCAGTGGATCTCGCCGACACCTCCGCGTTCGCGGTCCGGGACGACGATGACGACGACCCGATCCTGGTCAACGCGGCGGACGGGCGGGCCGTCGACACCTGGCGCGAGGGGTACCCGTACGCGGAGCGGATGGAGCGCGCCGAGTACGAGATGGCGAAGAGGCTGCTGCAGATCGAGCTGCTCAAATTGCAGAACTGGTCCAAGGCGACCGGCCGCAGGCACGTGATCGTGTTCGAGGGTCGGGACGCGGCCGGCAAGGGCGGCACCATCAAGCGGTTCACGGAGCACCTGAACCCCCGCGGCGCGAGGGTGGTGGCCCTCGAGAAGCCCTCCGCCCGCGAGCAGGGCCAGTGGTACTTCCAGCGATACGTCGAGCACCTGCCCGCGGCCGGGGAGCTCGTCCTCTTCGACCGCTCCTGGTACAACCGCGCGGGCGTCGAGCGGGTGATGGGCTTCTGCAACGACGACCAGCACGCGCGTTTCCTGCGGCAGGCCCCGCTCTTCGAGCAGATGCTCGTCGACGAGGGGATCAGCCTCACCAAGCTGTGGTTCTCGGTGTCCAGGAACGAGCAGCGCACCCGGTTCGCGATCAGGCAGGTGGACCCGGTCCGGCAGTGGAAGCTCTCCCCGATGGACCTTGCGTCGCTGGACAAGTGGGAGTCGTACACGGCTGCCAAGGAGCAGATGATCAGGTTCACCGACACCGACATCGCGCCGTGGACCGTCGTGAAGAGCAACGACAAGAAGCGCGCCCGGATCAACGCGATGCGGCACGTGCTCAGCCGCTTCGACTACGAGAACCGGGACGACGAGGTGGTCGGAACCCCGGATCCGCGCATCGTCTGCCGGGCGCGAGACTCCTTGGGGGACTGACCGGCCCGAGCCCGGCGGGAGGTCCCACCACGGGTGAACTCCGGCGCGAGGAACTCGCTGAGCTCCTCGGGATGGCAGACCCCGAATGTGGGCAGCTGACAAGTGGATCAGCGGTTGCGATGTCCGAATCCTGTCGGCAGGCGCCGCGGCGAGAGAGTATGGGAACCGTGGACACCATTCCGATTCAGATGCCCGACGGCACCACCATCGCGGTACGGCTGTTCGCAGGCCGGGAGGCGGCGCCGGTGGTGGTGATCTTCCCTGGGCTCGGCGTGCCGGGCGGGTTCTACGATCCGGTCGCCGAGGCGCTGGTCGCACACGGATTCAACGCGGCGGTCGGTGAGCTCCGCGGGCAGGGCGACAGCAGGCCCCGGCCGGGCGCGGACAGCAGCTACGGGTATCAGGAACTGGCGTCCGTCGACTATCCGGCCACCTTCGAGGTCGTGCGGGAGCGGTTCCCGGACAGCACCCCGTACCTGCTCGGGCACAGCATGGGCGGGCAGCTGGGGGTGATGTACGCGGCCAGGGCCAGGGGAAAGCTCGGCGGGCTGATCCTGGTGGCGTCGGGTTCGCCGTATCACCGCGGCCACGGGGTGGTGCGCGGCGCGGCGCTGCTGGCCGGAACGGCGGCGATGTCGGTGACGGCGAACGTCGCCGGGTTCTGGCCGGGGGACCGGTTGGACGTCGGCGGGTTCGGCAGGCAGTCGAAGGTGCTGATCGGGGACTGGTCCAGGTTCGCGCGCACCGGCACCATCGAGCCGACCGGAGCCGACATCGACTACGAGGAGCGGATCGGCCGGCTGACCCTGCCGGTGCTGTCGATCTCCATGGAGGACGACGACCTGGCACCGCGGCAGGCGATCAAGAACCTGGTCGCGAAGATGCCGAAAGCGGACCTCACCACCTGGCATCAGCCGGAGCCGCTGGGTCACAACGGCTGGATCCGCAGTCCGGACAGCACCGTCGGCCGCATCGTGGAGTGGCTGCACGACCGCGCCTGACCCGCCGAGTGTGCACCTACGGTCCGTCTCGCCCGGGCGATGTACCCGTAGCTGCACACTCGGCGGGGATACCCTGGATGTGATCACCACGACCCGCCCGCACCGTGCGGTCGGCTCGGAACCGATCCGCCATGGATGAACCCGTTCCCCCGAGTGACGCGACGATCGCAAGCGGGCCGCTGACCGAGGAGGCCCCCGGCACCGCCGTGTACGTGAGCTCGGCCGTCTCCGACTCGACCGGCACCCGCCCGGAAGCGGGGCTGGTCGTCGACACCGGCGTGCGGCGCCTGGTCGCCGACTGGGAGTCGACCCGGTCCCCGTCCGACCTGTCGGACTACCTGCCGAACGCGGCCGCGATCCGGCGTGCGGCGCTGATCGACCTGATCATGGTCGATCTCGAGTACCGGTGGTTGCGCGGTGGCCAGCCGAAACGAATCGCCGACTACTGCCGGGAGTTCCCCGAGCTGCTCGCGGAGCCGCTGCCGCCCGAGCTCGTGTACGAGGAGTATCGGGTGCGCCGCGCCAGCGGGGCGAGCGTCGAGCCGGAGGAGTACCTGCGCGGCTTCCCGCAGCAGGCCGACCGGTTCGAATGGCTGCGCGAGCACGATCTGCCGGGACGCCGCGGTGCGCCCGTCCCGATCGACCTGCCCGAGAACGCCGAGTTCGCGGTCGGGCAGCAGCTGGACGACTTCGAACTGATCGCGGAGCTCGGGCACGGTGCGTTCGCCCGGGTGTTCCTGGCCCGGCAGCTGTCCATGCTGCGCCCCGCGGCGCTGAAGATCTCCCGCAACGTCGGCAGCGAGCCACAGACCCTCGCCCAGCTCGACCACCCGTACATCGTCCGGGTCTTCGACCAGAGGCTGTTCGAGGACCGGCAGTTGCGGGTGCTGGTCATGGAGTACGTGTCCGGTGGCACGCTGCTGGATGTGGTCAAACTCGTCCGCGCGACCCCGCCCGAGCGACGGAGCGGTCAGCTCCTGCTCGATTCGATCGACAAGGTCCTCGCGGGCAAGGGAGAGATCGGGCCGAGCGAGTCCAGCGTGCGCGCCGAGATCGCGGAGCTCTCGTGGCCGGAGACCGTGGCGTGGATCGGGCTGCGGCTGGCCGACGCGCTCGAGTACGCGTGCGCCCACGGCGTGCTGCACCGCGACATCAAGCCGGCCAACGTGCTGCTGAGCGTCGAGGGCGTCCCGAAGCTCGCCGACTTCAACGTCAGCTCCAGCGACAGCACCGACCCGGCCGGCCGGTCCGGCTTCGTCGGCGGATCTGTCGCGTACATGGCGCCGGAGCAGCTGGCCGCGGTGTCCCCGGAATCGGCCGCGAGCGCGCCGCCGATCGACACCCGCAGCGACATCTACGCGCTCGGGGTGATGCTGTGGGAGCTGCTGACCGGGGTCCGCCCGTTCGCGGACGCCCCTGCGGGCGGATCGCAAGTGTCGCCGGGCGAGGTGCTCGCGATCCGGCGCGGCGGGGTCGATCCGGACGCCAGGGCCCGGCTCCCGGCCGACTGCCCGGCCGCCCTGCGCCGGGTGCTGATGACGTCCCTGGCCTTCGATCCCGCCGACCGCTGGTCGAGCGGCCGTAAGTTGGCACGCCAGTTCGCGCTGTGCCTGGATCCACACGCCCGCGACCTCGTCGATCCGCGTCCAGGGAGCTGGCGGTCGACGCTGTCGCGGTGGTCGCTCCCGATCCTGCTGGCCGCGATCGGCATCCCGAACCTGCTGGCCGCGGGCTACAACTACTACTACAACAAGGCGCTGATCATCTCCGAGCTCTCGCCGGAGGCCCAGGACCATCTCGAACAGGTCCACCTGATCGTGGGCGGCCTGGCCTTCCCCCTCGGCGCGTTCCTCATCCTCTACTGGTGCCGGCTCGCGCTGATCGTCCCGCGCGGTCTACGGCGGGGGCAGCGGTACGCCCCCGAGATCCTGGCCAGGGCGCGCACCGCGACCCTGAATCTGGGGCACCGGGCCGTCGTGGTCGCCTTCGTGCTCTGGGTGGTCGCCGGGGTCGGCTACCCGATCGTCCTGCAGGCCGCGGCGGGTGGTATTCCGTCGCAGGCCTATTCGCACCTGATCGCCTCGCTCGCGGTCTGCGGGGCGGTGGCCGTCGCGTACCCGTTCTTCATCCTCACCTTCTACGCGGTGCGCTGTGTGTACCCGATCCTGTTGTCGCACGGGGAGATCGGCAGCGCCGACGGTCGCGACCTGCGGGCGCTCGGCCGGATCACCACCCGTTACGTCGCGGTGGCCGCATCGGTTCCACTGGTGGGCGTCGCCGGGCTCAGCTTCGTCGGGGCCGAGCCCGGCAACACGGTCAACGCCACAGTCCGCGCGCTGTGCATCGGCGGCATCATCGCGTTCATCGGTGTGTACCAACTGTTCCGGTGGGTCGAGGGCGACCTGCGGGCGCTGACCCGGGTGGTGTCGCTGGGCGGCGCCCGCGGCTATGCCGCCGAGATCGAGGCCCCGGAGTCTGTCCAGACGCCCCGGCATGAGCGCACGATCAGAGCCCCAGTTGTGACCCGAGGAACGTGAACGTCAGCGCCGTCTTGAACGCCAGCTGGGCGTTGTCGGAGGCGCCGCCGTGCCCGCCCTCGATGTTCTCGTAGTACCAGGTCCGGTGCCCCTGCTCCTCGAGTCGCGCGGCCATCTTCCTGGCGTGGCCGGGATGCACCCGGTCGTCACGCGTCGACGTCGCGATCAGGACCGGCGGATACGCCGCCTCCGAGTCGGTGTTCTGGTACGGCGAGTATCGGGAGATGTACTCCCATTCGGCCGGGTCGTCGGGGTCGCCGTACTCGGCCATCCAGGACGCGCCCGCCAGCAGCAGGTGATAGCGGCGCATGTCCAGCAACGGAACCTGGCAGACGATGGCACCGAACAGTTCCGGGTAGCGGGTGAGCATCACACCCATCAGCAGCCCGCCGTTGCTGCCGCCCTGGGCGCCCAGCTGGGCGGGCGTGGTGATCCCGCGTTCGACGAGGTCCCGCGCGACGGCGGCGAAGTCCTCGAAAACCTTGTGCCGCCCGGCCTTCAGCGCCTGCGTGTGCCACTCGGGCCCGTACTCGCCGCCGCCGCGGATGTTGGCGACCACATAGGTGCCGCCCCGCTCCAGCCAGGCCAGGCCGGTCGAGCCGCTGTACGCAGGCGTCATCGAGTTCTCGAAACCGCCGTAGCCGTACAGCAGCGTCGGTCCGGGTTCGGCGTCCTTCCCGCGCACCACGAAGTAGGGGATCCGGGTGCCGTCCTCGGACACCGCGAAGTGCTGGGCGACCGCGAGCGAATCCGCGTCGAAGAACGAGGGCGACTGCTTGAGCACCTCGATCTGCTCGCCGACCATGCCGTGCAGCAGCGTCGCGGGCGTGAGGTACCCGCTCGAGTTGAGGAAGAACTCGTCGCCCTCGACCGGATCCACGTCCAGGATGTCGGTGGTGGTGAGCTCGGAGACCCCCTCGAGCGGCACGTCCGTCCAGCCGGCGGGTCCCGGTGTCCGCACCCGCAGCCGGGTCTGCACGTCGGACAGCGTCACCAGCAGCAGGTGGTTGCGGGTCCACACGTACTGCTCGAGCGAGGTGTGGGCGTCGGGCGCGAAAAGCACCGTCAGGTCCCGAGATCCGGCGAGATAGTCCTCGTACCGGGCGGCCAGCAGGGTGCCGGCCGGGTGCTCGTGCCCGGCGACGGACCAGGCGGACCTGGTGCGGATCAGCAGCCATTCCCGATGCACGGAGAGGCCTGCGTCCTCGGGCGTCTCGATCCGCACCAGGGTGCCGTCGCCCATCAGCTGGAAGCGCCGGGAGTTGTAGAAGTCGATGGACTGCTCGACGAAGCTGCGCTCGAACCCGGGGGTGCGGTCGTACCAGGCGGACACCGCGACGTCGGTCTGCTCGCCCTCGAACACGGTGACGGCCTCGGCGATGTCGGTGCCGCGGGTCCAGCGCTTGGCGATCCGCGGGTAGCCGGAATCGGTGAGCGTGCCCGGCCCGAGGTCGGTGCCGACGTACACCGTGTCCACGTCGATCCAGCCGATGTCGGTCTTGGCCTCGGGCAGGAAGAAGCCGCCTTCGGACGGTTCGACGAAGCAGCGTCGTTCCAGATCGAACTCGCGGGTCACCGTGGCGTCGGCGCCGCCCCGCGACAGGCTGATCAGTGCGCGCTCCTGGCCGGGGCGCAGCACCTGCGCGCCGGACCACACCCAGTTCTCGCCGTCGCGTTCGGCGAGCTCGTCGACGTCGACCAGCAGGTCCCAGTTCGGGGCGTCGGTGCGGTACTCGTCCATCGTCGTCCGTCGCCAGAGGCCGCGAACGTGCTCGGAGTCGCGCCAGAAGTTGTAGAGGTATTCGCCACGGAGCCGGACGTACGGGATGCGGGCATCGGTGTCGAACACCGCCCGGATCCGCGTCTGCAGGTCCTCGAACCCGGCGTTCTCGGTGAACTCGCCGGTGGTGCGGCCGTTGCGCTCGCGTACCCAGTCCAGTGCGGGCTCGGCGGTGACGTCTTCGAGCCAGAGGTAGGGGTCGTGCAGGTCGGAAGCCATTGTTCATTGATACCCCTGACGTGCGGATCCGCGCGCAGGAGGGGACCGCGCGTCGGCGGGGGTTCCCATCCGCCCCTCGGAGTGCTACACATTTGAGACAGCTGTTGTGATTCTGCAACAGCGGCGAGGAGGTCCCATGCCGGTCCGCACGCTCGTCGAGCTCACGCCGCCGATGACCGCACGGTCGGTGGCGCTGAGCCTGCTCCTCGGCATGCGCCCGGCCCGGATGTCGGCGCGCGAGATCGCCCGCACCGGGGAGATGTTCGGCGTCGCGCCGTCGACCATGCGCGCCGCGCTGTCGCGGATGGTGGCGGCGGGCGACCTGGTCACGAAGGACTCGATGTACCTGCTCGGGGCCAGACACCTGGAGCGGCAGGCCCTGCAGGAGGCGCTGGTCAACCCGAGGCGGGTCCCGTTCGACGGCCGCTGGGACATGGTGGTCGTCGTGGTGTCCGGCCGGGAGGCCGGGGCGCGCGGCATGCTGCGCACCACCCTCGCCGAGCATCGGTACGCCGAGCTGCGGGAAGGGGTGTGGATGCGACCGGCCAACCTGACCGGGCACGACCTGCCGCGGCTCGACGAGGTGCACCGGTTCGCCGCGGTCCCCGAGGATCCCGGCGCCTTGATCGGGCAACTGTGGGACCTCGACGCCTGGTCTGCCGAGGCCGGGCTCATCCTCGGCGCCCTGTCGGTGCCGGGGCAGTCCCAGGAGCGGTTCATGGCCGCGGCCGCGGCCGTGCGGCACCTGCGCACCGACCCGGCACTGCCAGACGAGCTGCTCCCCGAGAACTGGCCCGCCGACGAATTGCGTTGGGCCTATGACGATTACCGCACCCAGTTCGCCGAACTGGCCATGCGCGAGGAAGTGAGGGGCAAGCTGTGAAGACACACGAGGTGACCAACCAGGTTCCGCCGCTGGTGGATTACGACACCGCCGGGCACCCGCTGTTCGACGAGATCCTGACCGCCGCGGGCGCCGCCGACGCGCTTGCCGAGGTCCACGAGGTCGGCACCCTCGCGGGCAGCGCGTACGCCAAGGAACTCGGCGACCGCGCCGAGGCGCACCCGCCGATCCTGCGCACGCACGACCGCTACGGAAACCGGGTCGACCGGGTCGACTACGACCCGGCCTATCACGACCTGATGCGGCACGCGATCGGGTTCGGTCTGCACGGCGCACCGTGGCGCGACAAGCGCGACAACGCACACCTGATCCGGGCCGCGAAGTTCACCGCCTGGCAGGTGACCGACGCCGGACACGGCTGCCCCATCTCGATGACCTATGCCGCCGTCCCGGCGCTTCGGGCGGACGAGAAGCTGTCATCCGAGTTCGAGCCGCTGCTCGCCAACGACCAGTACGACCCGTCCGTCGCCCCGACCGCGCTCAAGCGGGGTCTGATCGCCGGCATGTCGATGACCGAGAAGCAGGGCGGCTCGGACGTCCGGGCCAACACCACCACCGCCACTCCGCATCAGGACGGCAGCTACCGGATCGTCGGGCACAAGTGGTTCACCTCGGCGCCGATGTCGGACATCCTGCTCACCCTCGCGCAGGCGCCGGGCGGGCTGACCTGCTTCGTGCTGCCGCGGGTGCTGCCGGACGGCAGCATGAACACCATTGCGCTGCAACGACTCAAGGACAAGCTGGGCAACCGGTCCAACGCCAGCAGCGAGGTCGAGTACGACAACGCCATCGGGTGGCGGCTCGGCGAGGAGGGGCGTGGGGTGCGGACCATCATCGAGATGGTCAACATGACCCGCCTGGACTGCACGCTCGGCGCCGCGGCACTGATGCGCGAGGCGGTGGGGCAGGCCGCCCACCACGCCGCGCATCGCAGCGCGTTCGGTGGCCTGCTGATCGACAAGCCGTTGATGCGCAACGTGATCGCCGACCTCGCCGTCGAGGCGGAGGCGTCCACCACGGTCGCGCTGTGGCTGGCCTCGCAGACCGATGCCGCACTCCGGGGCGACCAGCGTGCCGCACTGCTGCGCCGCCTCGGCCTGGCCGTGTCGAAGTACTACGTCTGCAAGCGCGGTCCGGGCCACGCCGCGGAGGCGTTGGAATGCCTGGGCGGCAACGGTTTCATCGAGGAGTCCGGGATGCCGCGGCTCTACCGCGAGGCCCCCCTCGGATCGATCTGGGAGGGCAGCGGCAACGTCGCCGCCCTGGACACCCTGCGCGCCCTGGCCAAGCAGCCCGAGGTCCTCGGGGTGTTCTTCGACGAGCTCGACGCCGCGGCCGGGGCGGACCCCCGGTACGACGCCTACGTCGCCGCACTGAAGGCGCAGTTCACCGACCTCACCGACCTCGAGTACCGCTCCCGCGTCGTGGTCGGCCGGCTGGCACTGGCGCTGCAGGGCTCGCTGCTGGTCCGGTCGGGCAATCCGGCGGTCGCCGATGCCTTCCTCGCCACCCGCCTCGCCGGCGACTGGGGCACGGTCTACGGCACCCTGCCCACCGGCCTCGACCTCGCGCCGATCATCGAGCGCGTCGTCCCCACCCCCGCGTAGTCCGCAGCTGCGCGCCGCGTAGCGCATGAAAAGGGCCCCGCACCACACGGTGCGGGGCCCTTTCTCGGTCAGGCGCGGGGCGTCACAGGCCGATGGACTCGGCGAGCATCGGCCACGACTCGTGCAGGTCGTCCTGCCAGTAACCCCAGGAGTGGGTGCCCGCGGGGCGGAAGTCGAAGGTCGCCGGGATGCCCAGCTGGCCCAGCCTGCCCTGGAGGTTGTGCGTGCACTGGTTGACCGCGGCCTCGATCATGCCGCCGACGATCACCTGGTTGGCCAGCGTGTCGACCCTGCCGTTGACGGCGGGGTTCGCCAGGTTGTCGTGGTCGCCGGGCAGGCCGCTCGACGAGGAGACGAACAGCTTGATGCCGCGCAGCTTCTCGGCGTTGACGACCGGGTCGTTCTCGGCCCAGCCCGGGCCGTCGTACGGGCCCCACATGTTGGTGGCCTCGGCGCCGCCGCGGGACTCGACGACCGTGCGGACGTAGAACTTGCCAGCGTCGGTGCTGGTCTCCGCGCAGCCGCTGTAGGCGCCGACGCTCTTGTACAGGTGCGGGGCCGCGATCGCGAGGTTGAGCACCGAGGTGCCCGCCATCGAGATGCCCGCGATCGAGTTGACGCCGGTGGTGTCGAAGGCGTCGTCGATGATCGGCGGCAGTTCCTTGGTCAGGAAGGTCTGCCACTTGTTGCGACCCAGCTTCGGGTCGTCCTTCTGCCAGTCGGTGTAGTAGCTGAAGGCACCGCCGATCGGGGTGACCACGTTGACGTTCTTGTCGGCGAAGAAGCTCATCACGTCGGTCTGCTTCTGCCAGGTGGCGCGGTCCTCGCCGCCGCCCGCGCCGTTGAGCAGGTACAGGCTCGGGCGGGGCGCGCTGGTGTCGGCGGGGGTGATCACCTCGACCGGGATCACCTGGTCCATCGCCGCCGAGTACACGTATGCGGTCACCTTGCGGTCGGAGTTCTTCTCGATCCGCTCGAGCTTCGATCCGGACTCCGACTGCGCGGTGGCCGGCGCCGCGGGCGCGAGGGCCGGGCTCACCAGCATCGGCAACACGGTGAGCGCGATCGCCGCCGCGACGAGGCGGCCGCGGCGGGATGTCTGAGGACGCATGCGAGAAACCTTCACTGTTGATTCGTCGGTTCACCGAACTCGGGCGTTACGCGATTCGGGTAAATCGGACGTCGTTCACCTGGCCACGTCGGACGGGGCCATCTCCATTTTTACCCGAGGGGTCAGGTCGCCAGCCACCGCACCGAGTGAATTCGCAGGTAGGGCGGATCTCGGGGGGATTCCCGGCCTGCTACCGATGGGTAACCAGACCATGGCGGGACAGCGAATCGTCGCGGGTCTACCCTGGGCAATCGTGACCTCACACTATGACGTCGTTGTTCTCGGGGCCGGTCCCGGTGGGTACGTCGCTGCTATCCGCGCGGCACAACTCGGACTGAAAACCGCCATCATCGAAGAGAAGTACTGGGGCGGTGTCTGCCTGAACGTGGGCTGCATCCCCTCCAAGGCGCTGCTCCGCAACGCGGAACTCGCCCACATCTTCCACAACGAGGCCAAGACCTTTGGCATCTCGGGAGATGTGAGCTTCGACTTCGGGGCCGCCTTCACGCGGAGCCGCTCGGTCGCGGACGGCCGCGTCAAGGGCGTGCACTTCCTGATGAAGAAGAACAAGATCACCGAGTACGACGGTCGCGGCACCTTCACCGACGCCAAGACCATCTCGGTGGCCAAGTCCGACGGGACCACCGAGACCGTCACGTTCGACAACGTCATCATCGCGACCGGCACCACCACCCGGATGCTGCCCGGCACCGCCGTCAGCGCGAACGTGGTGACCTACGAGGAGCAGATCCTCACCAGCGAGCTGCCCGGCTCGATCCTCATCGTCGGCGCGGGCGCGATCGGCATGGAGTTCGCCTACGTCCTGCACAACTACGGCGTGAAGGTGACGATCGTCGAGTTCCTCGACCGCGCACTGCCGATGGAGGACGCGGACGTCTCCAAGGAGATCGCGAAGCGCTACAAGAAGTACGGCATCGAGATCAAGACCTCGACCGGCGTGCAGTCGGTCACCGACAACGGCGCGGCGGGCGTCACCGTCACCATGGCCAAGAACGGCAGCGACGAGGTCGAGACCGTCGTCGTGGACAAGGTGCTGCAGGCGATCGGCTTCGCGCCGAACGTCACCGGCTACGGCCTCGAGAGCACCGGTGTCGCGCTCACCGACCGCGGCGCCATCGCCATCGACGAGCGGATGCGCACCAACGTGCCCGGCATCTACGCCATCGGTGACGTCACCGCGAAGCTGCAGCTCGCCCACGTCGCCGAGGCGCAGGGTGTGGTCGCGGCCGAGACGATCGGCAACGCCGAGACCCTCGAGCTGGGCGACTACCGGATGATGCCGCGCGCCACGTTCTGCCAGCCGCAGGTGGCCAGCTTCGGTCTCACCGAGGAGCAGGCCAAGGCGGAGGGGTACGACATCAAGGTCGCGACCTTCCCGTTCACCGCCAACGGCAAGGCCCACGGCCTGGCCGACCCGAACGGCTTCGTCAAGCTCATCGCCGACACCAAGTACGGCGAGCTGCTCGGCGGCCACCTGATCGGCCCAGACGTGTCCGAGCTGCTGCCCGAGCTGACCCTCGCCCAGAAGTGGGACCTGACGGTCAACGAGCTCGCGCGCAACGTGCACACGCACCCGACGCTGAGCGAGGCCCTGCAGGAGGCCATCCACGGCCTCGCGGGACACATGATCAACTTCTGACCCAGCTCCGACCCAGAGGGGGCGTCCGGCCGTGTGCCGGACGCCCCCTCTGTCGTTTCGGCCGGAGCGGGTCAGCGGGCGTCGTAGTGCGCCTGCGCCTCGGTGATCGTCGGCATCCGGGTTTCGACCAGGTGGATCAGGCTGGTCAGCTGCGCCGCGACCTCGGCGCCGAGGTCGGTGAGGCTGTACTCGACCTTCGGGGGAATGGTCCCGAGGACCTCGCGGAGCACCAGGCCGTCCCGCTCGAGCGCCTGCAGCGTCTGGGAGAGCATCCGCTCGCTGACCCCGTCCACGCGTCGCCGCAACGCGCTGAAGCGGAACGGGCCCTCGGCCAGGGCCGCCAGGGCGAGCGTTCCCCACCGTCCGGTGATGTCCTGGAGAACCGGGCGCGAGGTGCAGCCACGGGCGAACACGTCGGATTCCAGGCTCGGGTCCGCGTCGGCAGGGCGCGGCAGGTCGGGGGCGGTCATGGACGCCAGATTACTACCCACCGATACCGCAGCGCTAACACTATCGGTTGCACTTACTGAAAATAAGTGCATGATGGACGCGGACGGTTTGTTTGAAGCGTCAACTCAACTGACTCGCGACACCCAGGAGTGCACATGACCATCGCCATCACCGGCGCCACCGGACACCTCGGCCGCCTCGTCGTCGAATCCCTGCTGGCGCGCGGAGCCGACGCGGGCGACCTGGTCGCCGTGGTCCGCGACCCGGGCAAGGCCGCCGACCTCGCCGCGAAGGGCGTGCAGGTGCGTGCGGCCGACTACACGGACCGGGCGGCTCTCGAGAGCGCGCTTGCCGGTGTCGACAAGCTGCTGCTGATCTCGAGCAGCGAGGTCGGTCAGCGGCTACCGCAGCACACCAACGTCATCGAGGCGGCCAAGACCGCGGGCGTGGCGTTCGTCGCCTACACCTCCGTGCTCGACGCCGCGAACAGCGCGCTGACCCTGGCGCAGGAGCACAAGGCCACCGAGGAGGTCATGGCCGCCTCGGGTATCGAGCACGCCCTGCTCCGCAACGGCTGGTACTGGGAGAACTACACCACCGACCTCGCGGGCACGATCGAGCGCGGGGTGCTGGCCGGAGCCGCGGGCGACGGCCGGGTCGCGGCCGCCGCCAGGGCCGACTATGCCGAGGCCGCGGCCGTCGTGCTGCTCGCGGACGGCCAGGCAGGCAAGGTGTACGAGCTCGGCGGCGACGAGCGCCTGACCCTCGCCGAGCTGGCCGCGAAGATCTCCGACGCGGCCGGCAAGACCGTTGTCTACCAGGATCTCTCGGAGGACCAGTTCGGTGCCGTCCTCGAGAGCGCAGGCCTGCCCGCGGTCTACGCGGGGATGCTCGCGAACTCGGACGCAGGCATCAAGGCCGGGGCGTTGGACACCACCAGCGGCGACCTGCAGACGCTGATCGGCCGCTCGTCCACCCCGGTCGCCGAGGTGCTGAGGCGCTCCGCGCCCGTGCGCGGTTGACGAGTCCCTGCACTCGTCAACCGCGCACAGGCGGCGCAGCCGCCTAGTGCATCCCGACAGGCGCCTCGTCGGGCAGATCGCCCTTCTTCGCGCGGACCAGCACGACCACCAGCGGCGTGATCACCGCGATCAGCGCAGCTGCCCAGCCGAAGACGTGCGCGTAGCCGGAGACCTCCGCGGTGAACGCGTATTCCTTGAGCGAGCCGATGAACTCCTGCACCGAGGCCGGCAGCACCGCCAGTTCCTCCGCGGTCGGCGGCACGGCCGTGGCCAGGTCCGCCGGGATCGCGCTCGCGGGTACGCCCGCGGGCGCGGTCGGGGCGGCATTGGCGGCGCTCCACGCGGACTTCGCGGAGACGTAGATCGTGGTGAACAGCGCGGTGCCGAGCGCCCCGCCGATCTGGATGGTGGCGTTGGCCAGCGCGCTCGCCGCCCCGGCGTCGTGATCCTTGACGCCGATCAGCGACAGGTTCTGCATCGGCACCATCAGCAGGCCCAGGCCGAACCCGAAGGTCGCCAGCCCGGGGAAGACGTGAGTCCAGTACGAGGTCTCCACCCCGATCTGCGTCAGCAGCGTCAGCCCGATCGCCGCGATCAGCGGACCCGCGATCATCAGCGGCTTCGGCCCGATCTTGGTGCTCAGGTTGGCCGAGATGCCCGCGGCCATCACGATGAAGATCGCCATCGGCAGCGAGCCGAAGCCGGCGGCCACCGGGCTGAAGCCGAGCACGATCTGGAGGTAGAAGGTCAGGTACAGGGTGCCGCCGAGCAGCGCGGAACCCACCAGCATCGAGCCGATGAACGCGGCGCCGCGGTCGCGGTGCCACGGCACCGACAGCGGCAACAACGGGTTCTTCGAGCGCTTCTCGACCAGCACGAAGGCCGCAAGCGCGGCCAACCCGAGCCCGATGAACCCGACGGTCTGCGTGGAGGCCCAGCCGTGCTTCTCCGCCTGGGTGAAGCCGTAGACCAGGGAGCCGAGGCCGATCGCGATGAGCACGGTGCCGGGGATGTCGTAGCTGGTATCGCCGTGCGCCTTGGTCTCCCGGACGATCGGCGCGGTGACGGCGATCGCGAAGATCGCGACGGGGATGTTCACCAGCAGGCACCAGCGCCAGTCGACGTACTGGGTGAGGAAGCCGCCGAGCAGCAGGCCGATGGCGGCGCCGCCGCCGGAGATCGCGCCGAACACGGCGAAGGCCTTGGCACGTTCCTTCTCGCCGATGAAGGTGGTGGTGAGGATGGCCAGCGCGGCAGGGGCGAGCAGCGCCGCGAACACGCCCTGCAGGGCGCGGGCGGTGAACAGCTGCATTCCGTTCTGGGCGAAGCCGCCGATCGCGGACGCGATCGCGAAGCCGGCCATGCCGACCATGAACGAGCGCTTGCGCCCCCAGTAGTCGGCGACGCGGCCGCCGAGCAGCAGCAGCGCGCCGAACGCGAGCGCGTACGCCGTGACCACCCACTGGCGGTCGGAGTCGCTGATGCCCAGCTCGACCTGGGCGTCGGGCAGCGCGATCGAGACGATGGTGCCGTCGAGGACCACGGTGAGCTGCGCGAGCGCGACGATGCACAGCACCAGCCAGCGCCGTTCGTGGTTCGGGTTGTCGGTGATCGCGGATCCCGCGACGTCGTCGTCGAGGTCCCGTGTGCCAGTGGACATGCTGAATTCCCGCCGTCAGGAGGCACGGACTCGCGTCTCGGCCCAAGAGGCCGGACGCTACCGACGGCCGCAATCGACGGTCAATGAAAACGGCTGGTCGGGTTGTCATCGTCACATCGGGGCCGTCCGGGCTTGCCCTGGGCACGCGGGTGTGAACACTGCGGGACTACCGGCGGAAGGTGTCCCGGTCCAGGCGCAGCGTGCCGATCGTGGTGGCGAGCATGTCGTACTGGCCGACCAGCAGGAGGAACTCGATCATCCGGCGCTCGTCGAGATGCGCGGCCAGCGCCGACCAGTGCGCGTCGTCGAGGTCCTTCGTGGCGACCAGCGTGTCGACCGCCGCCAGCATCGCCCGCTGCCGATTGCTCCAGCCGGGTGCCTCCGGCCCGGCCAGCACCCGGTCGAGCAGCTCGGGGGTCACCCCGGCCCGCGTGCCCAGCCGGATGTGGTGGTCCATCTCGTAGTCGCAGCCGCGCAGGTGCGCGACGCGCAAGATGATCAGCTCGGTCTCGTGCCGGGAGATCCGGCCGCCCGGCATCAGTCCCGCGCCGAAGTGCAGCCAGCCCCGGAAGGTGCCCTTGGTGCGGCCGAGCGTGCTGAACAGCTGCGCGTCAGGGGTGCCCGAGACCGTCGACAGCACCCGCCACACCACCCAGTTGATCGGCCCGAGCTGGCGCAGCCGGCCCGGGGTGATCCGCGCGCTCACCGGGCGCTGTCCGAGAGACGGAGCGGCAGCTCGGGTTGCGCGGTGGTGTATCTGGTGTGCTCGGTCCGCGCGATGGCCAGCGCCTGCGCCATGTGCGGCTGCGGCCGGAGCTCGACGATCCGCTGCGCCGCCATCCGGCAGTGCAGCAGCCCGCCGACCCAGCCCGGCGCGTAGATCCGCTTGCGGCGCCGGGCAATTCCCTTCTCGAAGGCGGTGATCGCGACCTCGAGCGGAGACATCGCGGTGAACATGCCCGACCACTTGATCTTGTCCGCGGCGGCCGTGTCGAAGCCGATCGAGATCATGTCGGTGTCGATCTCACCCAGATATCCGACGCCGACGCGGGTACCGAGGTGGCGCATCTCCACCCGCAGAGTGTTGCCGAGCGCCTCCGCCGCGGCCGCCGTCGCGCTGTACGCCCCGAGCAGGGGGAGCTGTGCCCCGACGGCCCCGGAGGTGATGATCAGCGCGTACCCGTCGCGGTGTCCGATATGCTCGCCCGCCGCGCGCAGGGTGTAGTAGGTGCCCATCAGGTTGACGTCGACGATGCGCTGCATGACGGCCGGGTCGCCGCCGAGCATCGGCAGCTGCGCCCCCACACCGGCGTTGGCGATCACCACGTCGAGCCCGCCCAGTTCGTCGACGATCCCGGCGACGGCCGCGTCGACCTGGGTGTGGTCGCGCACGTCGCAGTAGCGCCACGGCGCGTTCCCGCATGCCGTCGCCACCTGCTCGAGCAGTTCACGCTCGAGTCCCAGCAGGCCGACCTTCGCGCCGTGGGCGTGCAGCCGCTTGGCGAGGGCGGCCCCGATGCTCCTTGCCGCGCCGGTGATCAGGACGCGGCGCCCAGCCAGCCCCTCCTCGAGACTTCTTGCCATCGCGTTCCACACCCTCTGTGTCCTTACTCAACGGTAGTAAAACGCTACACCGGACGTCCCCGCGAGCGGCGGACATTCGCGGTCCGGCCGGTCCCGCCGAGTGTGCAGGTGTCGGGGCATCGCCCGGGAGCGGGCGATCGTAGGTGCACGCTCGCGGGCGGCTACTCGCGGATCGCGCGGGCCATCGCGGAGCTGGCCACCGCCTGGCCGGTGCGCTCGACGACCAGGTCCCTGGACCGGATCAGGTGCAGGTGCAGCTCCCCGGCCGCGGGCCCCAGGTCCCCGGCGAGCAGGCCGCGCACGATCTTCAGGTGCGAGTCGATGGTGGCGCGGACGCGTTCGGGGGTCCATGGGTCCAGCCGGCGCACCGGGCGCAGTTTGCTGTGCACCGAGTCGAGCGCCTCGCTCAGTGCCGGATTGCCCGAGGC
Source organism: Rhodococcus sp. OK611 (assembly GCF_003050885.1). Lineage (NCBI taxonomy): Bacteria > Bacillati > Actinomycetota > Actinomycetes > Mycobacteriales > Nocardiaceae > Rhodococcus > Rhodococcus sp. OK611. The sequence continues at coordinate 245,137 of NZ_QAOZ01000002.1, forward strand.
CCGCAGCAGCGCGGTGTGGAAGGCCTCGTCGCTCGCGATGAAGTCCGGGCCCGACGCCGGTGGTTCCGCCCGCATCCGGATCCAGCGCTCGAGCTCGGCGCGCAGGATGTCCTGCGCGTGTTCGAGCCTGCGGTCCTCGATGACCCGGTCGATGCCCCTCAGCTCGACGGTCATCCGGAGCTCGTACAGCCCGTGCAGGTCCTCGAACCTCGGCCGGTACGGGAACAGCCCGCCGTCCTCGCGGGCGACGAGCTCCTCCGACAGCAACCTGGCCAGTGCCTCCCGCACGGGGGTGCGGGAGACGCCGTACAGCTCGGCGAGGCGCTCCTCGCCCAGGCGGTCGAGCGGGCTGAACCGCCCACAGACCAGGTCATCGCGGAGCGCCCGGTACACCTGCTCTCCCAGGTGTGAATGTTCCTGACGCGCCCGCGATCTCGCGGCCATGGTCAGATGGCCATCGCCGCGCGGACTGCGGACTCCGCGCCTGGCGAACGGACGCCGCGGCCGCCCTCGCCGGTCGAGGTGATCCGTCCGGATTCGAGCACGTAGTAGCTCTGCGCCGCCTGCAGGGCGAAGCCGATGTGCTGTTCCACCAGCAGCACACCGAGACCGCCACGGCCGGTGAGCTCGACGATGGTGCTCTCGATCTCGGCGACCACGGACGGCTGGATGCCCTCGGTCGGTTCGTCCAGGATGAGCATCCGGGGCTCGGTGATCAGGGCGCGGGCGATCGCGAGCTGCTGGCGCTGGCCGCCGGAGAGCAGCCCGGCCCGCCGCGTGAGCAGGCCCTTGAGGGCGGGAAACAGGTCGAGTGATTCGTCGATCAGCGCCCGTCCCCGCTTGCGACCGTCGGCCACGACCTGCAGGTTCTCCGCGGTGGTGAGCTGCCCGAAGGACTGCTGTCCCTGCGGGACATAGGCCAGGCCTCGGGCCACCCTTGCGCTGGGGCGCAGCTTGCTGACGTCCTCGCCGTCGAACAGCACCTGGCCCGAGTTGATCTTCAGCAGCCCGACCGCGGACCGGAGCAGGGTGGTCTTGCCTGCCCCGTTGTGTCCCATCACCGCGGCCACCCCGTCGGCCGGCACCTCGACGGTCACGCCGTGGATGACCTCGGTGCGCCCGTAGCCGGCGCGAACGTCCCTCAGCTCAAGCATTCTCGGTCTCCTTCGTGGCGGTGGGCTCGGGCTCGGCGGCGGAGGCGGTGCCGAGGTAGACCTGCTGCACCTTCGGGTCGGCCTGGACCTCCTCCACCGTGCCCTCGGCGAGGACCTTGCCCGCGTGCAGCACGGTGACGGAGGTGGCGAACGCGCGCATGAAGTCCATGTCGTGCTCGACGACGACAACCGTTCGCTCACCGCCGATGCGCCGCAGCAGGTTTCCGGTCTCCTCGCGTTCGTCGTGACTCATACCCGCGACGGGTTCGTCGAGCAGCAGCACGTCGGCGTTCTGCACCAGCAGCATGCCGATCTCGAGCCACTGCTTCTGCCCGTGCGCGAGGATGCCCGCAGGCTTGTCGCGCAGGTGGCCGAGGCCGGTGATCTCGAGCGCCTCCTCGATCTGCGGGCTGACGGAGCCGCGGCGACGGAGCAGGGTCAGCGCGGAGCGACCCGCGCCCGCTGCGATGTCAAGGTTCTGCAGGACGCTGAGCTGCTCGAAAACGCTTGCGGTCTGGAAGGTTCGGCCGACGCCGAGCCGGGCGATCTTGTGCACCTTCTTGCCGATCAGTTCCACGCCCGACTTGGCGACCGAGCCGGTCGCGGGCACCAGGCCGGTGATCGCGTCGACCAGGGTGGTCTTGCCCGCGCCGTTGGGGCCGATGAGGAAGCGCAGGTCGCCCTGCATCAGGGTCAGGTCCACCCCGTCGACGGCGGTGAACCCGTCGAACGTCACCCGCAGGTCCCGGACCTCGAGGTACTGGCTGGACATTCCGGCGTTGCCGCCGAACACGGGAGCTGTCGCGTTGGTCATCGGGCCACCTCGAGTTCGGGAAGGGCATCGGGGGTCTCGTCACGGGGGGCGTCGGCGCGCGGCTTTCGGCGCCGGATCAGCTCGATCAGTCCGGCGACGCCCGCGGGGAAGAAGCCGACCACCACGATGAACAGCAAGCCCTGGGCGTAGATCCAGCCGGAGGGGAAGTTCTCGGACAGGGTGGACTGCGCCCATGCGACGCCGATGGCGCCGAGCACCGGACCGAGCAGGGTGGCGCGGCCGCCGATCGCGACGCCGATGAGGAACGCGATCGAGGGGACGATACCGACGTCGGCGGGGGAGATGATGCCGACGATGGGGACGAACAGGGCCCCGGCGATGCCGGCGAAGAAGGCCGCGACCACGTACGAGACGACCTTGATGTTCGCCGGGTCGTAGCCGAGGAACCGGACCCGCTCCTCCTGGTCCCGGACCGCGACCAGCAGTTCGCCGTAGCGGCTGTACATCAGCTGCCGGGTCAGCGCGACGACCAGGAGCAGCACACCGGCGGCGATGAAGAACAGCATCCGCTTGTTCGCGGGGTCGTTGAGGTTGAAGCCGAAGAAGGTACGGAACCTGTTGAGCCCGTTGCTGCCTCCGATCGTTTGCTGGCCGACCAGCAGAATCGCGAAGGCGGCTGCGAGCGCCTGCGACAGGATGGCGAAGTAGGCGCCCTTGACCCGGCGCTTGAACACGCCGAGGCCGAGCACGAAGGCGACCAGTGCGGGCACCACGAGGATCGCGAGGATGGTGACGAACGGCGAGGTGAACGGCGTCCAGTAGCCGGGCAGCTCGCTGATCCCCGCGATCTGCATGAAGTCGGGCACGTCGTTGCCCTTGAGCTCGGCGTCCGCGATCTTGAGGTGCATGGCCATCATGTAGGCGCCGAGTCCGAAGAAGACGCCCTGGCCGAGGGTGAGCATTCCGCCTCGGCCCCAGGCCAATCCGATCCCGACGGCGACGATGGCGAAGCAGAGGAACTTGCCGAGCAGGTTCAGCCGGAAGTCGCTGAGCACAGCCGGAGCGAGGCCGAACAGCACCAGAGCGGCGAGACCGAATCCGGCGAGCGGCCGCCAGCGGGTGAGCATGCCGGTCATACGAGACTCCTTGTCTTCACGGCGAACAGGCCCTGCGGGCGCACCTGGAGGAAGACGACGATGATCACGAACAGGATGACCTTCGCGATCGAGGCGGTCGTCGAGTACTCGATGTAGGAGTTGAGGATGCCGAGGGCGAACGCCGCGATCACCGCGCCCTTGATCTGTCCGAGGCCGCCGACCACCACGACCAGGAACGCGTCGATGAGGTAGTACTGGCCGACCGTGGAGCTGGTCGAGCCGATCAGGGTCAACGCCACACCGGCGACGCCCGCCAGGCCCGAGCCGATGAAGAAGGTGGTGATATCGGTTCTGCGGCTGGAGATTCCGCTCGTCTCGGCGAGGTCGCGGTTCTGTACGACGGCCCGGATCCGGCGCCCCATCGGGGTGGTCTTGAGTGCGACGGAGAGCACCGCGACGCAGACGACGGCGAGCACCAGGATGAAGATGCGGGTCTTCGGGACGACGGCGCCGAGGATGTCGACACCGCCGGAGAGCCACTCCGGGGCGACCACGTTGACGGCGGGTGCCCCGAAGATGTCGCGGGCGAGCTGCTGCAGGATCAGGCCAACGCCGAACGTCACCAGCAGGGTGTCGAGCGGGCGGTGGTACATCCGCTGCACGAGGGTCACCTCGAGCAGCACCCCCATGGCCCCTCCGACGAAGAAACCGACGAGCAGAGAGATCAGCAGGGACGACCCCGCCGTCGAGAACACCTGTTGCACAACGTAGGCGGTGTACGACCCGGCCATGATGAATTCACCGTGGGCCATGTTGATGACGCCCATCTGGCCAAAGGTCAGTGACAGTCCCAGCGCTGCCAGCAGCAGGATCGACCCGATACTCAGGCCGGTGAACAACTGTCCGATCACGACATCCATGTCGAATGCCCGTCCTCTCTACTCTCTGTCGTCGGCTGCTCGGGTCGGCTACTTGCTGGCCAGGCTCTCGGCCCAGGAGTAGCTGGTCAGGTACGGGTCGGGGGCGATCGGGCTGCCCGAGTCCCAGACGGTGTAGATGAGGCCGTCGGGCCGGATCTCTCCGATGCGGGCGGTCTTGGTGATGTGGTGGTTGTCGCCGTCGATCGTCACGAGTCCCTCGGGAGCGTTGAAAGTGACTCCGTCAGAGGCGTTCTGGATGTCCTCGACGGCGAAGGAGTTGGCCTTCTCCACCGTGTTCTTCCACAGGTAGACGGAGGTGTAGGCCGCCTCCATCGGATCCGAGGTGGGCTTGGTGGCGCCGTACTTGGCCTTGTAGGCGTCGACGAACTTCTTGTTCTCCGGGCTGTCGATGGTCTGGTAGTAGTTCCACGCGGTGAGCTGGCCCGCGATGTTCTGCGCGCCGATGCCGGCCACCTCCTCCTCGGCGATGGAGACCGAGACGACGGGCATGTCGGCGGCCTTGAGGCCGGCGTTGGTGTACTCGCGGAAGAAGGCGACGTTGGAGTCGCCGTTGAGCGTGTTGAACACGGCGTCGGCGTCCGCGGACCGGACCTTGTTGACGATGGTGGAGAAGTCGGTGGAGCCGAGCGGCGTGTAGTCCTCGCCCTTGATCTCGATGCCGTTGGCGGCGGCGTAGGCCTTGATCTCGCGGTTCGCGGTCTGCGGGAACACGTAGTCGCTACCGACCAGGTAGAGCGACTTCACGCCCTTCTCCTTCAGGTAGTCCAGGGCCGGGATGATCTGCTGGTTGGTGGTGGCGCCGGTGTAGAAGATGTTCTTGGAGTCCTCGAGGCCCTCGTACTGGACGGGGTAGTAGAGGAGCGAGTTCTTGTCCTCGAACACGGGCAGCATGGCCTTACGGCTCGAGGAGGTCCAGCCGCCGAAAACCGCTGCGACACAGTCACTGCTGATCAGCTTCTCGGCCTTCTCCGCGAAGACCGTCGGCTCGGAGGCGCCGTCCTCGGCGACGATCTCGATCTTCTTGCCCAGCACGCCACCGGAGTTGTTGATCTCCTCGACGGCGAGTGCGATGGAGTCACGGACGGTGACCTCCGAGATCGCCATGGTGCCGGACAGCGAGTTCAGCGAGCCCACCTTGATGGTGTCGCCGGAGGTGTTCACACACGATTCGGTGGTGCCGGACGCGGCGGTCTCGTCGCCCGCCTTGCTGCCGCACGCGCTGAGCACCAGGCCGACCGCGGCCAGGGCCGCCGGGGCAACGAGGGCGCGCTTGGAGATCGTGGTCCTACGAGAAACGGACATGTACAGCCTTTCCTTCGTCGGGGAGGCGGCCGCCGGACAGCGCGCGCCGCACACCGAACACGCCCTGTATCCGCGATGCGTATACAGGGCTGTATTCGTGTGAGCGCAGACGATATGGGCGCGTTGTTGCGCCTGAATGTCACTGCGTGACTTGTTTGTGTCCCGGATTACCGGCAGGTGAACAGGTCTGCCCGAGCAGCGGTTTCGCCGGCTTGGGGCGTCACCGAGTGTGCAGTTTCCGGGGCATCGGCCGAGTGCGCCGCCGACGACTGCACACTCGGCGGGCGGCGGCGGTGAGGGGAGGCAGTCGAGATGGTGGGCTGGCCGGGAGTCAGCGGATGAGGTACGGCGACACCGAGCTGCGGTGCTCGTTGATGTCGAGTTCCTTGCCGAGCGGGGGGAAGGCGCGCTGCGGGCAGTTCATTCGCTCGCACACCCGGCAGCCGGCGCCGATCGGGGTGGCAGCCGCCTGGTTGTCCAGGTCGAGGCCATCCGCGTAGACGGTGCGGTGCGCGTGCCGGAGCTCGCAGCCGAGGCCGATGGCAAAGGTCTTGCCCGGCTGGCCGTATCGGGCCGCTCTGCGCTCGACGGTCCGCGCCACCCACAGGTAGCTGCGGCCGTCCGGCATCTGCGCGATCTGGGTCATGATCTTGCCGGGGTACCCGAACGTCTCGTACACGTTCCACAGGGGGCAGGTGCCGCCGCTGGAGGAGAAATGGAAGCCGGTGGCGGACTGCCGCTTCGACATGTTGCCCGCCCGGTCGACCCGGACGAAGGAGAACGGCACGCCGCGGAGCTTCGGGCGCTGCAGGGTGGAGAGCCGGTGGCAGATGGTCTCGTAGCTCTGGGAGAAGAAGGCGGACAACCGCTCGATGTCGTAGCGGAATTCCTCGGCGATGTCGTGGAACTGGGTGTACGGCAGCACGGTTGCCGCGGCGAAGTAGTTGGCCAGCCCGAGGATGGCGAGCGATCGGGACGACTCCGAGGTGAAGTTCCCCTCGTCGACCATCTTGTTCAGCAGATCCCCGCACTCGAGGTAGGCCAGCTCGGCGGCGAACTTGAACACCTTCTGCCCGCCGGACAGGTGCGGGGAGATCTCCAGCACGCGGGACTCGGGGTCGTAGCGGTGCAGCACACCCTCGCCGAGGTCGATGCGCTGCACGATCTGCACGTCGTGGACGTTCTCGAGCCGCCTGGCGATCTCACCTGCGACGTCGCCGCGGTGGAAACGCATCCGGGAGGTGAGCTCCTCGGCGGCGGTGTCCAGCTCGTGCAGGTAGTTCTGCCGTTGATAGAAGTAGTCCCGCACCTCCTCGTGCGGCATCGTGATCGACCCGCTACCGCTGCCGTCGCTGTACCGGTCCTCGGTTGCCGCGGCCAGCTGCGCGGTGGTGTTGCGGTAGCGACGGTGCATGTTCACGATGGCCTTGGCCAGGCTCGGGTGCGCGGACACCATCTCCGCGATCTCCTGTGCATCCGAGTCGATACCCATCTCCTGGTCGAGCGCGACCTCCCGCAGCTCGGCGATCAGCCGGGTGTCGTCCTGCGACGAGAAGAAGGTGGTGTCCACCCCGAAGACCTCGGTGATCCGCAGCAGCACGGGCACGGTGAGCGGCCGCACGTCGTGCTCGATCTGGTTGAGGTAGCTCGCCGAGATCTCCAGCGTCTGGGCCAGGGCGGCCTGGCTCATGGCCCGCTCGGTGCGTAGCTGACGCAGTCGCGCGCCGACATAGGTCTTCGCCATTTCTCCAGGTTACGAGGGGTGTCGGGGGTTGGCAACAATGGGTTCGCAGGATTAGCTCCGCGCGAGGGGGCACGCGGGGCAGGAGGCGACGCGGCGCGCTGGGACACTGGGCCGATGACGAACGATCAGCCCGCAGGCCTCGAGGTCGGGGCGAGCCTGGCCACCGCGATGCTCAGCCCCGTCTCGGGCGGGCTGCTGCGCACGTGGACCGAGGAGGGGACCAGGCTGTGGAGCGTCGACGACCCGGACGGGCTCAGTGACCTGCTGGGGCGCGGGCTCATCGCTCGTACCTCCGTGCCGGACGACCGCTTCCGTGAGACGGTGCTCCTCGACGCCGCGGCGGGCACCCTGCTGGTGCAGGACGGGTCCCCAGGATCCGAGGAGGACGCTCAGACCCGGGCGTTCCGGCTGGGCGACCCCGTCCGCCCCGAGAGCAACCCCTGGACCGACCTCGATCAGTTCCTGGCCGCCGCCGCGGCGTCCGCCGTCGAGCGCGGCGAGTACTGGGTGGTGGAACTCGGCGGCTGGGATGCGCCGCCCGAGCCGTACTGCTTCTTCGGGATCGTCGACGACGAGGGGGAGCGGGTGGCGGTGATCGAGACGGCGCCGGTGCCGCGGGACACCGGGGTCTGGCCGGAGGTGCCTGACGACGGCAGGCCGGGAACGTCGGTGTCCTCGCCCACCTCCGAGGACACCATCGAGGCCGCGGGGATCTTCGCGGTGACCGCCATCGAGTCCTGGGGCGTCGCGCCGTGGGACGTGGCGTTGACCTTCGGGCACAGGGCGCCGTAGTCCGCCCCTCCGCTCGGCGACCACTCGGTCGCACCCACGCCCGCTTTCCCTGACCCTCCCGCCCGGACGCCGATGCCGCGCGGGCTCGTTGCCGTGCGCGGATTCCGTTCTCTACCTTCAGAACTCGCGGTGAAGCGCCGACCATTCTCGCGTAGTTCACCGAACGACCCCTCGAGGCGCCCGAACTAGCCCGGTGATGGGTGGGTAGATCCGACACCTTGGGTGTCTTCTGGTCCCCGCGCCGATGGCTCAATCTTGTTCATGTCACTTCGAGAACGGAAAGGAGGTAAGGAAATGCGTCGAATCAAGTTCACCGTCGCCGCTCTCGTCGGCTTTGTGCCGCGAAAAGCGCCGGGCATGTACGAATGGTCCTGACAATGGTCAACAGTGCGGGCGGTCGAATTCGATTTGACCGCCCGCACTTTCATTAGGAGATGTAAATGGCACGGCCACCAATCCTCGGTACATCGCGAGCCGGGCTGGCGGAGACGTACGATCGCGGGCGGCTGGCCTTTCTGCTCGACGCCGCGGCGCTCGGTCCGATAGTCGAACTCTGGCCGGGAACTTTCCTCGTGTCGGGTCATCGTGAGGTACACGACGTACTCGTCGGGTCGAATCGCAAGTTCTTGTCGACCCAGAATTTTCTCAGAAGCAAGGTGTCGGGCGACCTCGGATCCGAATCGGTGCAGCGGTGGATGAAGTCACGCAAGGCGGCCTCCGCGGCGTTGGCATCGCGCCAGCGTCTCGAGGACCACCAGGTCGAACTCGCACATGACACAAACGCGATCGTCGGGAGTTGGTTGGGCAGGGCGGTCGGCGATCGAGAGCTGATCGACACCTTGCAGATCCTCACGTCCACGTCTATCACCCGGTACTGCTTTGGAACTCGAAACGCTGACGAGATTCCTGCTCTCGCACAAGAACTTCTCGACGCGCTCTTCCCGATCACGGCGAGTCCCTTCGTCCTCCCCCGATGGTTGCGCTGGCGGCCGTCCGATCTGCGGGTCCGCAGGGCGTTGCGCACTCTCGAATCGGCGGTGGCGAAACTGGCGCTGGCGCCCGGATCGGACGGATTGTGTGATGACCTGCGACAGGCAGACCTCCCGCTCAAAGATGTTGTGCAGATGATTATTTCGACACTCCTTGCTGCGCACGGCGTGCCGGCGTCGGCCATCCTGTGGGGGATGGTCGAGCTCGGGGCGCGGAGCGCCCTCCAGGAGCAGCTGCGGGGTGAGGGCGGCGCAGGCGCGCTCACGCGCGTGGTGTCGGAGACGCTCCGCCTGTGGCCGCCCTCGTGGATGTTGGGCCGTGACGCGGCCGAGGACATCCCTTTCGGGGACTGGGAAATGAAGGCGGGCAGCGTGGTGATGGTGTCCAGCTGGGTCACCCACCGGGTATCGCCCACCTTCGCGTCGACCGGTGGCGACTTCAGGCCCGAGCGGTGGATCGACGCCGCGCCGGAGCGCGGCGAGTTCATACCATTCGGCGGTGGGCCGCGATGGTGTGTTGGCGCGAAGTTCGCGGAGCGGGAGATGTCGACCGTGTTGGGTGAGATCGTCCGAAATTCCACGATGCGAATTCAGCTGTCGGGCGCCGAACTGAAGGTGAACGAGCGCAGAACCCTCACCCCCGAAGGATTCTCGATGAGGTTTTACCTCCCGGAAGGCACGTGAATGCGCGGACAACTCCGGTCCAGGCTGGGGTTCGCTTTCCTTCTCGCCGGCCCCGTCGCAGATTCCGCCATCGTGGTGACAACGGCGGCGCTGGTCGTTTCGGCCGGGGGAGATGCGGCGCTCCTTGCGTTGGCGTTCGGCGCTCGATGCGTCGGAATCCTAGGAGCGGGGATCATTGCAGGCACGTTGGCGGACAGGCTCGACAAACGGGCGATCATTCTTTCGACCTATGCCGGTCGTTGCGCGCTGATTGCCGTACTTCCCGCGCTCGCAGGCGGGCTGCACATTCTGCTCGTGATGATCGCGCTGGGCGTGTGTAGCGGGCTGTCGCAGCCTGCCGCGGCAACCGCGGTCTATCTTTCGGTTCCACGCGACGATCGGGCCGGTCAGCTGGCGACCTGGCATTCGCTGAGCCTCACCGTGCAGGTGGTGTCGCCCGCGGCCGCGGCTCTGCTCATCTCGGCCACCGGACCCACCGTGTCGGCATTTCTTCTTGTCGCGGCCGTTGCGGTGGGTGCCACTGCCGCAGGTGCGCTCGCTCCGAGTCCGACGCGAACCGACGCCCCCACGGGGCTGGTCCAGGACACGCGCGCGGGTTTCCGATTCATCAGGGACAGCCAGTGGCTGCGGACCGTGATCCTGGTGTCGGCGGCACAAACAGCGCTCCCGGTCCCGGCCTGGCTCCTGATCGTGAACGCGGGGTCGGGCGATCGATGGTTCGCGGGCGCCCAGGGTTATCTCATGGCCCTGTTCGCGCTCGGCGGCATCGTCGCAACGAGGCTGCTGGGACGGCGGATTCCCTCTCGCGCAGCGCAGTCGGCGTTGCTGGCGCAGGGGGCGATCTGCATCGGCCTGGTGGCGCTGAGCCTCTTTCCGCCGTTTGCGGTCATGGCAGGGGTGGCGCTCCTCGTCGGCGCCGCGATTCGATTGGGCAGCGTCTGGGCGGATGTCCTCGTGGCGACCCAGGTGCCCGAAGCGATGCTCGGACGCGTCGCCGGACTGGGTGCGACCCTCGCCAATGTATGCATGCCGATCGGTTTCATGGTCGCAGGCGCGCTGCAGGCGCCGCTCGGCCCGGCGGTGACCGCGGGGCTCGCGGCCGCGGCGAGTGCGGCCATCACGGCCGTCGGTGTCATGCGGGTTTCGGCGCCCGCGCAGGCTCTGCCGGTACGGAGCACGGTCTGACGTCAGGCGGTGTCCGCGATCGGGGGCTATCGTCTCGCCATGCCTTACATGGAGCGCTCGGGAGACGTGTTCGTCCTCTACCTCGGAACCGAGGGTGAACGAGACGAGGAGAACGCGTTCAATCCGCGATGGCTCGACGAGGCCGAGGCGCTGCTGGACGAGGTCGAGGCGAGTCAGGGCCCGGCCGCCCTGGTGACCACCGGGGTCGGGAAGTTCTATTCCACCGGCCTCGACACCGTCTGGGTCGCGCAGAACCTGGGGCAGCTCAACTCGTACATGGATCGTGTGCACGCGCTCTTCGCGCGGGTGTTGACCTTTCCGATGGCGACCGTCGCCGCGATGCCGGGCCACACGTTCGGCGGTGGAGCGATCCTGGCCACCGCGCACGACCATCAGGTGATGCGCGGTGACCGCGGGTTCTTCTGTCTGCCGGGCATCACGGTCGGCATCAGCTACACGCCGGGGGTCCTCGAATTGCTGACCGCACGGCTGCCTGCGCGGGCGGTGCACGCCGCGCTGACGAGCGGTCGCCGATACGGCGGGACCGACGCGCTGGCCCACGGACTCGTCGACGAGCTCGCGGCCGGGGACGACGTGCTCGCCAAGGCGGTCGGCCGTGCTCAGGGACTGGTGCACACCCGCGGGCGCACGCTCGGCGAGATCAAGGGCTCGCTGTACGCGGGCGCCGTGGCCGCCCTTCGCACCCCGTCGGCCAGCCTGGAGACGCAGGAAGCGGCGGTGACGGCGCAAGGGTGACCACCGAGCGGTGGCCGGCGGTCAGGCCCAGGGATTCTCGCGGGCGAAGACGGTCGGGAAGCTCAGCGCCACGCCGTCCGCGTCGGCAAGCCTGGTGAGCACCGTCATCGTGCGGTCGAGGTCGTCGCCCGCGTAGGGGAGCGCGCGCAACGGTTCGGACAGCGGCCGGGAGAAGTCGTCCCAGTGGATCAGCACTGCGCGCCTGGCGCCGACCTCGCGGACGGTCTCCCGCCAGTACTCCTCGATGTACTCCTCCGGCTGGATGCCGAGCTGACCCACCCCGAGGTAGGCCACCTCGGCCCGCCTGCCTGCCAGCGCGCCACGCACGTACCCCGCGCTGCCCTGCACGAGCAGTGACCTCCCCGAGGCCGGGTGGCCGACGACGATCGACCAGGCCTCGCCACACCGGTACGCCGACACCCGCGTCGGCGGAACGACCGGCTCCGTGATCTCACCGGGAAAGCGATCGGGTGGGCAGTGATGTGACGCGACCATGGCGACCTCGAAGCCCCCGAGCCGCAGGCAGGCCCCTTCGGCGACGACCGCGATGCGATCCGGCCGCAGCCCGTGCCCACGACCGATCGAGGCGGTGGACTCGCCGCCGACGAGCAGCCCGCCGGTTCGCTCCGCGACGGCCGCGGAGTCCAGCGCGTGGTCGAAATGGGTGTGCACCGGGATGACCGCGTCGAGTCGGGTGACGGCCGCCATGGAGAGTGCGGCGTCGATCCGGTCCGGGTCGGGGGCGATCCTGCCCAGTAACACCCTCGGTAGGCCCGGCCTGGTGAAGAACCCGTCGGTCATGATCGCCGACGAGCCGTCGTCGAGGAGCAGGCTCGCGACGCCGAGAAACGTGACCGCGAGCCCATCGGTCGCCGGGGTGAGATCGAATCGATCGGCGTACCGGTTGATGTCGGGGCGTCCGAGCCGCAGTCTCATGCCGGCACGTTAGCCGGAGGCGTGGCCACCGTCGCGGACCTCGTCGCGACGGTGGAACGAGTCGTTCGGCGACCTTCGGGCGACGTGATTGCCCTCACAGCCGGATCGGGTCCACCGTGATCGGGCGTCGGCGCGGTCCTCCGCGGAGCCGGGATGTCGGCGCGACCGCGGCAGTTCGCGTGCCTCGAACAATCCGCAGGTCGGAACCTACTTGCCGGTAGATCGCCAACCTACTTGCCGGTAGCCAAGCGCTCGCTTGGCCGGTATGAACTTTGCAAAGTTAGCAACCCGGGTTGAAAACCTAGCCAAGATTGGCATTAGCAACAGGTAGACGGCAGTTTTTGTGTATGCCACTCTCGTTAAGTACATACGAAGGGCCTGGCAAGGATGTGAAGCAGTACATCCGTACCGGACCAGCAGATACAAGAGAGTGGAGCCTCGATGTCGACCACCGGCACCCCGAAGACCGCAGCTGAGATCCAGCAGGATTGGGACACCAATCCCCGCTGGAAGGGACTCACCCGTAACTACACGGCCGAGCAGGTCGTCAAGCTCCAGGGCTCCGTCGTCGAGGAGGCCACCCTGGCCCGCCGTGGCTCGGAGATCCTGTGGGACCTCGTGAACAACGAGGACTACATCAACTCCCTCGGTGCCCTCACCGGCAACCAGGCAGTGCAGCAGGTGCGCGCCGGCCTCAAGGCCATCTACCTCTCCGGCTGGCAGGTCGCCGGTGACGCGAACCTCTCGGGTCACACCTACCCGGACCAGAGCCTCTACCCGGCCAACTCGGTGCCGCAGGTCGTCCGTCGCATCAACAACGCGCTGCTGCGCGCCGACGAGATCGCCAAGGTCGAGGGCGACACCTCCGTCGAGAACTGGCTCGCCCCGATCGTCGCGGACGGCGAGGCCGGCTTCGGTGGCGCGCTGAACGTCTACGAGCTGCAGAAGGCCATGATCGCGTCCGGCGTCGCCGGCTCGCACTGGGAGGACCAGCTCGCGTCGGAGAAGAAGTGCGGCCACCTCGGTGGCAAGGTGCTCATCCCGACCCAGCAGCACATCCGCACCCTGACCTCGGCGCGTCTCGCGGCCGACGTCGCGGACGTCCCCACCGTCGTCATCGCGCGTACCGACGCCGAGGCCGCCACCCTGCTCACCTCCGACGTGGACGAGCGTGACCGCCCGTTCCTCGACGGCACCCGCACGGCCGAGGGCTTCTACGGCATCAAGAACGGCATCGAGCCCTGCATCGCTCGCGCCAAGGCCTACGCGCCGTACTCCGACCTCATCTGGATGGAGACCGGCGTGCCGGACCTCGAGGTCGCCAAGAAGTTCTCCGAGGCCGTCCGCAGCGAGTTCCCGGACCAGCTGCTGGCCTACAACTGCTCCCCGTCCTTCAACTGGAAGCAGCACCTGGACGACGCGACCATCGCGAAGTTCCAGAAGGAGCTCGGCGCGATGGGCTTCAAGTTCCAGTTCATCACCCTGGCCGGCTTCCACTCGCTCAACTACGGCATGTTCGACCTGGCCCACGGCTACGCCCGTGAGGGCATGACCGCCTTCGTCGACCTGCAGGAGCGCGAGTTCAAGGCCGCCGAGGAGCGTGGCTTCACCGCCATCAAGCACCAGCGTGAGGTCGGCGCCGGCTACTTCGACAAGATCGCCACCACGGTCGACCCCAACACGTCCACCGCGGCGCTGAAGGGCTCCACCGAAGAGGGCCAGTTCCACTAGGAACCCCCGCTTCACCTGCACCACCCGTCCCACCCACCGCGGGGCCCACAGCCCGGGCCCCGCGGTGCGGACGACTCCACTAGACGATGAGGAGCTGACGTGACCAGCGAAAAGATTCAGCGCGTCGGCGTGATCGGCGCAGGCATCATGGGCGCCGGAATCGCCGAGGTGTGCGCCCGCGCACATGTCGATGTTCTGGTGTTCGAGCAGACCCGCGAGCTCGCGGCTGCCGGCCGCGCCCGCATCCTGCGGTCGCTGGACCGCGGTGTGAGCAGCGGCAAGATCACCGAGCGCGAGCGGGAGCAGGCCGCCTGGCGGCTGCGCTTCACCTCCGATCTCGGCGACTTCGCCGACCGGCAGCTCGTCGTGGAGGCCGTCCTCGAGGACGAGAAGGTCAAGAGCGCGATCTTCGCCGAGCTCGACCAGGTCGTCACCGACCCGAACGCGGTGCTGGCGTCCAACACCTCCTCCATCCCGATCATGAAGCTGGGCATCGCGACCAAGGCGCCCGAGCGCGTGATCGGCATGCACTTCTTCAACCCGGTGCCCGTGCTCCCGCTCGTCGAGCTGGTCACCACCCTCAAGACCAGCGCCGCGGTCTCCGAGCGGGCCGAGCAGTTCGCCAGCGAGGTCCTCGGCAAGCAGGTCGTCCGTTCGGCCGACCGCTCCGGCTTCGTCGTCAACGCGCTGCTCGTGCCGTACCTGCTGTCGGCGATCCGGATGGTCGAGTCCGGTTTCGCGACCAAGGACGACGTGGACCGCGCGATGGTGCTCGGCTGCAACCACCCGATGGGCCCGCTGGCCCTGACGGACCTGGTCGGCCTCGACACCGTCAAGTCGATCGCGGACTCGATGTACGAGGAGTTCAAGGAGCCGCTGTACTCGGCGCCGCCGCTGCTGCTGCGCATGGTCGAGGCCGGTCTCGTCGGCAAGAAGTCCGGCGCGGGCTTCTATGAGTACGGCGAGAACGGTCGGAGCACGAAGAAAGCAAGCTAGCCAGCTTCACCAGTACGCACCTTCGGCGCCCGTGCGCGATTTTCACCCCTGCCGGGGTACCGATCGCGCACGGGCGCGAAGCGCATCGAGGGAGAGGTCGACACGATGTCCAACAGCGCCGCCACCTACGGCTCCAGCGTCCTGGGGTACCCCAGGATCGGGCCCCGACGCGAACTCAAGCGGGCACTCGAGGCGTATTGGCACGGCAAGTCCAGCCAGGCCGAGCTGATCGCCGTCGGCCGGGAGCTCCAGGAGCAGACCTGGAGCGAGCTGGCCGCGACCGGCCTGACGCAGGTTCCCGGCAACACCTTCTCCTACTACGACCACGTGCTGGACAACGCGCTGCTCTTCGGCGCCGTGCCCAGCCGGTTCGCCCCGCTCGAGGGCGAGCTCAACGAACTCGACTTCTACTTCACCATGGCCCGCGGCAGGCCCGACTTCCCGCCGCTGGAGCTGGTGCGGTTCATCGACACCAACTACTACTACCGTCAGCCCGAGCTCGACGAGCGCACAGTGTTCACCCTGCGCGCAGACGCGCTGATGGACGAGTTCGAACGGGCCAAGGCGCGCGGCATCGAACTGCGCCCCGTGCTCCTTGGCCCCGTCTCGCTGTTGCTGCTGTCGAAGGCGAGCGCCGATGCGGCGGACGACTTCTCGGTGCTCGACCTGCTGGATTCGCTGCTGCCGCAGTACGAGGCGCTGTTCGAATTGCTCGCCAAGGCCGGGGCGACCTGCGTCCAGCTCGACGAGCCCGCCTTCACCCAGGACCGCACGCAGGAGGAACTGGCCGCGCTCGGCCGGGCGTACACCACGCTGTCCCACGCGCCGCTGCGCCCGCGGATCCTGGTCACCGGCCCGTACGGGAATCTCGGTGAGGCACTGCCGATCCTGGCCGCCACGAAGATCGAGGCGCTCGGACTCGACCTGGTCTACGGCAAGGTCGCGGCCGACGAACTGGCGAAGATCCCCGGCCTCAAGCGCAAGCGCCTCTACGCGGGCGTCGTGAACGGCCGAAACGTGTGGCGGGCAGACAACCTCGTCACGCTCACCTACCTGTCCTCGCTCAAGGACGTTATCCCGGATCTGGTTGTCTCGACGTCCTGTTCGCTGATGCACGTGCCGTACGACGTGCTGGCCGAGTGGGAACTCGACGGCGACGTCGCGGACCGGCTCGCCTTCGCGAAGCAGAAGGTCGGCGAGGTGGTCTCACTGGCCAAGGCGCTCACCGAGGGCCCGTCGGAGCGCTGGCGCAAGAAGCCGACGAAAGTGCATTTCAAGCAGAAGCACGAAGTGCGCCAACGGGTCTACGCCATCAAGGCCGAAGACCGCATCCGGGCTCCGTACGAGGTCCGTCGGCTGGCTCAGCAGGAGAAGCTGAACCTGCCGAAGGTGCCCGCGACGACTCTCGGCTCGTTCCCGCAGACCGATGCCGTCCGCCAGGCGCGGTACGAGCTGGGTCAGGGACGGCTGGAGTGGGCTGACTACGTCAAGCGCATCCAGGCCGAGATCGAGAGCACCATCCGGCTGCAGGAGGACATCGGCCTCGACGTCTTCGTGCACGGCGAGCACGAGCGCAACGACATGATCCAGTACTTCGCCGAGCTGATGGACGGATTCGCGTCCACGCACAACGGCTGGGTGCAGGCGTACGGGTCGCGTTGCGTGCGTCCGCCGATCCTCTTCGGTGACGTCCGCAGGCGGGGGCCGATGACCGTGGAGTGGATCGGCTACGCGCAGTCGCTGACCGACAAGCCGGTCAAGGGCATGATCACCGGTCCGATCACCATGTTGGCGCGCTCGTTCGTCCGGCAGGACCAGCCGCTGCACGAGACCGCTGATCAGCTGGCGCTGGCGATCCGTGACGAGGTGGCCGACCTTGAGGCCGCGGGCATCTCGATCATCCAGGTCGACGAGCCGGCGATCCGGGAACTGCTGCCGCTGCGGGCGGGCGGGCGCAAGGAGTACCTGGACTGGGCGGTCGACGCGTTCAAGCTGGCTACCGGCGGTGCCAAGCCGGAGACGCAGATCCACACCCACCTGACCTATACGACCCAGAAGTCGGTGGTGGACGCGATCGAGCGGATGGACTGCGATGTGACCGCGATCGTGGCGACCCGTTCGATCACCTGGGTGCTCGACGCCATCAAGGAGCGCAAGCTCACCCACGGCGTGGGACCCGGTGTGTACGAGAGCCGTTCGGCCCGAATCCCGGACATCGATGAGCTCGACGAGCTGCTCACCGAGGCCTCGGAATCGGTGGAGCTGGACCGACTGTGGGCCAATCCCGACGGCGGCCTCAAGACCAGGCACTACTGGCAGCTCGAGCCCTCGCTGCGGAACCTGGTGGCGGCCGCGCGCCGCCTGCGCCGCCGCGCCGAGAAGGCCGCCGCGGCCGAATAGGCGTGGACACGCGGAAGGCCCCGGACCTCACGGTCCGGGGCCTTCGTGCATTCGGGTGATGAAGCGGGCCGGTCAGGAGCCCGAGCTGCCGGCCGAGCCCGAGCCGAAGCCCGGCTTGTCGGGCAGGTTGTTGCCGTCCGAGTCGGGTCGGTGGATCTTGACGGTGACCGGGCCGGTGCCGTCTGCATGGACGGTGACCGTGCGGGCGCCCGTGGGGGAGGTGGTGTGGCCGCCGGTGACCTCGGTGACGTAGCCGGCGGGGTAGTGCCGGTCGGAGACGTAGATCTCGGTCGGCTTGCTCGACGGCCGCGGCGTGTACGTGTACTTGAAGTCGCCGCCGTCCGGGTTGAACTTCAGGGTGCCGGGGGTGCCTGCGGTGGCCTGCGGGTAGGTGCGCACCAGCTGGTCGCCGACCTGTCCGTGGAACGGATCCGCGCCGCCGCCGGGGCCGAAGATCGATGAGTAGTGCCAGTACTGCCAGCCGGTGAAGCGCTCGTCGGCGCGGAACATCGTGGCCGCCAGGGTGTTCGGGTCGACGTCGCCGAACTCGGTCACCAGGGCCGGCCGGTTGGTGCGGGAGGTCAGCGAATCGATGTGGGCCCAGGTCAGCTCGTGCTGGGCAGGGCAGGCCAGCTTGGCCTTCTCGGGCACCCCGCCGTAGATGCTCATCTGGCTGGGGATGCAGTAGTCGTGCACGGAGAGGGCGATGTTCGGGTCGGTGATCGCCGGGGTCTGCGGTGGGCTGCCCAGGTAGCTGGGCATGCCCTGGTTCCAGGTCACGTTGGGTTCCCAGTACACCGGCACCGTCGCGCTCGCGCCTCGGATGTGGTCGGTCAGCTTCTGCATCGCGGCCTGGTAGGTCCGGTCGAAGCCGGGGCAGCCGCCGGGGAAGCAGGTCAGGAACGGTGAGCCGGGCCAGGGTTCGTTCATCAGCTCGATGCCGAGGACGGCGGGTTTCCCCTCCACCCTGGTGGCGAGCGCTGCGAGGGCGGTGCCGAGGTGGTCGAGTACCCCGTTCTTGTTGGTCCAGACCTCGTCCCAGCCGATGTTCATGCTGGGCATCAGGTAGTTCATCGGGAATCCCGGGTTCGGTTCGCCGGGGAAGGGTCTGGCCTTGATGGACCATTCCGGGAAGCCGTTTCCGCCCCAGGCCGGGCTCAGTCCGTCCTGGTGGTTGTCGAGCAGGACGTGGATGCCGCGGGTGCCGAGGACGTCGACCGTGTCGGCGATCCGGTCGAGGTAGGCGGGGTCGATTTGGCCCTGCTCGGGCATCAGGCCGTCGAAGGACACGCCGAGGCGGACGGTGTTGAACCCGTGCCGGGCGAGCAGGTCGGCGTCGGCGGCGGTGAGGGTCAGTCCGTCCCCCGGGGTGAGGTACGGCGGTTCCTTGTCGACGTTGTTGACCCCGTGCAGCAGGACCGTGCGTCCGTACCCGTCGACGAGGGAACGTCCGTCGATGCGGACCTGGCTGATCGGCGTCGACGGGGCTTCGTCGGCGGCGGCCACCGCTGGTGTTGATGCGAACAGCGTTCCGAGCACCGCGATGCTTGTCGCGAGCAATCTGCGCATGTCACTCCTCAGGGATTCACCGACCCAGTTGGACGATTGTCCAACTGGTGAATTCTAGGGGAGCGCCAGGTGTCCACGCGGGTTTTCGGTGATCCGATGGGGCGGGCGGGTGTAACCCGCCCCATCGTGGCCGCGGAAGCGGTCATAGTGCCTATCGGCCGGCTCCGCTGCCGGTCTCGATGAGCAGCGGGATCCTGCCTGCGTAGTCGGTCGGCAGGTAGACCTCGCGGCTCCTCGTCCACACCTGGCCGGACTCCGGGTCATACTGGGTGGGCATCGAAATCCCCAGCGGCGCATAGGCGCGGAAGCCGTTGGCCTCCGCGGTTCGGGTGGCCCGCCACTGGTGGTCTCCGAACGCCACCACGCCGGCGAGGTCGGTCGCCTGTGACGCGCCGCGCAGGGCGGCGACCTTCGCCGCGGCCCCATCGGTCGACAGATACGCGAGCGTGCCGTCGGGGCGAACGTCGGCCGCGATGGCCACGACGTCGTCCATGTCGTACTTGGTGCGCAGGACGTCCGCGATCGGGGTCTGTGCGTAGACCGGGATGTCCCGATCGCCGCGCGCCGCGACGACCGTGTCCGCGAGCGCCTCGTTGACCGGCCCCGGCTCACCCTCGGTTCGTGCGGGATCCGCCCCCGCCGGCATCCTGTTGCCGAAGCTGAAGGCGATGATCAGCGTGAGCTGGTCGGCCGGCAGGGTCGGCACCGCCCACATATCGCCGGAACCAGTGCCGTCCAGTACCTGGGTCGACCCCGGTGACTCCGCGACCGGTGGTGCCTCGTCTGCGAGTGCCACCGTCACCGGTGCGGCGACGAGCGCCAGCAAGAGTGCCCCCACGGTTGCCGACCGCGCGGGCATCCGCCGGCGCAATCGCTGCTGAGTGGTCATCAGTGAACTCTCCTTCTCCTTGTCGGCATATCTGCTGTTCAGCGCTTCGCGGCCGTCGGGCCGCCCCGCTTGGAGGCAAATGCTAAGTGGCCACTAGGTCTTCTGGATGACTTTCGAGAAGACGCGGCATGAACGTCTCCTGTGGCTCGGTCACCGAATAGGCTCGAGCGATCAGTGCCCGACACTCGCAGAAAGATCGTGATGACAGCCGAGGGGCCGGACCGAGATCCAGACGACGAGTCACCCAGGGGTCGGCCTCGCCCGCGCCGCCGATACGCGCCGGGTGAGGACAGGCACGAACGCATCCTGATGGCCGCCGTCCAACACTTCTCCCGCTTCGGGTACGCGAATTCGTCGCTGGCGCGAATAGCGGCCGATGCCGGCGTCAGCGATGCCGGACTGCTCCACCATTTCGGGACGAAGAAGGAACTCTTCCTCGCCGCCATCGCACTGCGGGAAGATCCCTATGCCGACGCCTTCGATGCGACCGGCACGGTGCGGGATCTGTTCCATCAGTTCACCGTTGCGGTTCGCAACAGCATGCGTCGTCCCGAACTGGTGCGCTTCCGTGCCGTTCTCAGCGGGGAGGCGTTGCTCGAATCGAACCCCGCGAGCGAGCGCCTGCGCGGCAACCTGATCGTCTCGCTGCGAATGCTCGTACCCGTCGTCGAGCGGGGGATCGAGGAGGGGGAGATCCGGCCGGACGTCGATGCCCGCCAGGTGATCCTCGAACTGCTGGCCCTGAACGAGGGTCTCCGCGATCAGTGGGCCACCGTCCCCGACGACATCGATCTTCCGCAGGTCTTCGAATCGGCCGCCGACTCGTTGCTGCGGCGGATCACGGTCGATCGGTCTGGGCTCGGCTGAGTCGTGACCGCCAGACCTGCGACGAGGTCGGTCGCGTTGCGCGGAATCGGCTCGGCCTATAGAAACTTACGCATGCTCACAGTTTCCGCCTACGCCGCGACCAGTGCCGACGGACCGCTCGAGAAGGTCGGCATCGAGCGCCGGGACCTGGGTCCGCTCGACGTGCTCATCGAGATCAAGTACTCGGGCATCTGTCACTCCGACATCCACACCGCGCGCAACGAGTGGGGCGGCACCCACTATCCGGTGGTGCCGGGTCACGAGATCGCGGGCGTCGTCGCCGCCGTCGGCTCCGAGGTCACCCTGCACGAGGTCGGGGACCGCGTCGGCGTCGGCTGCTTTGTCGATTCCTGTGGCGCATGCGATGCCTGCGCGTCCGGGGACGAGCAGTACTGCACCAAACGAGTTGTACAGACCTATAACTCGCGTATCGGCGACGGCGAGTACACGATGGGTGGGTACTCCACTCACATCGTGGTCACCGAGGGGTTCGTGCTCAGCATCCCGGACGGTCTCGCGCTGGACGTCGCGGCGCCGCTGCTCTGCGCGGGCATCACGCTGTACTCGCCCCTTCGGCACTGGGGCGCGGGTCCCGGCAAGCAGGTGGCGATCATCGGCATGGGTGGGCTCGGGCACGTCGGGGTGAAGATCGCCGCCGCGCTCGGTGCGGAGGTGACCGTGCTGAGTCAGACGCTGAGCAAGCAGGACGACGGGTTGCGCTTCGGTGCCCACCACTACTACGCGACGAGCGACCCCGCGACCTTCAAGGCGCTGCGGTCGAGGTTCGACCTGATCCTGAACACCGTCTCGGTGAACCTCGACATCGACCTGTACATGTCGACGCTCGCGGTCAACGGGGCGCTGGTGGAGCTCGGCCTGCCCGAGAAGCCGATTCGGGTCAGCGGATTCTCGCTCGCGTCGAACCGGCGCAGCCTGGCCGGGTCGATGGTGGGTGGGATCGCCGAGACGCAGGAGATGCTGGACTTCTGTGCCGAGCACGGGATCGGCGCGGAGATCGAGGTGATCCCCGCGGACCGCATCAACGAGGCCTACGACCGGGTGGTGCGCAGCGATGTGCGCTACCGATTCGTCATCGACGCCGGGACCTTCTGACGCGGTCCGCGTCGCTTCACTCCTGACGCGGTCCGGGTCGGTTCAGTCGGCGCGCTGCTGCGCGGTCCTTCGCACGAGTCGCACGAGATCGCCTGCGGGACCGTCGAGTTGGCGTGGTGGTCGCCAGACTGCCCGGAGGGTCCGGCCGAGCTCGAGGCCGTCGACGTGGATCACCCGAAGCTCGCCGGTCCGCACCTGATCCTTGACCGCGAGCGTGCTGAGGACGGCGGGTCCGACCCCGCCGAGCACGCTCGTCCGGATTGCGGCGGCACTGCCCAGTTCGAGGATCGGCTTCGCGCGTTCGTACTCCTGGAGGGCCAGGTCGAGCGTGGTCCTGGTGCCCGACCCGGGCTCACGGACCAGGAGCGAGGTGGCGGCGAGTTCGGCGATGGTCAGCGGCCGCCGTCGGCGGGTCCACGGGTGGTCGGGCGGAACGACCACCACCAGCTGGTCACGAGCGACGGTGGTGCTGTGCAGTGAGGACGGGACCGAGGGGGATTCGACGAAACCGACATCGCAGGAGCCGTCGGTGACACAGTCGAACACCTGGGCCGAGTTGCGGACCTGCAGATGGACTGTCACATCGGGATTCAAACCCCGGAACCGGCCCAACCATCCCGGCATCAGGTGCTCGGCCACGGTCATGCTGGCGCCGATGGTCAGCTCGGCCGAGCGCTCGGCGCGCATCCCCTCCGCGACATCGAGCAGTTGGCTTGCGTCGGCGAGGACCTGGCGTGCCCAGTGGGCGATGACGGTCCCCTGGGGCGTCAGCGTCGAACCGGTCGGTTTGCGCTGCAGAAGGGGCATCCCGAACTGGCGCTCGAGTTGCTTCATGGATCGGCTGGCGTTCGGCTGCGCGATGCCCGCGATCCGGCTGGCGGCGCTGAGGCTCCCGTGGTCGTCGACGCCGACGAGCAGTTCGAGGACGCCCATCTCGGGCCAACGGCGGGTCATACGCGCATGGTATGCCCAACGGGATCTCCATATCACTGTGATATGAGGTGTTGGTAAATCACCGGCTACCGTACTTAGCTCGGGTAACGGACAGTCGATGCATGAGCAGAAAACTGAGCGGGTCGAATCTCGTTCGCGATCGGGCAGCCGCGGATACGCCTCCCGCGCAGCCGGGCAACGAGCGGACCGATGTCCTTCCCGGCATCGCGCTCAGCGTGGTCGGCACGCTGGTCGCGATGGGGGTGGGGCGGCTCGTGCCCACCGTGAGCCCGATGCTGATCGCGATCGTGGCGGGGGCGCTCGTGGCGAACCTGTTCACGATCGCGCCCAGGTTCCGCCCCGGGCTGGCCTTCTCGTCCAAGCGCCTGCTCCGCGTGGGCATCGCGCTCCTCGGGCTGCAGCTCATGTTCAGCGATATCCTCGGGCTCGGCTGGGGCGTCATCGCGGTTGTCGTGGCGATCGTGTGCCTCGGCATGGCCGGGACGATGTACGCGGGCAAGCTGCTCGGTCTTTCGTGGACCCAGCGGGTCCTGATCGCCTGTGGATTCTCCATCTGCGGTGCGGCGGCGGTCGCGGCCGCGGACGGCGTCATCGACGCCCGCGAGGAGGAGCTGCTCACCGCGGTCGCCCTCGTGGTCATCTTCGGCACCCTGATGATCCCGGCGATCCCGCTCCTGTCGAGCGCCATGGGGCTCAGCGAGGAGGCCGCAGGCATGTGGGCGGGCGGTGCGATCCACGAGGTCGCCCAGGTGGTCGCCGCCGGAGGAGCGATCGGCGGGGCCGCGTTGGCCGTCGCCACCGTAGTCAAGCTCGCCCGGGTGCTGATGCTCGCCCCGGTGATGGCCTACCTGAGCGTGCGCAGTCGGCGCAGGCCCGCCGGTGGCGCCGGTGCCGCGAAGCGCCCGCCGCTCGTGCCGCTGTTCGTGCTGGCCTTCATCGCGTGTGTAGGGCTGCGGTCGACCGGGCTGCTGCCCGGATCCGTCCTTGCCGTGGCGGGGCTGGCGCAGACGGCGCTGCTCACCGCCGCGATGTTCGCCCTCGGCGCCGGGGTGCGCCTTGCGGTCATCCGAGACGTCGGCCCCCGTCCCTTCGTGCTGGCGAGCCTGTCGACCGTCTGGGTTGCGTCGATAGCGCTGGTGGGTGTCCTGCTCGTGAGCTGACGCCAGGAGCACCCCTGGTCGTCGTCCCGATCGGGCGCCATACTCGGTGCATGCCCGGGTGCGTTCGCTGCGGTGGCGGGTGCCCGGGGAGATCCGGGCGCCGCAGGCGAGCGCAGAAGGAGTCGGGGCGATGTCTAGGCAACTCGAGGGTCACCGAGTGGCGATCCTGGCGACAGACGGGGTCGAGCAAGACGAGCTGATCGTGCCGCGGCGCGCGGTCGAGGAGGCGGGCGCCGCGGTCACGCTGATCTCCCTCGAGCCGGGGGAGATCCAGGCATTTCGTGCAGATGTGCAGCAGGCGGACCGCTTCCCGGTCGATCTGGTGGTCTCGCGCGCGAGCGTCGACGACTTCGACGGACTGATCCTGCCCGGCGGCACGATGAACCCGGACCGGCTCCGGGTCGACGACCACGCGGTCGCGTTCGTGCGGCACTTCGTGCACGTCGGCAAGCCGGTCGGCGCGATCGGACACGGTCCGTGGATGTTGCTCGAGGCGGACGTGGTCGGAGGTCGGACGCTGACCAGCTGGCCGAGCCTGCGCACCGACATCATCAACGCGGGCGGCAGCCACGTGAACGAGAAGGTCGTGGTGGATCGCAACCTGATCACCAGCCGCGGACCGGCGGACCTGCACTGGTTCTGCGCCGCGATCGTCGGCAAGTTCACACAGATGCCGCAGCCGGTTGAGCCCCTCTGACGCCTTGTCGAGGCGCGAGAACCGGGCGTAGCGTCGAACACAAAGGTTGATCCTCGAGTCGAGGAGGAGTGAGCATGTTCCAGAATCTGTTCGCCGACATGAGGCTGAATATGTTCTCTGATCAGCTGCGACAGTTCCCGGGGCGGGTGCGTCGGTTCCCCGAGAAGTTGAGTCTGTTCTCCGAATGGATCGGTTATGCCCTAGGGCTCGTTGCCGTCCTCACGTTTGCTCTGAGCGTGGTCGCCGCGGCGTCGGGCTTCACCGGCTGGGCGATCGTGGCGGCCCTGGTCTGCGCGGGTTGCGTGCTGATCGGATCGAGCATCGTGAGCAGCGCCGTTGTCCACGATCGACGGGTGCACCAACACACCCCCCGGTTCCCGCTGCCCGGCGGCGACCGCTGGCCCGTGCGATGACGACGACGCCGGGCGCCGCCGGCCGAGAGGAGTCAGCGATGAGTCTGAACATTTTCGCCGGGTGGGTCGGCTTCGGTGGCGTCCTGCTCACCGCGCTCACCCTGGGGATGTTCCTCGTGGCGGCGGGGTCCGGTCACCCTGGCTGGGCAATCGTCGCCGGGTCTGCGCTGGTTCTCGTGATCACGACGGCCATCGTGGTGGTGGGCGGCACCATCCACCACGACCACAAGCTGGGCCGGGACACCCCGCACTTCCCCTGAGCGCCCATGGGTCGGCGCTCAGGACTCGGCGAGCCGGGCCTTCTGCTCGTCGATGTCGAAATCGGCGGGCGGCCAGTCGAGGTCGAGATTCTCCAGTGCGTCGATGAGCAACTCGGTGACGGCAAGCCTGCTGTACCACTTGCGGTCGCAGGGCACCACGTGCCACGGCGCGTGTTCGGTGGAGGTCCGGTCGAGCATGGCCTGGTAGGCCTTCTGATACTCCGGCCAGAAGCCGCGTTCGGTGATGTCGCCGGGGTTGAACTTCCAGTACTTGTCGGGCCGCTCGAGCCGTTCGGCCAGGCGAGCCTTCTGCTCGTCCAGCGACACGAACATCGCCACCTTGACGATCGTCGTACCGGACTCGACCAGTTCCCGCTCGAACGCGTTGATCTCCTCGTAGCGCGGCTCCCACACCTCCGGCGGCACCAGGTTGTGCACCCGCACCACCAGCACGTCCTCGTAGTGGGACCGGTCGAAGACGCCGAGCTGTCCGTTGCGCGGCAGGGCCTTGCGGATGCGCCACAGGTAGTCGTGGCGCTTTTCCTCGGCGGTCGGGACCCCAAACGAGGCGTGGTCGACACCCTGCGGGTCCACGTGGCCGATCACGTGCCGGAGCATCCCGCCCTTGCCCGCGGTGTCCATACCCTGCAGCACCAGCAGCACGGAGCGGGTGTCGCCGGACCGTCCGTTGGCGTACAGCAGCTCCTGGAGGGCGGACAGGCGTGCGCCGCGCTCCTCGAGCAGTCGCTCGCCCACCGCCTTGTCGCCGACGAAGCCGGGGGTGCCCTTCGTGACGATGTCGGCAACCCGGATGTCCGGCGTCGCCCGCAGCGCCTCGACCGCGGGGATCTCCCAGTTGTCGACTGGTTCCTTCGGAAGCTTGGCCATGTCGTGACTGTAGTCAGGGCGCGGCGGGTTCGGGCGGCTCCGCCTGCGGCGTTTCGGCTCAGCGACGCGATGGTGAGCGCCGTCACGCGAGGTTAACCTGACGATAGGTACAGGAGAGTCGAGGTCGGACATGGCATCGCAGACGAAGCAGCATCGGTCCCGGGTGCTCATCATCGGCGCGGGTTTCTCCGGGATGGGCATGGCGATCCAGCTGCTGAAGGCCGGCCGCCCTGACTTCGTCATTCTCGAGAAGGCCGATGAGGTCGGCGGCACCTGGCGGGAGAACACCTACCCCGGCTGTGCCTGCGACGTGCCCTCGCACATGTATTCGTTCTCTTTCGAGCCGAACCCCGGCTGGTCCGAGCTGTGGTCCGGGCAGGCGGAGATCTTCGACTACCTGCGAGGCCTCGCCGACAAGTACGGGTTGCGTGCCAAGACCCACTTCGGTCGCACCGTCGACGGCGGGTACTGGGACGAGACCGAGAACCGCTGGCACGTCCGCACCGAGGAGGGCGACGAGTACGTCGCGCAGTACCTCGTCGCCGGTGTCGGTGCGCTGCACGTCCCGAACGTCCCCGACCTGCCAGGGATGGGGGCCTTCGGCGGTGTCGCGTTCCACTCCGCCCGCTGGGACCACGACTACGACCTCACCGGCAAGCGGGTGGCGGTGATCGGCACCGGCGCCAGCGCCGTCCAGTTCGTGCCCGAGATCGTCGACGCGGTGGCCGAACTGCAGCTCTATCAGCGCACCCCGGCATGGGTGGTGCCCCGCAAGAACCTCTCGATCGGTACGCGCCTGCGCCGGGTCTTCGACCTGGTGCCGCCGGTAAGGAGGGCATTCCGCGACGGCATCTACTGGGTGTCGGAATCGTTGGCGATCGGTCTCAACGGCCACTCGAATCTGATGCGGCCGCTGGAGACGATCGCGAAGAAGAACATCGCGCGCAGCATCGCCGACCCGGTGCTGCGGCAGAAGCTCACGCCCGAGTACCGGATCGGGTGCAAGCGCATCCTCGGGTCGAGCGACTACTACCCGGCGCTGGCCAAGCCCAACGTGGAGATCATCACCGAGGGCATCGAGAGGGTCACCGAGTCGGGCATCGTGGCCGGGGGCGGCGTCGTTCGCGAGGCGGACGCCATCATCTTCGCGACCGGCTTCCACGTGACCGACGGGTTCGACAGCGTGAACCTCGCGGGCGTCGGCGGCCGGGAACTGGTGCCGTACTGGAACGAGCACGGCATCCAGACGCACCTGGGGATCACCGTGGCGGGCTATCCGAACGCCTTCTTCCTGCTCGGCCCGAACACCGGCCTGGGGCACAACTCGGTGGTGTTCATGATCGAGCAGCAGATCCGATACGTGCTGGCGGCGATGGCGCTCGTCGACGGCAGCGCCGCGGAGGCGATCGCGGTGCGGCCCGAGGTCCAGGATCGATTCAACGAGGACATCCAGGCCAAGCTGTCCAAGGGCGTGTGGACCAACGGTGGCTGCAACAGCTGGTACCTCGATGCCAAGGGCGTCAACCGCACCATCTGGCCCGGGTTCACCTGGCAGTACTGGTTGCGCACCCGCAGGCTCGACCCGTCCGATTTCGAGCTGGTCGGGACCACAGCGGAGACCGCCGTCGAGGTCGCCGAGACCACCGGCTGAGGCCCGGCGGTTGGTAAGATCCTGATCATGGATCGGTCACCGACCGATCCGGGAAATGCGCCCGCCGATGCGGGCGCATTGTCGTGAGTTCCCGAGTCCGCGATGCCGAAGGAGCCAGGCTTGCCGTCGACGCCAAGCGATGCGGTGCCGCTCGTCGCAGTGCTCGAGGAGGGGCCAGCCAGGCGCGGACGGCCACCGCAGCCGGGGTTGTCCGAGACCAGACGCGAGCAGATCGTGTCCTCGGCGATCGAGGAATTCGCCGAGCGTGGCTACGAGGCGACGACCGCAGCGCAGGTGGCCAAGCGCGCAGGGGTTGGCCTCGGCACCGTGTACCGGTACTTCGACAGCAAGCGCGAGATCCTCGATCAGGTGATGGAGCGCTGCCTGCGGGAACTGATCGATGTCGTCGACGCGCCCGCGCTGCTCGAGCCGCCGGAGACACTGGAATCGCTGATCGCCCGGATTCGGGACCTCGCGGACGCGCTGTTCGGACTGGTCGAGGACTCACCGAACGTCCTCAAGCTCCTGATGGTCGAGGCGAGCGCGATCGAGGACGAGCTCGGCAGGCGGGTGATGCGCGGCGAGCAGGTGTTGGCCGGTCTGGTCGCGGAGGTGCTCGAGCACGGGATACTGGGCGGCTGGCTGCGCAAGGATCTCGACCCGAACGCGGTGGGTCATTCGATCATCGCCCTGACCTGGCCCGGTCTCCTGCGCGGGCTGCGCGTCGGCCAATGCGCCGCCGACCGGGCGCGGTACACCGACACGATCGTCGCGCTGGTGTCGTTCGGCCTGTGTCGGCCGGGCACGGACGGGCAGGCGCGGTGACCCTCGGGGTGGGTGCCGACGACCGGGTCGCGGGCGGGCGCAGCGCGGAGCGGCGCCGCGAGCTGGTTCAGGCGGCCGCGCAGGTGTTCGTGGCGGACGGCTACGCGAACTGCGGTGTCGCCGACATCGTGGCCGCGCTCGGCGTCGGCCACGGCACGTTCTACAACTACTTCACCAGCAAGCGTGACGTGCTGGATGCGGTCGTGGACCACGGTTTCGAACTGATACGGGAGCGGATCGTCGACGACGCGCTCGGACGGTCGGCGGACCTCGACGAGTTCTTCGACCGGTACCGGCACATCGTCGATCGCCTGCACGAGCTGGTGCGGCAGGAGCCGGAACTGATCCGCTTCGTGGTGTTCGAGGCGCCGTCGATCGATCCGGTCCTGATCGACCGGCTGCTCGGGGTGTTCGGAGAGTTCGGCGACGTCGCGGCGGAGTTCCTCGCGTCCGGGGTGCGGAGCGGAGATCTGCCCGGCGCCGTTGACCTCGGGGTGGCAGGCGAGGCGATGGGCTCGATCCTGCTCGCCTCCGCGGTGTTCCCGCTGCACGGGCCCGCGACGGCAGAGGATCTGGCGGCGCCGCTCGTCGACTTCCTGCGCTCGGGCATCGGCGGGCCCGTCGCGGCCCGGCCCTGACGCTGTTCGTCGTGCCGGTGGCCGGGTTGTGAAAAGGGGCTGTCCCCGGCCGATGTGGCCGGGGACAGCCCCTTCACGGTGTATCGGTTGTCAGGAGCCGAAGAGCGAGCCGAGGCTGCCGGCGCCGCTGCCGGTTCCGGGGCCACCGGTGCCGTCGCCCGGTCCCACGATCACAGATTCCTGGTCGGAGGACGCGTTGACGGTGCCTGCACCCGAGTACTCGGCGGTGATGGTGCGCTGGCCCGCGGTGGCCGGGGTCCACGCGGCGGTGGCGGTGCCGTCGGCGCCGACCGTGCCGGTGCCGATGACGGTGCCGCCGTCCTTGAAGGTGACGGTGCCGCCGGCGTTGGCGGGGTTGATCTTGGCCGTGAGGGTGGTGGCGGTGCCGACGGCGGCGGCGCCGACCGGGTTGAGGGTGGTGGTCGAGTCGGTGGAGGAGGCGGGTGCCTCGGCCACGTTCACCGATGCGGTAGTGGTGGATCCGACGACGCCGTCACGGCCGGAGAAGGTGGCCGTGAGGGTGTGCGCGCCTGCCGCGGCGGGCACCCACTGGTAGGTGACCTTGCCGTCGGCACCGACCGGCAGCGTGGCGAGGGAGGCCGCGCCGTCACGGAGTTCGACGGTGCCGCCTGCAGCGGCCGGGTTCACGGTGGCGGTGACGGTGGAGGCGCGGCCGACCTGCGCGCCGGTGATCGGTGCGAGCGCGATCGTGGAGGTGGCGTTCTGCTCGGCGACCTGCACGGTGACCGGCGCGGACTGCGAGGCGGTGGCGAATGCGGTGTCGGGGAAGCTGGCGGTGAGGGTGTGGCCGCCGCGGACGGTGGGGGTCCAGGCGAGGGTCGCGGTGCCCGCGCCGTCGAGGGCGGCAGTGCCGATCGGGGCGGTGCCGTCGCGGAATTCGATGGTGTCGCCCGCTGCGCCGCCGGTGACGTTGGCGGTGAGGTTGCTCGGCACGCCGACGCGGGCGCCGGTGACGGCGCCGAGCGTGGTGGTGGTGGCGGTCTTGGCCATGTTGAGCGACGGGCCCTTTTGACCGTAGCCGCCGCTGCCGAGGGATCCGCCGTAGTCCATGCCGGTCGTCAGGGCGACGCCGCGGGGGCAGTTCGGGCCGACCTTGTAGTCGACGCTGTACTCCGGCGAGGCGTGGAAGCCCGGGCGGTTCTGGACCACCCAGGAGGTGACGCCCCATGAGGAACGGACGTAGCCGGTGCCGTTGCCCTCGTCGGCATTGACGTCGTCCGTATTGGTCGGGGAGCCGCCCATCTTCGCGGAGCCGGGCACGTAGGTCAGGCAGGACGGATGCCGGTCCTTGACGTTGTAGATGAACTCGTCGACCCAGCTGGTCCGGTCGAACTTCGTTGTCACGGTGATGGTGTCGCCGACGGCGGGGGAGGTGTTGCTGACCGTCCTGGTGAAACGGGAGCTGCCGTCGTCCCAGGTGATCGACGCCGGGGCCGCACCGGCGACGCCCGCGCCGAGGAAGGCGAGCGCGCCGATGGCCAGAGTCGTTGCCGCGCCTGCGGCGACGCCGCGGGTGATCTCTCGTGATGTCATGGTGATCCTTCGGTAGCCAGTGCGCGACCGTCGCCATCGAGGCCGCAGCGTGGGGGTGGGGGTTTCGTTGCTCGGCGCCGCGGCGGTCGCGGCGCCGAGCACACGGGGACTAGCTGCCGTTGTTGATGACGCGGGTGATGGCGTCGCCGAGCACGTCGCTGACCGAGCCGGTGGAGCTCAGCTGGCCTTCGGCGGAGCCGACGCCTGCGCCGTCTGCGCTGCCGAGAACGGCCTCGCCCGGGTTCTTGGCCCGCACGTTGAAGCACGCGGTGAGGTTCTCGCGCCTCACTCCGACGCCGACGGTGCCGCTGATGTCGATGCCGCCGCTGGTGACCTTCGTGCCTGCCGGGGTGTTGTCGGGGACGCGGTAGGTGAACTCGGCGGTGACCGGGTTGCCGGAGTTGACGAACCATCCGGTGCTGCTCGCGCGCCAGCCGCCGTCGCCTGTCGGTTCGGGGGTGACGTCCTCGGTGACCTGGCCCTGCGCGAAGTGGTAGGCGGTGACCTTCGTCGAGATGGGGGCGCCGAAGCCGGCCGGCGGGTAGTCGCGGATGGTGTTGACGTAGGGGTTACCGATGCTGGTGGTGCCGACGACGATCTTGTAGGTGACGTTGGTGCCTGCGGCGACCTCGGCGGCCGAGACGGACTTGTCGTACGTGTGGGTGATCCACACGGTGCTCCAGTCGTTCTTGGTGTCGTGGCTGGACTGGATGCAGGCCGGGTCGGCTGCGCTCGCGACGCCCGCTCCGGCGCCTGCCATGAGCAGGCCGGCGGGGAGGGCGGTGGCGGCCGCGAGGGCGGCGATGCGGCGGACGGTGTTCGAAGACATGTTCTCCCTAGTTCTCGCTGTTGCGGTCACGACAGGGTGGTGGCCGCGTACTCTGCCCGACGCAGGGCCTGTCCCGGCGTCGCATCTACCGGAGCGCCCGCCCCGGGAGTGCCGGGGCAGGACCTGAAGGCGACCGCCTGCGTGGCGGTCAAAGGGGCCGGTGCACCTCGGGAGCGCACCGGCCCCGAGCCGTCAGCTCAGAGACTGCATGAAGGTCGCGATCGAGATGGTGCTTCCGATTGCGCCGAGCACGGTGAAGAGGGTTCCCATTGTTTTCTCCTTGAACTTGATTTCCTGAAATGCTGCGGCCGCAACCAGGATGCGGTTGCGGCCGCGACAATTTCTACCACGTCTACCGCAGTTGCGGGAGCGGAACCTTAAACGAAATCAGTCGAGGTTTCAATCTGTGTTGCCGGGGGTCCGTTCGGCCTCACGGACACTGAGCGCGATCGCTACTTTCTTGATGAGGGATGGCGTCGCCGACAGGCTCTGTACTTAGCATCGATCCAGCTCAGGGGTGCATCGTTTCCGCTATTGCGGTCAGGGAAATCCGGGCCGGGTTGACCGCCGGTAACCTCGGTACCCTTCAGTAAATAAAGGGTTCGGTCATTGTTCGCTGGCTCGGGTCGGGAATTCATGAAGTGTTCTCCCGGGTCGGTTCACAGATTGGCGAATCTGCTGTTCCGCGTTGCTGGATTCCGGCCCGTGATTTCTATCGGAGTGGGAAATCTGCTCGTTACTGTTGCCGGATACGCACGACGTGATTCAGTGTTGGGTCACCCGATAAACCCCCGCGGTGTTCCCGATCATGCGCCATCCGCCGTCGATCTGGGTCAGGCCGAGATCGGTGACGCCGGCGGTGTCGAGGTCGGGGCGTGCGGTGCCGGGGTACCAGGCCTCGAGGCGTCCGGTGCCGGTGCCGGCGAACCCGGTCGCGGTCACCTCCGTGAGGGCGCCGGGGGCAGCCCGCGGGTAGGCGCGCGAGAGTGGGCGGGCGAAGCCCTCGACCAGACCGAGTTGCTCGCCCGAGGGGCAGTCGATCTTGTTCAGGTTGCCTTGAGGCTTGTGGGTGTTGCCGTCGCGGACCGCATGCGGGTCACCGCAGGCCTGGGTCCAGGACCACCAGGCCCCGCCGATCCGGTGCTTGTTCATCGCGTCGACGAATCGATCGACCTGGTCGGCGTCGGCGTCCGGGGCGCCGAACCAACCCCACTCGCCGGTCCACAGCGGTGCCCGGTATCGCGCGGCACCGTCGAGCGCGAGTCGGAAGCCTTCCTCGATCGAGGGGATCTCGCTGCTCACGTTGATCGATCCGCTGTACAGGTGCGGCGCGAACACCACGAGAGGATCGTTCACATAGTGCGGCGGCGGCAGCGCGTCGACACCGATGGCGGACCAGATCGCGCTCGGCTCGAAGAACACCAGGTGTGCGAACCCACCCTGCTCGGCCTGCCGGATCGCCGCGATCGCGCGCTGGTAGTACCGGCCGATCTGGTCGGCGGCGGTGATGGGGTCCCGCAGGCCGGGGTTGGGCTCGTTGAGCAGGTCGTAGCCGACGACCGCCGGATCGTCCTTGAATTCGGCGGCCAGTCGCGCCCAGGTGTTGACCAGGTGACCCTGGATCCCCTGGGTGTCGTCGTAGAAGTTCTGGAACGAGCGGGCGACGGCGGGGGAGGTCTCGCGGATCCCGCCGAGGGTGCAGGTGCTCCAGCCGTCGGTGATGGTGGCCCATGCGGGGGCGCCGTCCCATCCGATGCCGGGCTTGAGCGGTGCGGGGCAGGCCTCGCCCGGGGGTGTGCCGACCGCCTTGCCCCATGCGTCCTGGTGCATGTCCAGCACGGTGTAGATGCCGTGGTCCTTGGCGTCGTTCACGGCCTCGCGGATCCGGGCCACGTAGGCCATGTCGAATGCACCGGGGGTGGGTTCGAGGGCGGACCATGCCACGGTCAGCCGAACGACGTTGAAGCCGAGTGTCGCCATCCGGGTGAAGTCGGCGCGTTCGAGAGGTGCGGTGGCCGGGATCGCGGGGTCGTTCTCGGCGTAGTCGTTGAGCTGGTTGACGTTCGCCCCGCGCAGCAGGACGGTCCGCCCGGTGACGTCGGTGATGGAGCTGTCGGTGACGGTCAACCGGGGCAGTGTCCAGTCGCTCGTGGGGGTGGCGGCGGCCTGGGCGGGTACCTGCAGCGCCACGGCGGCGGCAACGAGCACCGGTGCAGTCATGATGCGCATCAGGACTCGGCCCCGTGACCAGCTCATTCTCTACCCTTCATCGAGCGACGTTCGGACGTCCAAGGAACCTTAGGGTTGGGGAGAGTCGAACGGAAACACCCGTTCGCTACGGATTCACAAGCTGCGCTTGTCAGTACGGGATGAACGTCGGCATCGTGCGGTCGTCGAAATCCGGTTCGCTCAGCTTCGCGACGAGATCGGGGCGGGCGTCGCGCACCCGTCGAGCGGTGTCGATGAACGAGCACACGAGCGCCGAATCGTTGTCGCGGTGGCGTGCCACCGCGACCTCGTTGCGGGCGGCGTCGAGGATCGGTACCAGCGCCACCCCGGGAAAGGGAACCCAGCGGGCCGCGGCGGCCGTCACCACGATTCCGACCCCGGCCGCCACCTTCTGATATTCCTCGAGCAACGTGGTCGAGCGGGAGACGGGCGGAGCGGGTGTGCCATTTCGATGCGCATCGAGTTCCCAGAATGCGTTCCACACCGGGTCGGTGCAGGCCGCCCCGAGCATGGGCTCGGAGAGGAGCTCGCTCGCGCGAACCGCGGGGCGATCGGCCAGTGGATGGTCGGTGCGGAGCCCCACCATGAGCGGCTCGTTGAACAGGGGGACGAAGTCGATGCCGTCCGTGGAGATCGGGCGCCGCACGAACGCCACATCCACCGACCGGTCGGCGAGGCCGGCCGAGGGGTCGTCGTAGTTGAACTGACGCAGTTCCACCGTGACGCCGGGATGGCGGGTGCGGAAGGCCGAGAGGATCGGCTCGGTCAGGATCAGCGCCGCGCCCTCGAGAAAGCCCAACACCAGGCGTGCACGCTCGCTGCGCTGCAGCGAGCGTGCACGCTCGGCCGCGGCGTCCATGGCCGCCAGCACCGCGCTCGCATCCTCGAGGAACGCGGCGCCTGCCGCGGTCAAGGTCACGCTGCGGGTGGTCCGCGTCAGCAGGATCACGTCCAGGTCCTGCTCCAGTTGCTTGATCTGCGCGCTCAGCGCCTGCTGCGCGATGTGCAGACGCTGGGAGGCGCGGGTGAAATTCAGCTCCTCTGCGACGGCGACGAAGTACCTCAGCTGGCGGGTCTGCAGCTCCATGGCGCAAGAGTGTAGGTCGGCCGGGCCGCGGAACAGGCGGGAACGGTCAGAGCAGGCCTTCGGTGTCCTCCATCGCGGCGAACGGCCTGCCCGACCGGCCCTCGATCATGTGGCTGCCCCAGAGGTCGATCGAGGACACCGTCGCGATGCCCGAGCCCTCGGGGGTCTCGATCTCCAGCTCCGCGCCGGGCCCGACCGTCGCGCCGTCGCGCATCGACTCCGCGAGCCGGCGGACCCGGCCCTGCCAGAGGTAGCGACCGCTGATCGGCTCGAAATGGCCGACCAGCTGGACGTCGAGCGCGAGGGTGGGGTGCGAACCGACCGTGATCAGCGCCCTTCCGGAGTAGCCGTCCGGTTCGTCGTGGTCCTCGCCGGTCTCGGCGCTGAAGTCGCTCACCCCGCAAGAATACCTGTTACCTCAGGTAACACAAGACCGTCAGAGGCCCTCGGCGGCGTCCCCGCGGAGCAGCGGATGCGGATTGGCGTTGAAACGCGCGGGAGAGCCTGCGACCTCCGCGATCCCGGTGATCCCGCCCCACGTCATCATCGTCAGGTAGTCGATCAGGTTCTCCGCGGTCATCGACTTGTTGGAGATCCACCAGTGGGTGGCGAGCTGTACGGCGCCGACGATCCCGTAGGCCCACGGCAGCGACCCGCCGGAATCCATCTCCATCAGGCGCAACCGTTCGCCGAGGACGGCGGAGAGCAGCTCGGCGATCATCCGCTCCGATTCGGCGACGACGTCGCGGTTGCCGCCCGCGCTGTTCGCCATCACGTAGAGGTAGACCTCTGGGTCTTCGGCGACGGTCTCGACGTACGCGGTGATCGCCATCCGCGCCAGCTCGTACTCGTCCATGTCGCTGCCGATCGCGGCGTACATCCGCGGCGCGAGCACCGTCTCGACATAGCGCATCATGGTGGCGCTGGTCAGGTCGTTCTTGTCGTTGAAGTACCGGTACAGGACGGTCTTGGAGACGCCGATCTCGGATGCGATCTCGTCCATGCCGATGTCGCGCCCGCGCACCCGGATAGCCGCGATGGTGCCGTCGACCAGTTCCTCGCGGCGCGCGATCTTGTGTTCGCGCCACCGCCGCTTGCGGCCGTCCGGCTTCTCGGGCTTGGCCGCCTCCTCGGATCTCTCGGGCTTGGTCGCAGTCTCGGTCTGTTCGGGGTCCTGTGCTGTTGGCACTGAGTTCTTGGGCACTGGGTTCGCCACATCCGTTCGGTTTGATCTCCTGCACAGTTTAGGCGGGGGTTCGAGCAGGAGCCGACGATTGACCCGGCGTGGCCCGGAGATTCGGCACAATGGGCCTGGTGCAGTTGCTCACCGTCGATGACGCCGCCAAGAAGCGTGACCTCCGCCGGATGAAGGCCCTCGCCACGGGGTTCCTCGTCCTGGCCACCGTGGTGTATTTGGTGGCCCGCTGGCAGGAGAGCAAGGGCGCGCCGGAATGGGTCGGCTATGTCCGGGCCGCGTCCGAGGCGGGCATGGTCGGCGCGCTGGCGGACTGGTTCGCCGTGACGGCGCTGTTCCGGCATCCGCTCGGGCTGCCGATCCCGCACACCGCGATCATCAAGAAGAAGAAGGACCAGCTCGGCTCGAACCTGAGCAGCTTCGTCGGGCAGAACTTCCTCGCGCCCGACGTCGTGTCGCAGAAGGTGGAGGCCGCGCAGGTCCCGCTGCGGGTCGGCACCTGGCTGGCCGAGCCGGCGCACGCCACGCGGGTGGCCGCGGAGACCGCGACGATCCTGCGCGGGTTCGTCTCGGTGCTCCGCGACGAGGACGTCCAGCAGATCATCGACAGCACGATCGTCCGCAGGCTCGCCGAGCCGGCCTGGGGGCCGCCGATCGGCAAGGTGCTCGCGGAGTTGATCAAGGAGAACCGACAGCTGCCGCTGCTCGACCTGCTCGCGGAGCGGGCCCATCAGTGGGCGCTGGGCAGCCAGGACACGATCGACCGGATCATCGACCGGGACAGTCCGGCCTGGTCGCCGAAGTTCGTCGACGCGCTGCTCGGCGAGAAGATCTACAAGGAGCTCGTGGAGTTCACCTGGAAGGTGCGCTCGAACCCGGAGCACGAGGTTCGGCTGGCCGCCAACCGCTTCCTCGTCGACTTCGCGAACGACCTGCAGAACGACCCGGCGACCATGGCCAAGGCCGAGAAGGTCAAGGCGGAGATCATGGGCCGGAAGGAGGTCACCGGAGCCGCCGAGGCGGCGTGGAAGGTGGCCAAGCGGATGATCCTCGAGTCCGTCGACAACCCGGACAGCACGCTGCGGGCCAAGATCCGCGACACCGTGATCCGGCTGGGGGAGCGGCTGCGCGACGATGCCGAACTGCGAGCCAAGGTCGACGGCTGGCTCGACAGCGGAACCCGCTACATCGCCGCGAACTACACGGAGGAGATCACCGGCGTCATCACCGACACGGTGGCGCGCTGGGACGCGGAGGAGGCCAGCCGCAAGATCGAGCTGCAGGTGGGGCGGGATCTGCAGTTCATCCGGATCAACGGCACCGTGGTCGGTGCGCTCGCCGGGCTGACCATCCACACCGTCTCGCAAGTGTTGTTCACCTGACCGCAGCCCGCTGCTAACAAGAGTGCTTGCAATAGTTAGCACGCTCCCGTACCGTGGGATTCACCCACCAGGTAGGGAGTGTGATGGCCGACGAAACGCCCACTGGCGACAGTGCCGGTGATGTGGCCGCGCGGGTGGTCAGCTCCGCGGCGCAGGACATCGGCAGCTTCATCAAGTCGCAGCGGGAGGCCGCGCAGGTGTCGTTGCGGCAGCTCTCGCAACTCACCAACGTCAGCAACCCCTACCTGAGTCAGATCGAGCGTGGGTTGCGCAAGCCCTCGGCAGAGGTGCTCGGGCAGATCGCGAAGGGACTCCGCGTGTCCGCGGAGGTGCTCTACATGCGGGCTGGATTTCTCGAAGATCGCCCAGCCAGTCCGGTGCGGGACGCCCTGCTCTCCGATACCTCCGTCACGGAGCGACAGAAGCAGGTCCTCCTTGAAATCTACGAATCGTTTCGGCGCGAGAACAATCCGCGCCTCGACCCCCAGCCCGAAAAGGAGAACCAGGAATGACTGAACTCAAAGGTCTCGACAGCGTGAAGACCCCGTTGTACGCCGCAGTCGGCGCGGGCGACGTGGTCGTCCAGGCCGTCGCCGACGTCGTCGCCCAGGTGCGTTCGCGTGCCACCGCCAACGGCGAGGAGGCCATCACGGTCGACGCCGCCCGCGAGCGCTTCGAGAAGCTGACCGGCGACCTCACCGAGGGTGTCGAGAGCCTCCGCGAGCGGCTTGCCGGCCTGCCGTCCGAGCTGCCCGAGGAGCTCGCCGAGCTGCGCGAGAAGTTCACCGCCGAGGAGCTGCGCAAGGTCGCCGAGGCGTACCTGAAGGTCGCATCCGACATCTACACCTCGCTCGCCGAGCGGGGAGAGGAGACCGTCGAGCGTCTGCGCAAGCAGCCCGCCGTCGAAGAGGGCATCGAGCGCGCCGAGTCGGTTCTCGGCGACGCCGCCACCCTTACCGAGGAGGCCCTCGGCACCGTTGCCCGTCAGACCCGGGCCGTCGGCGAGCAGGCCGCCAAGCTGGCCGGCCGCGCCGCGGAGCGCATCAGCGACGTCGCCGACGAGGTCAGCGACGCCGTGACCGAGGCGGGCGAGAACGTGGCCAGCCGCTTCGTCGGCGCGGGCGAGAAGGCCGAGTCCACCACCAAGACGGCCGCGGCCAAGGTCGACACGGCCGCCACCAAGGCGCCCGTCAAGAAGGCCCCGGCCAAGAAGGCTCCGGCCAAGCCGGCCGCCCCGAAGCCCGCCGCGACCGCGGCCAAGGCTCCGGCCAAGAAGGCCCCGGCCAAGAAGGCCACCAGCTGACGGTTCGCACAGCTGAATCGAGTTCGGCCCCCGCGCATCACGGTGTGCGGGGGCCGAACTCGTAGGATGGATACATGCCGACCGTCAACGGCCTCACCGGCCTGATCATGCTCGCGCTCCAGCTCGCCGCCATCGCGGCGGGCGTTTTCGCGGTCTTCCACGCGATCCGGCAGCGCACCGACGCCTTCACCGCGGTCGACAAGCTGAGCAAGCCGATCTGGCTGGGCATCCTGCTGGTCGCGCTGCTGGTGCTGCTGCTGCCCTTCGGAATGCTCTTCTGGATGATCGCGGTCGTGGCGATCTGCGTGTACCTGGTCGACGTGCGACCGCGGGTGGACGAGGTCCAGCGCGGGCCGCGCTGGTAGTCGGTCGCCCTCGCGTTGGGGGCGTCGATCGCACCCCCAAATTGTCTGCGAATATCAGTTACATATAACCCTTGACAACGGTCATTCCCGCCACGCATTCTTGAGGTAAGTCGATACCGGCGCGTGTCACCGGATCCGATGCCGAGGAGTGGCGATGTCGATCCTTCACGTACGCAAGGCCGTGAACAGGTCCGGATCCCGCCTGGCCAGGGCGGGGGAGCGGCAGGACACGGCGAGCCGACTACTGGCCTCGGCGGCCAGGAAGTCCTACGACCCCCTCATCGAGGTCGACTGGGAGGCGCCCATTCCGGCGGGCCTCTACGGCATGACGCCGGAATGGTCCAGCCTCTACGGCACCGACCTCTGGGAGTCGATGACCGAGGACCAGCGGATCACGCTCACCAAGCACGAGGCCGCGAGTGTCGCAGGCACCGGAATCTGGTTCGAGATGATCCTCATGCAGATGCTGCTGCGCGATATCTACAGCCACGACCCGTCCGAGCCGCACGTGCAGTTCGCGCTCACCGAGATCGCCGACGAGTGCAGGCACTCGACGATGTTCGCCAGGTCGGCGCAGCGTTTCGGCGTCCCGTCCTACCGGCCCAAGCGGTGGATCCGAGAGTCGGCGCGCGCCTTCAAGGCGACGGCCTCCGGTTCGCTCGCCTACGGCGGCACGCTGTTCGCCGAGGAGATCCTCGACATGATGCAGCGCGACTTCATGAAGGACGAGCGGGTGCAGCCGCTCACCAGGACGGTGAGCAGGATCCACGTCCTCGAGGAGGCGCGGCACATCAAGTTCGCCCGCGAGGAGACCGTCCGGCGCGTCGACGGCATCTCCTGGTTCACCAGGGCGCGGGTCCGGTTGATGCTCGGCGTGACCGCCTACTTCATCGTCACCAGCCTGGTCAACGACAAGGTGTACGAGGCCGCGGGGCTGGACCCCGAGCGAGCCCGCGCGGCGGCGAAGGCCAACAAGCACTACCACGACATGCTCCGCGAGGGCAGCGCGAAGACCGTCGAATTCCTGAGCGAGGTCGGGTTGATCGGCGGGCCGTCGAAGCTCCTGCTGCGCCGGGCACACATCATCTAGCGCCGCCGGGACCCGGCGCGACCACGGCATCGTGTGACGTCAGGGCAAGGGCGGCTTCCCAATCGACAATGAACAGCACATCACGGAGGTGGACAGGTGACGGCACAGTCACGGGGTTCGAAGCGACGGATCCTCGTCGGAGCGGCGGCCGGAGCGGCGATCATCGGTGTGGGCGCGGTCGTGCTCTCCCGGCGGACCAGGTCGAGCGCACCCTTTGTGGCCGAGCCGAATCCCGCGCTGAGCGATCCCGTGCACCGGCCCGAGACGATCTCCGTCACCTCGGCGGACGGGCACCCGATCCACGTGGTGGCCTACGGCGATCCCGAGGCGCAGCCCATCGTGCTCAGCCACGGCTGGACCTGCTCGACCGCCTACTGGTACCCGCAGATCAACGCGCTGGCCGACGACTTCCGCGTCATCACCTACGACCAGCGGGGGCACGGGCGTACCGAGCTCGGTCGCAACCCGCTCAGCACCGACCTGCTGGCCGACGACCTGGCCGCGGTGCTCGAGGCCACCGTGACCGGCGACAAGAAGGCCGTCCTGGTCGGCCACAGCATGGGTGGCATGAGCATCATGTCGTGGGCCGGTAGGTACCCGGAGCACGTCCGGGCGAAGGCCCGCGCGGTGATGCTGGCGAGCACCGCGACCGACAGCCTGGTCGCAGAGTCCACGCTGATCCCGCTCTCGCAGCGGCTGCCGACGATCCCGCCGCCGGTGGGCCGGGTTCTCCTGGGCTGGCGCAGCTCGGTGCGGGTGGATACGCCCGCCACCCGCCGCGTCATCCAGTACGCGGCGATGGCGCCCGGGTCCACGCGCGAGGAGGTCGAGTTCTGCACCCGGATCGTGCTCGACTGTCACGGCCGGACCCGCGGCGGCTGGGGCGCCGCGCTGAGCATGCTCGACATCCGCGCCGCGCTGGAGAACCTGCAGGTACCGACCACCGTGCTGGTCGGGACCGCCGATCGGCTCACCCCGCAGTCGCACTCGCGGCGGATCTCGGACGTGCTGGACGAGGCCGGGCACCTGCAGCGCCTGATCCGGCTGCCCGCGATCGGCCACATGAGCACCGTCGAGGCCCCCGGCCCGGTCAACGACGAGATCCGCCGCCTCGCCCGACTGTGAGTCCTTCTGGCCCGCAGGGGGACCACAAGGACTCACGGGCGCGGAGCGCCTAGCTGAAGACGACGGTCTTGCGGCCGTGCACGAGCACCCGGTCCTCCAGGTGCCAGCGCAGGCCACGGGCGAGCACCAGCTTCTCGATGTCGCGACCCTGGCGCACCATGTCGCGGACCTCGTCGGCGTGGTCGACCCGGATCACGTCCTGCTCGATGATCGGCCCGGCATCCAGCTCGGCTGTCACGTAGTGGCAGGTCGCGCCGATCAGCTTCACGCCCCGCGCGAACGCCTGGTGGTAGGGCCTGGCGCCGACGAAGGACGGCAGGAAGCTGTGGTGGATGTTGAGCGCGCGCCCGGCCCAGTGCTCGCACAGGTCGGCGGGCAGCACCTGCATGAAGCGGGCCAGCACCACCGCGTGGGGGTCGTGGGCGTCGACCAGGTCGCGAACCCGGTTGAACGCCGGGCCGCGCTCGGCCGGGTCCTTCGGGAACGGCACGTAGTGGAAGGTGAGCCCGTGCGCCTCCACGACGGGCGCCAGGTCCATGTGGTTGCCGATGACCGCGCAGATGTCCGCGGGTAGCTCGCCGCCCGCGGCGCGACCGAGCAGGTCGTGCAGGCAGTGTGCCTCCTTGCTCACCAGCAGCACGACGCGCTTGCGCTCGGACGAATCCTGCAGCGTCCACTCGGTGTCGGGGCCGAGCTCGGCGGCGACCGCGGCGAACGCGGTGCGGAGCTCGTCGATGCTCATGTCGATCGAGGAGGCGCTCACGGCCTGCCGGGTGAAGAACCAGCCACTGTCGGCGTCCGCGTGGTACGCGGCCTCGACGATGGATCCGCCGACCTCGGCGAGGAACGTGGAGATCCGGGCGACGATGCCGGTGCGGTCCGGGGTGCCGAGCGAGAGCACGAAACGGCGGTCGTCGTCGGTGGTAGGCGAGCTCATGGACCCAGTGTCGCAGGTACCGGTCAGCGGTCGACGACTGCCGTGGCGACCAGCGTGCCCAGGTCGAGGGTCTCGATGTCGCGTTCGGTGAGCAGCGTCAGGAACTCGAGCCGGATCGCCTCGACGGTGCCGGGGTCGAGGCCGACCAGGGTGCCGCGTAGGGCGCTGCCCAGCACCAGTCCCCATGCCAGCTCGGGGGTCGCGGGCAGCCAGTTGGACAGCTCGTTGATCTCGACGGCGGAGGTGCCGAAACCGGCGAGCCAGGCGCTCAGCGCGTCGGTCGTATCGAGTTTCTTGAGCGGGTCATCGCGGTTGTCGCGGGCACCGACGTCGACGCCCGGCACGTGCCGCCCGACCGCGTCGAAATACGCCCCGGCGTAGTCCTCGAGGGCGCCGCGGCGCCAGGCCGTGACGCCGACCTTGCCGCCGGGGCGGACCAGGTTCACCAGCCGGTTCACCGACTCGTCCATGCGTGGGAGGAAGAACACCCCGTAGGAGCTGGCCAGCGCGTCGTAGCCGGCCTCGGGGACCGTGCTCGGCGGCTCCCATTCCGTGGCGTCGGCGTGCACGAAGTCGATGTTCTGAAGGGCGCGATCGGACGCCAGCAGCCTGCCCTCCTCCAGCAGGTCGTCCGCGAGGTCGACGGCGTGTACCAGGCCGCCCGGACCGACGGCGGCGGCCGCGGGCAGCGCCGAGGCGCCTGCGCCGCAACACACGTCGAGGACCGCGTCGCCCGGCCCCAGCCGCAACTGGAAGGCCAGTGCCTGCCCGGCCGGGCCCCAGATCTGTGGGGTCAGCCAGGTGAACTCGGCCGCGCCTGCGTTGAACACGGCGGCCAGCTCGTCGGCGCTCATACCGACACGGTAGCCGCGACGGTTCACATTATGGAACGTGTCACCGCGCGTTCACTCCTCGTAGAACGGTTCCGCGTAACGGAATTCGCCCGCGAGGTCCGGGGTGTAGGCCGACAGTGTCCGAATCTGGAAATGCGAGACCCAGTCCGGGACGCCGGGGTCGACGGCCAGCGTCGACCCGGGCACGAACCCGAACCGCGGGTAGTAGTCGAGGTGTCCGAGCAGGGCGACCAGCGGTTCGTCGAGTGCGTCCGCCGCCCCGAGGACGGCGTGCATCAGCGCGGCGCCGATCCCGTGGCCCTTGTGTTCGGGCGGCACCCCGATCGGACCGAGCGCGAGCGCGGGCCGACCGGCGACGGTGGCCCTGGTCAGGCAGACGTGGCCGCGGATCTCGCCGTCGATCTCGGCGACCAGTGACAGCGCAGGCAGCCACGCCTCGGACGCCCGCAACCTCGCGACCAGCCCGACCTCCATAGGTTCGCCCGCGGGGCGGGTCGTCTCGCCGGGCTGGTGCTCGGCGAACGCGGCGCGGTGCACGGCCGCGATGGCCTCGACGTCATCGGGGCGCTCGCGTCGGATCAGCATCCCGGCAGTGTGCAGCGCCGCGGGGCGCGGCCGCAACCGGATTCGCTCGGATACCGCGCTGTGCCAAGCTCTTCGGTATGCCTGACGCCCCGCTGACCCGAGACCGGGTCGCCCAGATGGTCGATCACACCCTGCTCAAGCCGGAGGCAACGCCCGCCGATGTCGACGCGCTGATCGCGGAGGCCCGCGACCTCGGCGTGTACGCCATCTGCGTATCGCCGTCGATGCTGCCGGTGCGGGCCGAGGGGCTGGCCGTCGCCGCCGTGGCCGGCTTCCCGTCGGGCAAGCACCATTCCCTGATCAAGGGGGCGGAGGCGCGGCTCGCGGTGGAGCAGGGCGCGAGGGAGATCGACATGGTGATCGATGTGGGCGCGGCGGTCGCGGGCGACTACAACGCGGTGCTCGCGGACATCCTCACCGTGCGGGAGGGGATCGGCGACGCCACCGTGCTCAAGGTGATCCTCGAGACCGCTGCGCTGTCCGACGAGGCGATCGTCGAATGCTGCCGGGCCGCCGAACTGGCCGGGGCGAACTTCGTCAAGACCTCGACAGGCTTCCACCCGGCGGGCGGTGCCACCGCGGCCGCGGTGCGGTTGATGGCGGCCACCGTCGGCGGCAGGCTCGGCGTCAAGGCGAGCGGCGGGATCAGGACCGCGGACGCCGCGCGGGAGATGATCGAGGCGG
The DNA here is from genome assembly GCF_003050885.1 of Rhodococcus sp. OK611. Classification (NCBI taxonomy): domain Bacteria; kingdom Bacillati; phylum Actinomycetota; class Actinomycetes; order Mycobacteriales; family Nocardiaceae; genus Rhodococcus; species Rhodococcus sp. OK611. The sequence continues at coordinate 289,762 of NZ_QAOZ01000002.1, forward strand.
GCGCGACCAGGCTTGGCCTGTCCGGAACCCGGGCCGTGCTGGACGGGTTCGCGGCGGCCGGATAGCGCGAACCGCCACCCGGCCACCGCGAGCGCGGATCACAGCAGGGAGCAGCCGCCGCCCGTGGCCTGCGCCTCGGGGGAGGCCTCCGGCATCGTGTAGGCGCCGCCGGCCATCGACATCTGCAGTCCACCGTCGGTGATGGTCAGCGAGGTCGCCGACATCCCGAGCGGGAGCGTCTGCAGGCTGTCGCCGAGCACGTCCACGATGCCGCTGACCAGGTCGGTGGGCAGCCCGAGGCCGAGGACGGAGGCCTCAACGGTCTCGATGTCGACCTTTCCGTCCACCACCTGCGGCCGGACGGTCAGCTCCGCGAGCCCGATGACCTGGAACGACAGCGTGCCCGCGGTCGGGTCGGCGGTCACGCCGGAGACCAGCTGGCCGAAGGGCTGGGCCTGGATGGTCGCGAGGATGCCGGCGGTGGACCAGTCCACGTCTGCGGTGGAACTGCCGATGGTGCCGCCGCCCTTGTCGGTCAGCTCGATGTCGTTGACCTTCGCCGTGACGTGCATGTCCTTGGCGGGGCCGAAGCTGGAGTCGTCGCTGGTGACCGTGATGTATGGGACGTTCTTGTCGATCGCCTGCAGCAGCACCGGCTTCCAGCTCAACCCGACGTCGACCTGGGAGCCGAGCTCGCTCTCGAGCTGCTGGGCCATGCACTGCTTGACGTTGTGCCGGACGTAGAGCTCGGCCGAGATCAGGACCGCGACCAGCGCGGCGATCACGATCAGCACGATCAGCAGGGTGCGGTTGCGCTTCGGTCCGGAGTTCGCGGACCGGTACGAAGTGTTCGCGGGGGAGGCCATTGCACGGATTCTTCCCCAGAAGTCTGTGGGGGATCTGAGAACGCGCTGCGAGAATTCCCTGTGATCCATGCCACAGTCGCACGTACTGTGACGTCATGGACGACGGGGTCGTGCGGCGCCACGAGGAGCGCGAGCGGGGTCTGTTCGAGTGCGCGCTCGAACAGGCCGGGTATTTCACCGCCGGACAGGCGCGCACGCTCGGCTTTTCGCCGGGGGAGATCGGCCGCGCGCTCGGCGCGGGCGCGTGGGAACGCGTCGACAGGGACCTGTTCCGGTTGTCGCCGTGGCCGCACACCGACCTGGAGGACGTGGCAAGGCGGTGCGTCCAGTTACAGGGGGCCGTCGTCTCCCATCAGAGCGCGGCCGAGCTGTACGGCCTCGGTCACCTGCACCCGCAGTTCCTGCACGTGACCGCAGGCGCGCCCGTGCACGTCCGGACCGACCGGGTCGCGGTGCACCGCGCCGACCTGGGGCCCGCCGACTGCGAGCACACCGGTGCCTTCCTGATCACCACCCCGCTGCGGACGGTGCTCGACCTGGCCGAGAGCGGGGTCTCGCAGTGGGTGCTCGACGAGGTGGTCGGCGACGCGCTGGCCATCGGCAGGCTCGACCGGCCTGCGCTCGAGGCTGGCGCGGCGGGGCAGTCGGTCCGGGTCGAACGCCGGGTCGGCCGGGCGCTGTCCGCCTGGGCCTGACCCGGCGGGTCGATCAGAACCAGGCGTCCCGCATCTCCAGCGTGGTCCGGTCGAGCGAGGCGAGCAGCGCCAGCTGCGGGCCGGTCTTGGGCAGCTCGTACCGGAAGAAGTACCGGCCGGCCTGCCGCTTGCCGTCGTAGAAGTCGCCGGTCTTGCCCTCACAGGCGAGCATCTGCTCGAGCCAGATCCACGCGACGACCACGTGCCCGACCGCCTCCAGATAGACCGAGCTGTTGGCCATGGCCGCTTCGACGTCGCCGGACGCGAACAACCCCGCGGTGATCGTGCCGACCCGGCCGAGCACCTCGCCGAGCTGCTCGGCCAGCTCTGCGAGCTCGCCGTCGGTCTCCTCGGCGTCCGCGATGGTGCGCCCGATGGACTCGCTCAGCAGCCGCAGGCTGATGCCGCCCTGCTGGGTGACCTTGCGGCCCAGCAGATCCAGGCCCTGGATGCCGTGGGTGCCCTCGTGGATGGGGTTGAGCCGGTTGTCGCGGTAGTGCTGTTCGACGTCGTACTCGCGGGTGTAGCCGTACCCGCCGTGCACCTGGATCGCCAGGTTGTTCGCCTCGAGGCACCACTGCGACGGCCAGCTCTTGGCGATCGGGGTGAGGATGTCGAGCAGCAGGCCGATCCGGTTACGGGCGGCGACGGTCTCGGCGATCCGCTGCTCGTCGACCATCCGCATGCAGAACATCTCCAGCGCCAGCGCGCCCTCCACATAGGACTTCTGGGCCAGCAGCATCCGCTTGACGTCGGCGTGCTCGATGATCGGGACCGGCTTGGCGGCAGGATCTTTCGCCGTGACCGGCCTGCCCTGCTCGCGCAGCCGGGCGTAGTCGACGGACTTGAGGTAGCTGGTGTAGCCGAGCGCCGTCGCGCCGAGGCCGACCCCGATCCGGGCCTCGTTCATCATGTGGAACATGTACGACAGGCCCTTGTCGGGCTCGCCGACCAGGTATCCGACGGCGCCCGCCGCGCCGCCGGGGGTGTGGGTGCCGTCGCCGAAGTTCAGCACGGTGTTCGTGGTGCCGCGGTAGCCCATCTTGTGGTTCAGCCCGGCCAGCGTCACGTCGTTGCGTTCGCCGAGGCTGCCGTCGGACTCGACCAGCAACTTGGGCACGACGAACAGTGAGATGCCCTTGGTGCCCTCGGGCGCGCCCGGAATCTTGGCCAGCACCAGGTGGACGATGTTCTCGGCCAGATCGTGCTCGCCGCCGGAGATCCACATCTTGTTGCCGAACAGCCGGTAGCTGCCGTCGGGTTGCGCCTCGGCGCGGGTCACGATGTCGCCGAGCGAGGACCCCGCCTGCGGCTCCGACAGACACATGGTGCCGAAGAAGCGGCCCGCGACGAGCGGCTTGGCGTAGGTCTCGATCTGCTCCGGGCTGCCGTGCGCGAGCAGCAGGTTCGCGTTCCCGATGGTCAGCATCGGGTAGGCGGCGGTGCCGACGTTCGCGGCCTGGAACCAGGCGAAGCAGGCTCCGGTGACCGTCGCGGGCAGCTGCAGCCCGCCTGCCTCGTACGCCATGCCCGCGCCCATCAGGTCCGCCTTCACGAACGCGTCGAGGGCCTGCTTGGCCTCCGGGATGATGGTGACCCGGGTGCCGTCGAAGCTCGGCTCCTGCTCGTCACCCTTCTTGTTGTGGGTGGCGAAGTGCCGGGTTGCCAGCTGCTCGCTGAGATCGAGCACCGCGTCGAAGGTGTCGCGGGAATGCTCCTGGTAGCGGGGGTCGTCCGTCAGCGCCTCGACGTCGAGCCATTCGTAGAGCAGAAAGTCGAGATCTCTCCGCGACAGCAGGGTCGAACGCATTCTCACAGGTCCCTTCGCAGGTGCTTCGGTCACGACAAGGCTAGATCGAAGGGGCGACCAGCGACCACGGGACCGTCAGTACGCAGTCGCGGAGCCGTCGGCGTGGGACCTCCACCGGCACGCCCTGCTGTCGCAGCAGCTGGGCGGCCGCCCGCCACCGCACCCGCGGACCGAACGGGGCGTGCGGGGCCGCCGTCGCCCACGCCCGGTCGGCTGCTTGCAGTAGCTCGTACACCGGCTCGCCCGGCACGTTGCGGTGGATCAGGGCCTTCGGCAGCCGTTCGGCGATGTCGCTCGGCCGCTCGATGTCGAACGGGTCCCAGGCGAGGGTCAGCGACAGCGGGCGGTCCGCGTCGAGCAGCACCCAGGCGCAGCGCCTGCCCAACTCGTCGCAGGTGCCGTCGATCAGCAAGCCGCCGGGCGCCAGCCCGGACTGCAGCTTGGCCCAGGCGCCTGCGACCGCGTCCTCCGGGTACTGGCGCAGCACGTTGAACGCGCGGATGAGCACGGGGTTCAGCCCGGCCAGCTCGAAGCCGCCGCGCGCGAAGCTCACGCCGTCGCGGGCCTCGACCACCCGCGCGGGATCGATCTCCAGGCCGACCACTCGGATGTCGCGGCGGACGGTGCGCAGCCGGGACGCCAGCTCGAAGGTGGTGTGGGGGCGGGCGCCGTAGCCGAGGTCGACGACCAGCGGGTCGCCGGCCGCGTGCAGCGTGTCGGCGACCGCGGCCCGGTGCATCAGCCAGCGGTCGCTGCGGCGCAGCCGGTTGATGCCGGTGGTGCCGCGGGTGATGACGCCGTCCGGTTTGCCGGAACCCGTTCGGGTTCCGCTCGGGCGGGACACGAGGTTCGGTTTTTTTTACTGCTCGGCGAGCCAGTCCGCGGTGACCTGGGCCTCCGTGCGGAACAGGTCGACGAGGTTGACCAGCATCAGCTGCTCGAGCTTGCCTCCGACGAAGGGGATGAACACCTTCGCCTCGGAGGAGGTCCGCAGCGTGGAGCCGGTGTCGGTGCCGAACAGCGCCATGGTGCCGCTGAGGCTGCCGGGGCCGGCCGGGATGGAGGCCGAGTAGGTGCCGGTGACCTCGTCGCCGAAGACGCTGTAGTGCTCCTTGCGGGTGATCACCATGTCCTTCTTCATCACGGTCTGCGCGATGTCGGGCAGGGTGTCCCGCGGAATGATGTGGTGGAAGACGAGGTCGATGCCGTCGTCGCCGACCTCGAAGCTCTCGACGTGATTGTCGGAGAACTTGCGGAGCTCGACCATCCGCGCCTCCCAGTAGTCCCGGTTCGTCAGCGCGGAGTACACCTTCTCGGCGGGATGGGTGTAACGGGCGGAGTAGTCGATGCGTCGAGCCATGACCCGGAGGGTACCGGCTCGGGCTCGGCGCACCGACAACACCCGCGTCAGCTGTTGGCGGTGATCCACTCCTCGACGACTTCCTGGTCCTTCGCCAGGATGCCGAGGATCTGCTCGGACACCAGGCCCTCGATGGTGCCGCCGATCAGGCGCACGCTGACCTCGACGTCGCCCTCGACGGTCAGGGTGGAGCCCTCGGCGGTGTCGACCAGGGTCGCGGTGCCCGAGGCGTTGATCGGGATGCCGGTGGCGGTGGTGCTGAAGGTGCCCTCGGCCTTGCCGTCGGTCAGCGGGCCCCACACCTCGCCACGGGTGATGGACAGTTCGCCCTTGAGGATCTTGGAGACGACGCCTGGCAGCGCGGCCTTGTCGATGTCCTGGGCGAGGGCGACGTCGATGGTGCCCTCACCGGCGGTGAGGTGCGCGAGGGTGAGGCCCTTGTCTGCGCCCTGCTCGACGCGGTTGCGCCAGAATCCTTCGTCGGTGAGCGTGCGGTGGATCTCGGCGGCGGGGCGGGTGTAGTTGGCGGTGAACTCAATTCGGCGTGACATGCCCCGCAATTTACATTGGTATCACCCAGGTCACATCTGCCCCATCCGGATCAGCCGTTGGCGGCGATCCAGCCCTCGGTGAACCCGTGCTCGGCGTCGAGGAGTTCGACGACCTGCTCGGCGATGACGGCCTCGATCTTGCCGCCGATCAGCGGCAGCTTCACCTCGACCCGACCGTCGAGCGTGATGGCCGCGCCGGTGCCCGTGGGGGCAAGGGTGAGGGTGCCGGTGACCTCGCCGGGCAGCCCGTCGACCCGCGCGCTGAAGGTGCCGGTGGCGCGCCCGCCGTCCAGGGCGCCCCAGGTCTCGGTCCGGGTGATGATCAGGTCGCCGGGGCGGATCTTGGACACGATCGGGGGCAGGTGCTCGGCCGGGATGGCCTGCGCCATCTCCACGTCGATGGTGCCCTCGCCGGTGACGACATGACCCAGCTCGGCTCCCTCGCCGCCGACCTCGGCCAGGCGGTCGCGCCAGTACCGCTCGCTGGTCAGGGCCCGGTGCACCTGGTCGACGGGCTGCGGGTAGGACGCGGAATGCGGAATGCTGCGGGCCATGTCGGCAGGCTACCGTTTGACCCCGTGCAGGCATTGAGTGACATCGCGGCGGAGTTCGGTGCCGAGTTGAGTGAGGGCGTGCCGCTGTCGCGGTTCACCACGCTGCGGCTCGGCGGGCCCGGACGGGCGATGCTCACCTGCCGCGACACGGACGCGATCGTCGGAGTGGTGCGCGCGCTCGACGCGGCGGGCACCCCCACGCTCGTCCTCGGCGGCGGGTCCAACCTGGTGATCGCCGACGAGGGCGTCGACGCCGTCGTGGTGCGGGTGGCCAACGATGCGATCCGGCTCGGCCCCGACTCGGTGTTGGCGGAGGCGGGCGCCGTATGGGACGACGTCGTCGCGCGGACCGTCGAGGCGGGCCTCGGCGGCCTCGAGTGCCTGTCCGGGATCCCCGGGTCGGCGGGCGCGACGCCGGTGCAGAATGTCGGGGCCTACGGCGTGGAGGTCGGCACCCTGCTGCGGCGGGTGCAGCTGCTGGACCGCGCGACCGGTGAGGTGCGGTGGGTGACGCCGGACGAGCTCGGCCTCGGCTACCGGACCAGCGTGCTCAAGCACTCGGACGCGGCGCTGGCGCTGGCGCTGGAGCTGGACCTGCGCCCCGACGGACTGAGCGAGCCGCTGCGGTACCGGGAGCTGGCGCACGCCATGGGTGCCGAGGAGGGCGAACGCCGTCCGGCGGCGAAGGTCAGGGAGGTCGTCCTCGGTCTGCGTGCGGGCAAGGGCATGGTTCTCGACCCCGCCGACCACGACACCTGGAGCGCAGGCTCCTTCTTCACCAACCCGGTGCTCGCCGACGATCGGCTGCCCGCGGTGCTGACGGCCATCGCGGGGCGGCTCGGCGAGGACGTGCGGGTGCCGCAGTTCCCCGGCGACGCGGGCACCAAGCTGTCGGCCGGCTGGCTGATCGAGCGGGCCGGGTTCACCAAGGGGCACCCGGGAGCGGACGCGGCGGCGCGGCTGTCCACCAAGCACACGCTGGCCCTGACGAACCGGGGGAGCGCGTCGACCGAGGACCTGTTGGCGCTGGCCAGAGAGGTGCGGGACGGGGTGCAGGAGGCGTTCGGGGTCCGGCTCGAACCGGAGCCGGTGACCGTGGGCTGCACCATCTGACCAGGCCTTCCCCTGGCCTTTCCCAGGTCCAGCGGTCGGCGCGACGTGGGCCACATCATCTGCGCAGGTACCGTGGCCTGCGTGGTAATCCAGCGTGTTCGGACGAACAAGGTCCGCGGGTTCTCGTCGATAGCCGTGTTGCTCGCGGCGGTCGCGGTGCTCGCGGGCTGCACCATCGGCGGCGGGGGCGGTAACCCGGTGGCGGCGAGCGGGCCGGTCGCGGCGGTCACCCAGGTCCCCGCGGCGGGCGCCGAGGACGTCAGCCCGACGGCGCCGGTTTCCGTGACGGCCGCCCGCGGCACGCTGCAGGGGGTCGCGCTCACCAACGAGGCGGGCAGGCCCGTGCAGGGCGTGCTGTCCCCGGACAAGACCACCTTCACCGTCTCCGAGCCGCTCGGCTACGGCGCGCGCTACACCTGGTCCGGCGGGGCGGTCGGCTCCGACGGCAAGACCGTGCCGGTGGAGGGTTCGCTCACCACGGTGACCCCGCAGTCGACGACGTCCGCCAACACGAACATCGCGGACGGTCAGCAAGTCGGCATCGCGGCGCCGATCATCCTCAAGTTCAGCGACCACGTCGAGGACAAGGCGGCGGTGGAGAAGGCGCTGACCGTGACCACCAACCCGCCGACCCCCGGGTCGTGGGCCTGGCTGCCCGACGACAACGGGTCCCGCGCGCACTGGCGCCCGCAGAACTACTGGGCGCCCGGCACGACGGTGAACCTCACGGCGAACCTGTACGGCGTCGACTACGGGGACGGGGCGTACGGCGCCGAGGACCTGAGCCTGAACTTCACCATCGGCCGCAGCCAGATCGTCAAGGCGGACGCCCCGAGCCACCGCATGCAGGTGGTGCGGGACGGCGCGACCGTGATGGACCTCCCGGTCAGCTACGGCGAGGGCAACGAGGACCGCAACGTGACCCGCAGCGGCGTCCACGTGGTCAGCGAGAAGCACGAGGACTTCCTCATGTCGAACCCGCCCTTCTACGAGAACGTCCGCGAGCGGTGGGCGGTGCGCATCTCCAACAACGGCGAGTTCATCCACGCCAACCCCGAGACCACCGGCGTGCAGGGCGCGGCCAACGTGACCAACGGCTGCATCAACCTCTCCCTGAGCGACGCCCAGGAGTACTTCGGCACCGCGCTGTACGGCGACCCGGTCGAGGTCACCGGGACCCGGATCCCGCTGTCCGCCGCGGACGGCGACATCTACGACTGGGCGGTCGACTGGGCCGCGTGGCAGGAGATGTCGGCGCTGCCTGCCGGTGGCGCGGCGGTTCCGGTCAGCTGACGTCGGCGCCTGGGAGCAGCTCGGCGACCACGGCTCGGATGGCCGGGCTCGCGTCGGCGCTGCGCCGCCACGCGGCCGAGACCTCGCGCATGGGCGGTGGTTGAAGGACGCGGGTGACGAGGTCGTCGCCGAGTGCGGGCCTGGCGAGGCGGGGAACCAGGGCGATGACCTCGCCTGCGGCGACCAGCGACAGTTGGGTCGCGAAGTCGTCGACGAGGTGGCGGACGTCTGGTTCACCAGGCTGGTCCGCGACCAGGCGTCGGAACCACTGGTGACACACGGTGCCGGGTGGACTGGTCACCCAGGCATGGGCGATGACGTCCGCGCTGGTCAGCGGTTGCCGGTCGGCGGCAAGCGGGTGGCTCCGGTGCATCACCAGGTCGCCGAGATCGGTGTGCAGATGCCGGTAGGTCAGCGATGACGGCAGCCGGGGCGAGAGCCCGTCGGCGTCGTGGATGATCGCCAGGTCCGCTGCGCCCGCCGCGACCGAGTGCAGCGCCTGGTCGGGGTCCTGCTCGGTGACCTGCAGGTGCAGGTCGGGCCACTCGGCTGCCAGGTCCGGCAGGTGCGGGGCCAGGAGTCCGCGGATGGCCGTGGAGAAGGCGGCCACCCGCAACACCCCGGTGGGGGTGCCGTCGGCGACGGAGCGGGCCGCTTCGGCGCAGCGTTCCAGGGACTGGAAGACCTCGGGGGCGGCGTCGAGTAGCGCCCGACCGGCCGGGGTCAGGACGACCCCGCGCCCGGCGGGCGCAAGCAGCGCGACACCGATCTGGCGTTCGAGGCGCTTGATCTGCTGGGAGACGGCCGAGGCGGTGTAGCCGAGCTCGTCCGCCGCGCTGGCGATGGTCCCGAGCACGGCGACCGATCGCAACGCGCTGAGAGACCCGACATCGATCATGAAGCCAGGCTACGCATTATTGGTAAAAAAGCATCGCTGGACCGATGGAAATGGGGTGGGCAGGATCGCCTCATGACCGATTCCCGTGAGACTGCCCAGGCGTTGTTCGGCTCGAACCTGGTCGCGATGGTGACCCCGATGCGGCCCGACGGCGCAGTCAGCGCGAAGGGGGTCGCGAGCCTGGTCGACCACCTCCTGGCCACCGGGTGCGACGGGATCGTCGTGGGCGGCACCGCGGGCGAGGTGCCCACATTGACCGAGGCCGAGATGGTCGACCTGGTGTCGGCGGTGGCCGACCGGGCCAGGGGCCGGGCACGGGTGATCGCGGGCGTCGGCACCTACGACACGGCCGCGAGCGTCGAGCGGGCGCGGCAGGCCGAGGCCGCAGGCGCCGACGCCCTGCTCGTCGTCTGTCCGTACTACTCCCGGCCGACCCAGGCCGGGGTCGTGGCCCACTGCCTGGCGGTCGCCGATGCCACCGACCTGCCTGTGATGCTCTACGACGTCCCGGCGCGGACCGGTATCTCGTTGGCGACGGACACGCTGATCGAGCTCGCCCGGCACCCGCGGATCCGGGCGGTGAAGGACGCCAAGGAGGACCTCTTCGACGCCATGACCGTCATGGCCGGCTCGTCGCTGGCCTACTACTGCGGTAGCGACGAACTCAACCTGCCCTACCTGTCGATCGGCGCCTGCGGCGTGGTCAGCGTCGTGGGCAACATCGTCGCCGACCGGAACGCGGAGCTGATCCGAGCCGTCCGGAGTGAAGACCTCGAATCCGCCCGGGGCATCCAGCGGTCCCTGCTCGGCCTGACCGAGGCCGTGATGCGGACCTCGCAGGGTGCCATCATGGCCAAGGCGGCGCTGGCCGAACTGGGCATCATCCCGCACGCGACGGTCCGCATGCCCCTGCTCGAAACGCCCGCGCCGGACCTCGCGAAACTCCGAACAGCGCTCGCGGCGGTCTGATTCGAGGTGGAACCGAATCGGCCCGCGCCGCGTCTAGAAGGATGACGGGCCGAAGCTGCGGCCCTTGTGATTCGGTGGGGGTACGGGTGCGGGATCCGGGTGCGCGCGAGGAATTGCGCGCCCGCAACGAGGCGTTGCGGGTTCAGATCGACGGCATGCTCGAGGACCTGCACCGCCGGTCGGACCTGTTGTCCCGGGCGCAGTCCGAGGTCGCGGCCCTGCGGGTGGAGGCGCGGACGCCGGACGGACTGGCCACGGTCACCGTCGATTCGGCCGGAGCGGTCGTGGATGTCGACCTCGCACCGGAGGCGTTCGCGAGGTCCACGCCGTCCCGGCTGGGGGAGGCCATCGCCGCCACCGCCCGCGACGCGGCGGCGACCGCACGCCGCCGCGTGCAGGACCTGATGGCGCCGGTGTCGCAGGCCGACGTCGACCTCCCCGACCTGCCCGACCTGATCCCGGGTGCGCCGAGCCTGCGGAACCTGGTGCCGGCGGCGCCGGAGGTGGCTGTGGCCGACGGGGACTCGGAGGAATCCGGGTGGGAACCCGGAGCGTCCATCCTGCGCGGGGCCGACCAGTGAGCCGCCCGGTCTGGGTCGACCCGGACGGGCTGCGGTCCGCCGCACCGCGGTTCGAGGCGGTCGCGGACGCGCTGGACCGCACCCGGACCCAGCTGTCCGGCGCGCTGCAGGCCGAGGGCGCGAGCTGGGGCTCCGACGAGACCGGTGCGGCCTTCGCCGAGGGCTACGTGCCCGGCGCCGACTCGGCGGTGGACGGCCTGCTCAAGGTCGCCGAGGCGATGCGGGCGATCGCGGGCGCGGTCACCGAGACCGCGGACGCCTTCGACGGTTCGGATCGGGGATTCGCGGGCAGCCTCGGCGGACCGGCCTGATGGGGATCCAGATCCCGGGGTGGCTCCGTGGCGTCGCCTCGATCGCGGTGGGGGCGGACTGGCCGGCGGCCGACGAGACCTCCCTGCGCCGGTTGGCCGACGCCTGGGACTCGGCCTCGTCGGCGGTGGAACTGATCGCCCAGGACGGCGACGCCGCGATGGACAAGGCGCTGGCGGCCGTGCTCGGCGACGTCAACGCGGCCATGGCGCAGTACTGGGAGAACTTCGACGGTGCCGACGGGGCGTTCCTGTCGCTGGTCGCGCTGTGCGATCAGCTGTCCGAATCGTGCGACACCACCGCAACCGACGTCGAGTACGCGAAGCTGACGATCATCGCGGCGCTGGCGCTGCTGGCGGCCGAGCTTGCGGCGCTCGCCGCGGCGGCCATCCCGACCCTTGGCGCGAGCACCGCGGCGATCCCCGCCGCCCAGATCGCCACCCAGGTCGCGGTACGGATGGTGGTGCGGCAACTGATCATGAAGCTGATCCAGCACGCCGCGGTGAGCGCGGCGCAGAATGTGTTGCTGGACGGCGCAATCCAGTCGTTACAGATCCTGCAGGGCAACCGGGACCGGCTGGACACCGGCAGCCTGGCGTCCGGTGCGATCGAGGGCTTCGTCGAGGGCGCGGTCTCCGGCGGGGTGAGCCGGTTCGGCTCGGGGTCACCGCTCGGGCAGATCGGCACGGAGACGATAGCCGGGGCGGCCGGGTCAGCGGCCAGCGCGGCGGCGTCGGGTCAGGGTGTGTCCTGGCAGGACCTCGCGTCGGGCGCGATCGGCGGCGGCGTCGGGGCGGCGGGCGACGGGGACACCGCCACGCGTCCCACCTCGTCGGTCGACACGCCCCGCTTTTCGCCATTGGAGACGCCCGCGAGCACGGTGCCCAGTTCGGCCGACGCCGCGCCGCGCCCGGGTTCGGTCGCGGATGCGGCGTCGGCGGGGCCGGCCCCGCGCACCGGCGGATTGAACATGGGGATCACGGAACCGACGGCGGGCGGCGGGGTGGGATCCACTGCGACATCGCCCACGGCGAGGCCGGGTGGGTTGAACATGGGCACCGCCGTTCAGCAGTCGACAGAGGTAAGTCCGCATTCCGCATCGCCGGCCGGTCATGGACAGCCTCCATTCGACACGTCCGATGGACTGGACTCGCTGTCGGAAGATGCAGGGTTCGACGGTAGAAGCCCCACAGATCCTGAGCCTGCATTCGAGAGCTATCCACTTCCAGTCCAAGAGATCACCGCCCCAGATGACTATCTGGAATCGACCACGGGACATCCGCCCGCGGGGGTGATCGAGGCCGGAGAAGCCACCCTCGGTAATCATCCCCTGCTGCATTTGATCGATTCGAGTGAAATCGAGGCGGTTCACTCGCGGCAGGATCTCCAAGACCTGGTCCTCGAGAACCGGGGACTACTGCAGTCGGATCCGCACGTTCAGGAATTGATCCCTGACGACTGGAATCCATACGGCTCGTTGTTAACCCGGGATCAATGGCTTGAGGCGCACTGGCCCGGAGATGAGGATCATCCGCCAGGAACAAGGATAGACGCGTGGGGTACGCCGATGGTCGAGGGATGGCCGGATCCCGGCCTCCACCCCGATGGGTTTGAGTCACCCGATGAGAGGCGTCCGGTCGTCCTCCAACCCGGCGAGACGATGGACAGATTTGGGTCGCCATACGGGCGGTTCGCTTCGCCGCCGGGCGTGCCGTTTCCGGAGCGAGGCCTTCCCTTTACCTCGCTCGACCAGGGCTATCATCAGTATCAGGTTGTTCGGCCAATTCCGGTGTTCATGGGCCGGATCGCCGAAGCGATGGCGCAACCGGGTGGTGGAATCCAGTACCACACAACTCATTCGATCGTGGATCTGATCAACGCGGGTTACTTGAGAGAGGTAGTAAGTGAAGAGTTCTGAATTGATCGAAGCGCTCGAGTTGGCCGGTATACGTGTTCCGGTGGTGGTCAATGGGATGACCCATGACTCTTTCTCGGTTTCCGAAACGCCCGCCGGTCAGTGGGAAGTGTTCTACAGCGAACGCGGATCAAAGTATGACCGGAAGGTCTTCAATTCAGAGCACGATGCATGCCTGTACTTCTTCGATTCCCACGGCGGAGTGGATGCCGCAATATCCAGGCTGCGTGCTCTTTCCAAGCCTGATGCATTGTGACGAGAGGTTCGATTGCTTCCGACGAGACGGAGATTCGCGCGGGGGACCGCATGATTTCGTCTGAGCGGCGGCTGGTTGATCACGTGTGCTGACACGAGCAGGCGGTCGCCGATTTTGGGGCAGTTCGGGGAACTGGTGGGGGTAGAACGCCATACCGCAGTAGTGGTCGGACCAGTTTGGCCGTGCTGCCGGGTTTCGGTACGGATTTTCCCAGTAGACCACGGAACCGATTCGCTCCGTGGTGCGTCTATTCCAGGTAAGCCGTGAGAACTGGGCCGGGTGGGAAGTATCGCGCACACGGGGGTGGACGCGGGCTGCGAATGTGCGGCTTGCGGCGCATTGATACCCCTCGGGCCGGATTCGGAACGGTGGCCGGCGGGGCAGCTATGGAGGGGTGAGCTGCCTCGCCGGGTTTGTCGTGATCCGGATGGAACGGATGGGTGCGGTGCTGCGTCTATCTAGGGAGGACCGGTATCGGTCGGGACCAGTGGGGGAGTGTCGGTGCGGAAGAGGTTCGGGAGCCAGGTCGCCGTTGGCGCGGCCTGTGGTGCGTTGACCACGATGTTCAGCACGGCGAGGGGGATCTGAGATGTCGATTTTGCCGAGCCTGGACGAGCTGAAGGGGTCGATGGGCGACCTGGCAACGGGTGCCCTGGACGACCTGAGCGATCTGGCGCGCGACCCCGGAAACAAGATCATCGATGTGGTGTCCGGCTACGACATCGACGAGCGCGACCGCGTCGAGGATCGGCAGGAGGCCGGCAACACCGAGCGCTCCGAGCTCTACAGCCGGCAGGACGGTCTCAAGGCTGAGTTCGGTGGTGGCTACGAACCGCCGTCTGTGGTGCCCGACAGCTTCGATTCGATGTCGCACGAGGCCATCAAGTCCGCCGTCGACGCGATGAGTGCGGATCCGATCCGGGCGAGCGCCGAGGGCTGGGCGAAGATCGGATCCTCGCTCGGTGAGGGCCTCGCCGAGTTCAAGGACTTCATCTCGAAGGAGATCGACGGCAAGTGGGAGGGCGTCGCCGCCGAGGCCGCGGTGACGGCCACGGCGGCCTATGTCGCCGATTCCGACAAGCTGGCGGTGGCGGGCCAGCTGGTGGGGACCAAGGTGGCCGAGGCGGCGACCGGGATCTCGCAGGTCAAGGCGACCATGCCCGCCGTGGAGGCCATCTCCGCGCTCGAGTCGCTCGTCAACGTCGCGCTGCCCTCGGTCGGGATGGTCAAGCAGCTGGTGCACGGCAAGGACGAGGCCCGCCAGCAGGCGATCCAGATCATGAAGACCGTATACACGCCGGTGATGCAGCAGGCCGACACCAACGTCCCGATCCTCCCGAAGCCAAAGAACGTGATAGACCGTGAGGGCGACGGCACGTTCTCGCCGCGCAGCGAAACGAACACCGGGGGACCGTCCGGCTACAACCCCTCCGGCTACACCGGACCGGGGGATGCCCCGGTCCCCCCGACGCGGCAGGGAGTCGGGAACGATCCGGCGCCCGGATCGCCAGGAGCCGACCCCTTCGACCCGAACGCGGGCGCGAACCCGCTGTCGCCGGACGGCGCCGCCTCCGGCACCGACGGCTCGAATTCGCCCTTCGCGCAGACCGATCCGTCCTCTGCATGGACCGCTCCCGCGGCCGCAGGCGGTGCCGACGGGACCGGTAGCGGGCTCGGTTCCGGCACAGGTACCGGCACAGGTACCGGCAGCGGCACCGGATCCGGAGGCCACGGCGCGTCGGGCTCCGGCTCGGGGCTCGGCGCGGGTGCCGGGTCCGGCGCGTCCTACGGCGCGGGCGCGGGCGGAGGCCTTGGCGCGACCGGCGGGCTGGGTGGCTCCTCGCGTGGCCTCGGCGGCGGGATGGGCGTGCCGGGCGCGGCCGGTGGTGCGGCGGGCGCGGGTGGAGCCGGCGGTGGCACGGCGGGCGCCGCGGGCCGTCCTGGCGCGATGGGCGGCGGCATGGCGCCGGGTGGCGCCCGCGCCAACGGCGATGACGACACCGAGCACAAGACGCCCAGCTACCTCGTCAACGTCGACAACGGCAACGAACTGGTGGGCAGGCTCCCGAAGGTCGCGCCGCCGGTCATCGGCGGATGAGCGACGGTCGGTGGCGCCTGACCGCCCTCGAGTTCACGGTTCTGTGGGAGCGATTCGGCCGGGACCGCCTGCCCTACCCGTTCCAGTTCCGCGGCACCGCGGCCACGGAAGACGAGTTCCGGGCGGACCGGCGGGCGGCCGCGCAGAGCGTCGTCCCGATGCTCGACGAGCGCCTGTACGAGGCGTTGGTCGCGCTGGCCGAGCCGGTGGTCCGGATCGAGCTGTGCGGGTTTCGCGGCGCCGGGCTCGAGTCGATGATCAGGATGCACGCCGGTATCGGGCAGTCCGTCGCGGCCGTGGCCGTTCAGCTGCCGGGGCCTGACCTGCACGCGGGCGCCGACGTCCTGCTGGCATCCGCTCCCGTCGCGCAGGTGGGAACATTTGTGGCCCAATCGATCCCGGCCGTAGCCGCGGGTCGGCGTCGGGGCGTGTCGGTGCCCCGGTCGGTGGCGCCTGCGAGCGGCTCCCTCATGCAGTCGGCCAGCCGGGCACGCGGGAACGAGGAACGGGACGAGTTCTTCCGGCGCCCGCGCACGGGGCTGGGCGAGATCACGGTCTTCGCGGGCCCCGCCTACGACAACCGGCCGACCGGCGACGGACAGGGCTTCCACTGGATGGACTTCGCCGACGACGGGCGCTACCTCGTGCGGGGTTCCGACATCGTGAGCGCACTGCCCGCCCGCGGTGAGGACATCGCCGCCGAGGTGCAGCGGCTCGTCGGCGTCGCGCGCTCAGGGGCCGTCGGCCGATGAGACAGGTACGGCGCGAACAGGACCGGACCGAGACGGCCGTCGCGTCGCCGAGCTTCCGGGACCAGTTCATCTGCCTCGAACTGCGCTTCTCGCTGGGAATCGAGGAGACCACCGGGCGCCACTACCTGGCCATTCCCGCGGCCAACGGGGTCGCGGAGGCGGAGGAGTTCTACGAGATCGACGGGCCGACGCACGAGCGCTTCGCCGCCGACCCGGGCTCGGCGGCCGAGTTCGTCCGCCGCTGCCGGAACCGGGAGCTGGACGCCCTGCTGATCCTCGACCCGGGGCCGGGCCGCGGCGCCTGAGCTCACCAGCGGTTGCGGACCTCCTCCGCGAACCCGAGCAGGTTCGCGATCTCGATCGTGCTGCCGTCGTCGAGGACGACGTGACCACTGAATCGCCCGAACACCTGGTGCTGGATGGAGCGCAGGACCAAGAGATCGGTGCTGGCCGCCCGGTCGAGGATCGGCTCGAACGTCATCTCGAACCGGCGGTCGTTGCTGGTGAAGGTCCACGGTGCGCCGTCGAACGTGCCCGCCGGGAGGTGGAAGGTCACCTGGTCCAGCTTGTGCGCGCGACCGTCGACGAACACCATGTTCTCGGTGGCCGCGGAGGTGTCGCCGAAACCGTGACCGATGTTGAACCCGAACGGCTTTCCGCCGACGAGCCCGGACGTCGAGCCCCAGTACCAGGTGTTGTCGTAGGTCCAGACGCCGCGGCCCCAGTCGAACACGCCGAACGCCGACCCGGGGTCGAACGCGAACGAGTGCCCGCCGACCACGACCTCACCGCTCGCGGGAAGGCAAGTGATCTTCTGGTTGTAGTAGAAGGCCTTGGGGGCCTTGCGGAACGGCGTGGCGACAACCATCCGATCCATGGTGGGCTGGGACAGCAGGAGCTCACCGCTCAGCCCGCGCCCGCCGTCGAACCCCGGGTGATCGATCGCGAGCAACCGGCCACCCTCGGTGTGCCGGAACGAGATCCGCAGACCCTTGTGTGAGGCCAGCACGTCGCCGGCATCGGCGCTTGCGGGCAACGCCATCGAGCCCATCGGGAAGGGCAGCATCACGTTCTCGGTCACCTCGGCGCGCGCCCCGAGATCGAGCCACGAGACCCCGAGCAGGCCCATGTAGCCGTTGTCCGCGACCGTCAGCGCGAGACCGACGTCCTGCGTGAGCACGCAGTAGTAGTCCCACTCCTTGATCCGGAATCGGGGTGCGGCGACGGCTGCCCGGTCGTACCGGCGGACCTCGGACGTGGACCAGCCCGCCTCGGCGAGCCGGCCACGCTCGTCGAGCAGCGGGCCCGCGGTCAGCCGGTGCTGCACGCCTAGGTCCGCGAGAAGCGTCCGGGGCCGGCCTGATCGCGCGGTTTGATGATGATCTGGTCGAGGTTCACGTGCGAGGGGCGGGACGCGACGAACCCGATCACCTCGGCCACGTCCGCGGCGACCAGGGGCGTGATGCCCTCGTAGACCTTCTTGGCGCGGTCCTCGTCGCCGTGGAAGCGCACCAGGGAGAACTCGGTCTCCACTGCGCCGGGGGCGATCTCGGTGAGCCGCACGGGCTGGCCGAGCAGCTCGCCGCGCAGCGTCCGGTGCAGCACCGCCTGGGCGTGCTTGGCCGAGGTGTAGCCGGATCCGTTGTCGTAGGCCTCGAACGCGGCGACCGAGGTGATGGTGACGATGAGCCCGTCGCCGGAGGCGATCAGCTTCGGCAGCAGGGCCTTGGTGATCTTCAGGGTGCCGAGGACGTTGGTCTCCCACATCCACCGCCAGTCGTCCAGGTCCGCCTCGAGGACCGGGGCCAGGCCCTTGGCGCCGCCCGCGTTGTTGACCAGGACGTCGACCCTCGGCAGCACCGCGGCGAAGGCGTCCACCGAGTCCTCGTCGGTGACATCGAGTTCGAGCGCGGTGCCGCCGATGTCCTCGGCCAGCTTCTCCAGGCGGTCGATCCGCCGCGCGCCGACAACCACGTGAAACCCCTGCGCGGCGAGCGTGCGCGCGGTGGCCTCACCGATTCCGGAGCTCGCTCCCGTGACGACGGCGACTTGTGCATCAGGCGAGATGGTCATGGGCTCAGCCTAGGCGCCTGCGGCGCCCGTGCGCGGTTGGCGGGTCCCTGGACTCGTCAACCGCGCACGGGCAGCGGAGCTGCCTAATCGGCGGCGTACTCGGCCTCGCGTTCGATCCGCTCGATGGCCCCGCCCGGCACCTGGACGGGGCCAGGTGTGTAGGTGACCGCACGCAGTGCGCCGGTGTACTGGAAGGGGCCGCGCCGCTGCCGCAGATCCCAGGACACCGGGCCGCGGGCGTCCACCCCGACCGAGATGCCGGTCCAGGGGGCCATGCCGACCAGCTGCACCTGCCCGAGCAGCTCCCCGGCGGCGACGCCGTCGACCAGGACGGTGAAGTCCCAGCGGAGCCGCGGGGCGACCGTCGCGGAGACCTCGAGCCTGCTGGCGCCCACGGGCACCGGACCGGCGTCGACGGAGGTGTACCGGCCGTAGCTGTTCAGCCCGAACACCAGGTGCCCGTCTTCGATGTACAGCAGGTAGCCGCCCTGTGGGTCGCCGTGCGCCACCAGGACGCCCTCGTCGCCCCGCGCGAATCCGGATCCACCCAACTCGGCGGCGATCTCGAAGTCGCGGAAGGCGATCAGCTTCGAGGACCGATAGCGCTCCAGGGGCGGGGTGCCCGCCAGGATCCGGACCGGCCGCGACAACGCCTGCTCGGCCGGCCTGCGGACGGCGAGGGCGCCGCCGCTCAGCAAGGGGAACACCGTGTTCGCCCAGGCCGCCTCGTCCCATGCCGCGGCCAACTCGTCGACCTTCTCCGGCAGCCGGTCCGCCAGGTCGTGGAGTTCGGTCGGGTCGGTCCGAACGTCGAACAGCTGCCAGCGGGGGGCGTCCACGTCCGGGCCGGGGTGCAGGGCGAGCAGTTTCCAGCCGTCGCGGTAGTAGCCGCGGTTGCCGGTCATCTCGGTGTACTGCTCGGTGTGCGAGGACGGGACGGTCCCGTCTCGCAGCACCGCGGAGGCATCCACCCCGTCGAACTCCTTGGCCGGTAGTCCGCCCCGCACGGTCGGGGGGTCGATGCCGACGAGCCCGAGCAGGGTCGGCGCAAGGTCGGTGACGTAGGTGAACTGCTCGCGGATTCCGGTGTCGCCGTCCTGCTTTCGCAGTCCGTTTGGCCACGACAGTACGAACGGCACCCGGACGCCGCCGGCGAAGGACTGTCCCTTGTAGAAGCGGAACGGGGTGTTCGACGCCTGGCCCCAGCCCCGCGGATAGTGCACGCCGAGCTTCGCGGTCCCGATCAGTTCCTCGTCGTGCGGCACGTCGCCCACCCAGTCCGGGTCGGTGACGTGGGCGAACTGGGAGAAGTAAGACCGGGTGCCCTCGGGCCCGCCCTCCGCGGTGCCGCCGTTGTCGGAGGTGAACACCACGATGGTGTTGTCGAGTTCACCGAGTTGCTCGATGGTGTCGAGGACCCGCCCGACACTCTGATCGACGCTGTCGACCATGCCCGCGTACACCTCCATATAGCGGGCGAAGCGGCGCTGCTGCTCAGGCGTCAGCGAGTCCCATTCGGGCACATCGAATCCGGCCTCGGAGTTGCGCGGCGCCTGCTCGGTCCCCGGAGGGAACAGTCCCTGCGCTAGCTGCGCCGCGAAGCGGCTCTCCCGGAGCGCATCCCAGCCCTCGGCGTAGCGGCCGCGGTACTTCGCGACGTCCGCGGGCTTGGCCTGGAGTGGTCCGTGCATGGCCACATGTGCGAAGTAGAGGAAGAACGGCTTGTCGGCATCGTGGGCGCGCAGGTCCTTGAGGTAGCCGATCGCCTTGTCCGTCAGATCGTCAGTGAGGTAATAGTTCTCGGGGTAATCGTCCACGTCGACGGCGGAGTTGTCCGAGACCAGCTGGTTGGGATAGTAGAAGGAATTGAGGCCCTCCAGAGACCCGTAGTAGCGATCGAACCCGCGCTGCGTCGGCCAGGAATCGCGATTCGCGCCGGGGCGCAGGTTGGCGTCGCGCACCAGGTGCCACTTGCCGACGGCGTAGGTGGCGTAGCCGCTTGCCCGCAGGATCTCGGGCAAGGTGAGCACGTCGTCGGCCAGTTCGAGTCGCAGGCCCGGGTAACCGGGATCGGCATTGGCGACGAAGCCGTAGCCGGCTCGGTGCGGATTGAGCCCGGTGAGCAGCGCCGCGCGCGACGGCGAGCACAGCGGGGTGGTGTGGTAGTTCGTCAGCCGCACGCCCGAGGCGGCGAGGCGATCGAGGTTGGGCGTGTCGATCTCGGAGCCGAAGGGCCCGATGTCGCTGTAGCCCATGTCATCGATCAACACGACGACGACATTCGGTGAACCCGGGGCGGCCGACGGGACGGGCGCCCAGGACGGGGTGGAGTCGTCGGTGGTCCGGCCGATCCGGCCGGCAAACCCCTCGTAGCCCCTGGCGTGCGGCGGGACGGTCATCAGCTCGCGACCCGCACCGGCTGGTCGATGGTCGAGTAGTGCGAGGCGTCGCCGGTGACGATGCGGCTGCGCTCGCCGTGGGTGTTGACCGGGACATCGCCTGCGAGGGTGATCCGGGTGAGGCGACGGCGCTGCCCGTCGTAATCGCCGACGGCGTAGTGCTGGGTGGCGCGGTTGTCCCAGATCGCGACGTCGCCGTCCTCCCAGTTCCATCGGGTGGTGTTCTCGAGCTTCGTGACGCGCGCCTGCAGCAACTGGAACAGCGCCTGCGACTCGGCGGGCCCGAAGCCGACGAAGCCCTTGACGAAGTGGCCGAGGAGCAGCGAGCGCTCACCGGTCTCCGGGTGCACGCGCACGACCGGGTGCTGGGTCTCGTAGTAGGTGGACTGGAACTCCCGGATGTACTCCTCACCCTTGCCGTCGACGGTCGCGGCGGTGCTCGCGGCGTAGTCGAAGAGATTGGTGTGTGTCGCCCACAGGTTCTCCACCAGGGCCTTGAGCGGTTCGGGCAGGGTGTCGTAGGCCGCGACGGTGGACGCCCAGGTGGTCGAGCCGCCATAGGAGGGCAACACCTCGGCCCGCAGGATCGAGGCCTTCGGGATGCGGTCGACGAAGGTGACGTCGGTGTGCCAGCTGCTGGCGCTGCCGTACTCGGAGTCGATCGGCAGCACCCGCTCACCGCGGGAGGTGACGGTGGGGTGCGCGGTGGTCGGCTCACCGAGCAGCTGGGCGAACGCGTACTGGGAGTCCTCGTCGAGGTGCTGCTGGCCGCGGAAGAAGATCACCTTGTGCTCGAGCAGGGCCTGCCGGATAAGTGAGACGGTCGCCGGATCGAGGTCGCCGCCGAGGGTGACGCCGTCGACGCGGGCGCCGATGTGGGCGCCGAGCTTTGCGACGGAGGCTCCCGTCGCGGTCGTTTGGGTTTCGAAATCGATTGACATGATTGGCCTTTCGTAGTCTGACGGGACTCGCTGTGGTACCTGTGCCAGGCAACCAGCGATGCCTGCGGTGGCCAAGGGTTTCCGTCATGCTGATCGCAACCGTGTTCCGGATCGTCGCCCCGACGGGTATTTCCCCTCGGCTGGTGGAGAATTCGGCGAGGTGTTAGCTTGACGCCATGAACTCCGGCAGGCCTCACCCCATGCGGGTCACCTATGTGACCGCCGCACTGGGCTCACGCCTGCCCCTGGCGCGGGAACTCTGTTGTTCCCCTCGCGGTATCTCTCGCTAGTCCGCGCTGCCACTTCCTCGTACCTCGACGCCTGATCCCGGACGCCCCTGTGGGGCGTCACGGCGGTCGGTCTCGCGCCGTTTGACCTGGTCAGCGCTCGCCCACGCCGTGTAGGTCTGTCCCCCGCCGGGGACGAAGCGCAAGGAATTCGCGTGTCCATCACCAGTTTGTCGTCCGCGGCCGTCCTCACCCGGCCGATCACCCGTACCCCCACCCGCGCCCAGATCGTGCCGCCGGAACTGCGCGTCGCGGACGCCCCCGCCGCGGCCGTGTTCCGGGTGGCCTGCGCCCGCGGGCCGATCGCCCGCGACATCGCGGCGAAGATCACCGGCCTGTCCACCGCCACGGTGAACCGCCAGGTCTCGGCGCTGCTCGCCGAGGGCCTGCTGCGTGAGCGCGCGGATCTCACCGCGTCGGGAGCGGTGGGTCGACCCCGGGTGCCGTTCGAGGTCAACCACGAGCCCTATCTCACCATCGGTATCCATATCGGTGCGGTGGTGACCGGGATCGTCGCCAGTGACCTCCGGGGAAAGATCCTCGGCTCCGTCGAGGTTCCGACACCGGCAGGCCCACAAGACCGGGCGCTCTCCCAAATCTCTCGCAGTGCAAAGCTGTTCGCCTCCAGATGGCATCGACGCCGGCCCCTGTGGGTCGGGGTGGCGCTCGGCGGCCGGGTGGACGCGACCACGGGCCGGGTCGACCACCCACGGCTCGGCTGGCTGGGCGCCCCCGTCGGCGCGATCATCGGCGAAGGGTTGGGGCTGCCGGTGTCGGTCGCCGCGCACGTCGAGGCGATGGCGGCGTCGGAGCTGCTGCTCGCCCCTCAGCGCCCCGGTGACAGCGGAACGGACGGGACCAGCCTCTACTTCTACGCCCGCGAGACGGCCGGAGTCGCCGTCACCATCGACGGCCGGGTGCACACGCCCTCGTCCGGCCCCGGCTCGATCGTGCACCTGTCCACCGGTTCCTCGGCGCTGTGCGCCTGCGGTGCCCGCGGCTGCCTCGAGGCCACGGTCAGCGACCGCGCCACCATCGCCGCAGCCAAGGAGGCCGGCATCCTCACCGAGACCGATGAACGGCCCGCCATCGCTGCCGTCTACCGGGCGGCGGCCGCGGGTTCCATTCCGGCGCACGAACTCCTGGTCGAGCGCGCCCGGGTGCTCGGCCGCACCGTCGCGATGCTGCGTGACCTGTTCAACCCGGACCGGGTGATCCTCGGCGGTCAGGCATTCACCGAGTACCCCGCCGGAATCCCGCACGTCGCCGAGGCGTTCGCGCGCACGTCGAGCCTGGCCCGCAAGGACATCCGGATCACCGGCTTCGGCAACCGCGTCCAGGAGTTCGCGGCAGGCGTGGTCTCGCTCAGCACCCTCTACTCAGATCCACTCACCTCCATTCGAAGGGTTGTCTCCCAGTGAGCTCCTCAGTCAACCGGTCGATCGTCGATCGTCGTACCTTCTTCCGCGGCGCGGGTCTGACCGCCGCCGCCATCTTCGGGACCGGGCTGCTGGGGGCCTGCTCCTCCGCGGTCGACGAGCAGCGGGCGGGGGCGGCCACGGGCGCGTCCGGCACACCGGTGCGCGGTGGCACCCTCAAGACGGGCATCACCGCGGACGTGATCCCGGCGACGTTCCTGACCAACACCAGCGGCGCCACCACCGTGATCGGGCTGGCGTACGACACCCTCGTCCGTTATCCGCACGACAACGTGGAGCCGCAACCTCGGCTGGCGAAGTCGTGGCAGCTCGCCGCCGACGGGCTGTCGCTGACCCTGGAGCTGCGCGACGACGTCACCTTCCACAGCGGTCGCCCGTTCACCTCGAAGGACGCGGAGTTCTCCCTCCGCACCTACGCGGACCCCAAGTGGACCGCTCAGCTGCGCAGCACCGCGGCCGCGATCACGGCGTTCGACACCAGCGACCCGCACCGCCTGGTGCTGACGCTGGCGCATCCGCTCGGGAACGTCTTCGACCTGCTCGACACCGTGCCGATCCTCGACAGCGAGTCCATCGACAAGCTCGCCACCGGTGACGCCTTCATCGGCACCGGGCCGTTCAAGTTGGTCTCGCGCACGCCCAACAGCGCGCTGGTGTTCGAGCGCAACGAGCACTACTGGATCCCGGACCGGCCCTTCCTGGACCGGGTGGAGGTCTCGGTGATCCCCGACTCGCAGGCGCTGCTCAGCTCGCTCAAGTCCGGCCAGGTCGCGGTTGCGGGTGGGCTGAACTATCGCGACACCGAAACCCTCGGCGAGACAGCGCGATTCCAGGCGGTGTCGCTGGAGGGGGCCGAGCTGCAGGTGTACGTGGGTGCGAACGTCACCCACCCGGCGCTCGCCGATGTCCGGGTGCGGCAGGCGATCGCGTACGCGATCGATCGGGACCGGGTGATCTCGGAGGTGTTCCGCGGCTCCGGCTACCCGGTGAACCTGCCGTGGCCCAAGAGCTCGCCCGCCTACGACGAGTCGAGGAACACGACCTTCACCCGGGACGCGACCAAGGCGCGGGCCATCCTGGCCGGGTCGGGGATCGCGGTCCCGACCCTGCCCCTGACCTACCAGGCCGGGAATCCCTTCTACGAGGCGACCGCGCAGATCGTGCAGGCGAACCTCGCCGAGATCGGCATCCCGGTCGAGCTCGATCCGCAGGAGGGCGCGACCTTCATCAAGGCGCTGATCGGCGGCACCATTCCGGCCCTGTGGGTGACGTTCCATTCGTGGGCCCAGTACGTTCCGTCCACGCTCACCGTCAGTGCATACCCGTTCAACGCGCTCAAGAACTCCTCGCACTACGAGAGCCCGGCCTATGTCGACGCCGCGGGAGCGGCGTGGCGGGTCGCGGACGGCACCGGCGCGGAGGCGAAGGACAGGTACCGGGCGGTGAGCGACCAACTGCTCGACGGGCTGTTCCTGGTGGAGATCGGCGTGGTGCTCAACCAACTCGCCACGGCGCAGAGGGTGCAGGGCATCGACTGGACCAAACGCTCCGAGATCGTCTACACGGACACCTATCTGGCCTGACGGCCCCGACCGAGAGGAGCCCGCATCATGGTGCGATACCTCGCGCGCCGGCTGCCGTCGGCCGTGGCTGTGCTGCTGCTGGCCTCACTGCTGATCTTCTTCGTGCTTCGGCTGGTCCCCGGCGATCCGGCGAGCAGCCTGGCCGGTCCGGATGCCTCCGCGGAATCCATTGCCGCGATCAGACATTCGCTCGGATTGGACCGGTCGATCCCGGCCCAGTACGTGTCCTGGATCGGCTCGGTGTTGACCTTCGACCTGGGCAGGTCGTATGTGATCGGCGGTCAGATCTCCGATCTGGTCCTCTCCGGTCTGGTCAACACCGTCGTGCTCGCCGTGACCGCGCTGGTGCTCGCGGTGCTGGTCAGCCTGATCCTCAGCGTCACGGCCGTTGTCTGGCCGAAGCGGTGGCTGACCGGCGCTGTCGCCGGGTTCAACACCCTCGCCGTGGCGCTGCCGCCCTTCGTCAGCGGCGTGCTGCTGGTCCTGGTGTTCGCGGTGCTCTTTCCGGTGCTCCCCTCGGGTGGGGTTCCCCCGCAGGGGTTCTGGGTCAGGCCCGACATCTCGGCGCAGTACCTGCTGCTGCCCGCCGTGTGCCTGGCCCTGCCGGTGGCCGCCGCCCTGACCCGATTCCTCACCGAGTCGCTGCGCACCGAGCTGAGTCAGCCGTACGTGCTGACCGCACGGGCGCTCGGCGTCTCGCGGTGGAATCTCGTCACCCGCAGCGCACTGCGCAATGCACTCCCCACCATGGTGACCGCGCTGGGTCTGCAGACCGGGCAGCTGCTCGGTGGTGCGGTGCTGGTCGAGGCGATCTTCGCCTGGCCCGGGATCGGGCAGCTCATCGAACAGGGCATCAGCCGCCGCGACTACCCGGTGGTCCAGGTGCTGCTGCTGCTCTCGGTCTCGGTGTTCGTGCTCGTTCAGCTGGTCACCGACGTCGTGCATGCCTACCTGGATCCGCGGATCCGGATCGGGGGAACCTCATGAGCGTCACCCCCATCGAGGACCCGGCGGTCGCCGACCGGTCCCTTCCCGAGCCGGCGCCCGCGCGCAGGCACCCGGCGTGGGCCGCGCTGACCCATGGGCAGGGCCTGCTCGGCCTGGTGCTGGTGGTCGCGGTGGCGGCGGCGGGACTGCTGGCCCAGTGGATCGCACCCTTCGGGCCGAACGAGCAGATCGGCGGGGCGAACCTCCTCGGCCCCGGCGCCGAGCACTGGTTCGGCACCGATCAGGTGAATCGGGATGTCTACTCCCGGGTGCTGCACGGCATCCGGATCAACCTCGAGATCATCGTGATCGCGGTGCCGATCGGGGCGCTGGTCGGCGCGCTGCTGGGGCTGGCATCGAGCCTGCACCCGGTGACGGACGTGATCGCCCAGCGCGCCTTCGACGTGGTGCTCGCGTTTCCCGCGCTGATTCTGGCGATCGCGCTCGCCGCGATCGTGGGACCCGGCGCGGTGACGGTGATCGCAGTGATCGTGGTCGTCGAGATCCCGATCTTCGGGCGGATGATCCGCACCCAGGTGCTGCGGATCCGGGAGTTGCCGTACGTCGAGTCGGCGGAGGTCATCGGGGCCGGTCGGTGGTGGGTGCTGCGCACCCACGTGCTGCCGAACGCGCTGGAGCCGCTGGCCGTGCAGTTGGCGCTGTCCATGTCGGTGGCGGTGTTCGTGGAGTCCGCGATGAGCTTCGTCGGTATCGGCGTCCGGCCACCCGAACCCTCGCTCGGGTCGATCATCGCCGACTCTGTGCCCAATCTCGATGCCAACCCGGCCTTTGCCATCGGCCCGCTGGTGGTGGTGGCGGCGCTGGTGCTCGGATTCCTGCTCATCGCCCAGGCGCTCGGATCCGCGCGTCGGGCCTGACACGCCATGACATCTCAGGAGTAGACGATGACCCAGACAGACCCGATCCTCGAAATCGAGGACCTGAGCATCCGTTTCGGCGCGACCGGTGACCCGGTGGTGGACGGGCTGAACCTGACCGTCGGCCGCGGTGAGATCCTCGCGCTGGTCGGTGAATCCGGTTCCGGAAAGTCGATGACCGCGAAGGCGGTGCTCGGGCTGCTGCCCGACAACGCCGAGGCGAGCGGGTCGATCCGGCTCGGCGGCGCCCAGGTGGTCGGGGCAGGGGAGGGCACGCTCGCCCGGCTGCGCGGGACCAGGGCGGCCATGGTGTTCCAGGAACCGCAGACCGCGCTGAACCCGGTGCAGAAGGTGGGCTGGCAGATCGCGCAGGCCCTGCGGGCGCACGGAAAGGTCGGCCGGGCGGAGGCCAGGGCGCGGGCCGTCGAACTGCTTCGCCTGGTGGAGATCCCGGATCCGGAACGGCGGGTTGACTGGTATCCGCACCAGCTGTCCGGCGGTCAGAAGCAGCGGGTCGTGATCGCCCTGGCGCTGTCCGGGGACCCGGACCTCCTGATCGCGGACGAGCCGACGACCGCGCTGGACGTGACGGTGCAGGCGGAGATCCTCACCCTGCTGCGCGGCTTGCGGACAGAGCGGGGTGCGGCGATCCTGCTCATCACCCACAACATGGGGGTGGTCGCCGACATCGCGGACCGGGTGGCGGTGATGCGCCGTGGCGAGCTGGTCGAGGAGAGCGGTGTGCACGAGCTGTTCTCGGCGCCGCGGGAGAAGTACACGACGCAGCTGCTCGCGGCGGTGCCGCGGCTCGGGGACAACGCGGGCCCGGTCGGCCCGGTGCCCGCCGAGCCGGTCCTGGTGGTGCGCGACCTGGATGTGGTGTACCCGGCGAGGCTGGGCAACAAGGAGTTCCACGCGCTGCGCGGTGTGGGGTTCGAGGTCGGCGCGGGTGAGGTGCTTGGCCTGGTCGGCGAGTCGGGCTCTGGCAAGACGACCCTGGGGCGCGCGGCGCTGGGCGTGGTGCGGGCGACCTCGGGGTCGGTCGTGTTCGACGGGACGGATCTCGGCACGGTGTCCCGCAGGGACCTCCGTGGCCTGCGAAAGGGGGTGGCGCTGGTGCACCAGGACCCGGCGGCATCGCTGGACCCACGCCGGAGCATCGGGGACTCGGTCGCGGAGCCGCTGGTCGTGCATCGAGCGGCCTCCGGCGCCTTGCTACGCGCCCGGGTGGGCGATCTGCTCGAGGCGGTGCGACTGCCGCGCTCGTTTGCGGAGCGGCGGCCTGCCGAGCTGTCCGGCGGGCAGCGGCAGCGGGTGGCGTTAGCGAGGGCCCTGGTGCTGGCGCCGCGGCTGCTGGTCGCTGACGAGCCGACCAGTGCCCTCGACGTGTCCGTGCAGTCGGAGATTCTCGACCTCTTCGCGGACCTGCGCGAGGAGTTCCGGTTCGCCTGCCTGTTCATCAGTCACGACCTCGCCGTCGTGAACCGGGTGGCGGACAGGGTTGCCGTGCTCCGTGGTGGTGAAATGGTCGAGATCGGCTCCACCGCAAGCGTGTTCGGCGATCCCCAGCAGGACTACACCCGCGGGCTGCTCGGCGCGGTGCCGGTTCCGGACCCGGTGGAGCAGCGTCGCCGCCGGGAAGACCGGGTGGCGTCCGGCCCGCGGCCGGTGCAGGCGTTGTCGGCGGCCAGCTGAGTCGCGCGATCGCGGGTCACCGGGCGCACGGTGGCGCGTCGGTGGCCTCCGGCGCGGCGCCGCGCCGGTCCGCCTCGGCCCTGGCGCGCGCCAGCCCGCCGTGCTCCAGCGCCGCCACGGCCGACTCGCCGGACCAGACCGTCCGGTGCCCCCGCCGGACCGTCACCGACATCCGCGCACCCAGGTGTTCCAGCGCGCCGGGGACGTTGCGCCGCTCGGCCGGCAGCGGCACCGGTAGGACGTGGGCGTCGCCGATCGCCCCGTGACCCTCGATGTCCACGCTCCAGCGTGGGCTCCGGCCGCGGAGCGTCCAGTGCTCGTCGGTCACCTGGGCCCGGACGGGGGAGACCACCGGATCGCCGAGGCGCAGCACCCGTCCGTCCGGCAGTCGCACGACGATCAGGGTGATCTCGGTGCGCAGCGCTCCGGCGTGGACCACGGCGCCGCCGAACGCCACGCACGCTGCCGGGTCGGCGAAGCCCTGAGCCTGGCCCCACCACCAGGAATCGGGGAATCCACCTCGGCCCCAGCTCTTCTCGGCGTACACCTGGCCCCCGGTGAGGTCCCAGTTCTCGCCGCCGAGCACCGCGGTTCCCTCGGCGCGCCCGCCGAGCAGCCAGGGGTGCCAATACTGGTTGAGCGCCGGGATCGTCTGGAGGACACCCGAACCGCCGAATGCGCGTCGCGGCCAGGGCATCGGATGTGTGATCCGCACGTCGAGCCTGGCGTCGGGACCGAGGTCCACCCGCAGCCGGTCGGGTTCGCCGCGGAACGACTCCCCGGCGACTACCCCGAGCCGATGGGGGTCGGCGGCCGCGACCGGATGCGCGGCGGTCCGCAGGAAACCGCTCGGATGCGCGGCCAGGCCCAGGGTGGCCCAGCTGCCGTCGGCTGCCCGGTTGATCCCGCACAGTGCGATCACGACCCGGCCCGACTCCGGCTGGGTGAACCGCCAGAAGTAACCCTCCATGGCGACGCCGTGGGCGGCCAGGGGATCACCGAAAGGCAGGTCGGCCCCGGTGGCGCGGTAGGCGTCGAGCAAGCGCGACATCGCCCAACGGTAGCCGGGACCGACCCGATCAATGGGCGGGTTGCGGCTCAGAAGCCGGAGTCGCCCACGACGGCGTGCGACTGGGTGACCTGTGAGACGAGCCTGCCGTCGTCGTCGGTGAGGTCGATCGAGACCAGGATCGTCTTGCGGCCGACGTGCAACGGGCGGGCCGCGGCGGTCACGATGCCGCGGCGTACCTGGCGCGCGTAGACCGCGTTCGAGGCCGTCGTGACCCGCGCGGCGCCCGACGGGATGTTGAGGAACGCGGACACGGCGCCGACGCTGTCCGCGAGGGTGGTCAGTGCCCCGCCGTGCATGATGTGGTCCGCGGTGGTGAGGTCCTCGCTCCACGCCAGTCGGCCGACGACCTCGCCAGGGGTCGCCGAGACCAGCTCGATTCCCGACTTCACCGCGAACGGCATGGTTGCCAGCAGCTCGTCAAGCTCCATGGCTCGATGCTAGACCCGCCGTCCACCGTCGAGGTGGCGATACGGTGATGCCGTGAGCACCCTCGAGGAGCGTCTCGACCCCTGGATAGCCCCGCATCCGGCTACCTCCGCCCTGCTCGTGGTCGACACGCAACGCGACTTCGTCGACGGCGGATCGAGCCCGATCCCCGGCACCACGCAGGTGTTGCCCGCGATTGCGCGCCTGCTCGAGGCGTACCGGGCCGCGGGGCGCCCGATCGTGCACATCGTCCGGCTCTACGCGGGCGACGACGTCGACCTCGTGCGGCGGTCCGCGATCGCCGCGGGCGCGCAGACGGCGAGACCGGGCACCGTCGGGTCGCAGATCGTCCCCGAGTTCGGCACCCCGGACCTCGACCCGGACCTGCTCCTGGGCGGCGGGCTGCAGCAGGTCACGCCGACCGAGGTCGTGCTGTTCAAGCCGCGCTGGAGCGCGTTCCACCGGACGGAGCTCGAGTCGCACCTGCGCGAGTGCGGCATCGACACCGTGGTGGTGGCGGGCTGCAACTACCCGAACTGCCCGCGGGCCACCATCGTCGACGCGAGCGAACGCGACCTCCGGGTGCTCATCGCGGCCGACGCGATCTCGGGCGTCGACGACCGCCACCTCGAGGAGGCCGGGCGGATCGGCGCGGTGCACGCCACGGCGGCGGAGATCGTCGCGGCGCTGGGCTGAGGTCGATCAGCGGCTCGCCTGCGACGCGGCGGCGGTGGCGCCGAGGTCGGCCAGCGTGAGCGGATGCGCGGGCGGGCCGTCGAGGATCACGGAGCTGTCGACGTTGAGCTCCGCATCGACGTGCAGCAGTTCGCCGGACGCGAGCGGCCGCCACGCGGGGTTATCGTCCATCCGCTCGCTGGCCACCACCACCGCGGGTGCCGAGGCCAGTTCACCCGACCGGACCCGGACGGTGCCGGCCAGGCTGGCGTGCTCGAGGTGGCGGCCGGTGTCCGGCGCGCGGCTGAGCACCAGCAGCTGGTGGGTGTCGGGGTAGCGCAGCGCCCACAGCTCCGTCGGGGTGGTCAGCACGATGTTGACGGCGAAGATCGGCAGGTGCTCGGCGACCCAGTGGGCGGCCTCGGTGATGCCTGCGGTGACGTCGCCGCCGTGGCCGTCGATGTGCTTGGTGATCAGCGCGAAGAAGCGCTCGGAGTCGGTCTCACCGGCTACCGCCGATCGGTACGGTCCGAGCTCCTCGTCCAACCGGGGCAGGTCCTCGATCACGCCGTTGTGCGCGAAGATGCGCCCACTCATGCTGAACGGGTGGGTGTTGACCATCGCGAGCCCGCCGGTGGAGGCGTGCCGGATGTGGGCGACGAAGGTCTCGGATCTGCGTTCCCTCGCCTCCGTCGCGAAGCTCACGTCCGCGTAGGCGGGCAGCGGCTGCTTCTCGACGAGGGGTTCGCCGTCGGCGGTGAAGGTGCCGAGGCCGGTGCCGTCGGGATCGCGTCGGCTCTGCACGGCCAGACTGTCCGCGGCATCGAGCAGCCAGAACGTGGCCGTGACCCGTGACGGTGCGCTGGTCATCCCGAACAAGCGGCACATGAACTGAGTATGCGCTTCGCACCTGTGAGCGAATTTCACCCCGACCGGGGTGAAATTCACTCACAGGCGCCGGGGGCGCAGAATGGCCGGCATGGCTATCCGGGAAACCGTCAGCGTCGACGGCACGTCCATCGTCTACCGCGTCGAGGGCGACGCCGCCGCGCGTCCGCTGGTGCTGTTGCACGGCTGGGCGCAGTCGCTGCGGTGCTGGGGCGACGGCGTGCTCGACGCGCTGTCCGCCAAGTACCGCGTGATCGCCGTCGACCTGCGCGGTCACGGCTACTCCGGCGCGCCGGCCGAGGGATACGACGACCCGAAGATCTGGGCGTCTGACGTCGAGGCGGTGCTTGCCGCCGAGCGCATCGAGTCCGGCGCGGTGCTGCTGGGCTGGTCCTACGGCGGCCTGGTGATCTGCGACTACCTCGCCGAGTTCGGTGCGGCCGCGGTGGACGCGATCGTGCTGGTCGGCGCCATCACCAGCATCGGGCCCGGGCAGAAGGGCGGCCGCGTCGGATCGTCGATGCGCGCGGCCATCCCGGCCGCGATGTCCGAGGATCCGCGCGAGTCGATCCGCGCGCTCGGAAGCTTCGGCACCGCCCTGACCGGCCCGGCCGAGGGCAAGGGCGTCGCCTCGCAGGCGCTGTTCGGGGCCAGCCTGTCGACGCCGCCTCGGGTGCGCGCGGCGCTGTTCAACCGCGCGGTCGGGCACGACGAATTGCTCGCGGGCCTCACCGTCCCCGCGCTGATCCTGCACGGCACCGCGGACACCGTTGTCGACGTCTCCGCCGCCAGGCATGCGGCCGGGCTGATCCCGGCGGCCACCGCGTCGTACTGGGAAGGCTGCGACCACGGCCCGTTCGTCGAGGACCCGCAACGCTTCGTCGCCGAGGTCAGCGAGTTCGTCGACGGGCTGTGACGCGGCAAGGGGGCGCGACCGAGGGCGCTGACGGCCGGGTCGCCGCCGACGTCCTCAGGTCGGCTTCGCCCCGCGTGATCGCCACAGGGCAAGATGGAGCCGTGACCCCAGCGCAGAACCACCGGTTGCGGAGGGTGGCCGTTCTCTCGGTCCACACCTCTCCATTGGCGCAGCCGGGGACCGGTGACGCGGGCGGCATGAATGTGTACGTGCTCCAGACCGCGCTGCAGCTCGCCCGCCGCGGGGTGGAGGTGGAGATCTTCACCAGGGCCACCTCCTCGTCGGACGCGCCGGTCGTCGAGGCCGCGCCGGGGGTGCTGGTCCGCAACGTCGTCGCGGGCCCGTTCGAGGGTCTCGACAAGCACGACTTGCCCACCCAGCTGTGCGCGTTCGCGGCCGGGGTGCTGCGCGAGGAGGCGCACCACGAGCCGGGGCACTACGACCTGGTGCACTCGCACTACTGGCTCTCCGGCCAGGTCGGCTGGCTGGCCCGCGACCGCTGGGGCGTCCCGCTGGTGCACACCGCGCACACCCTCGCCGCGGTCAAGAACGCCGCCCTGGCGGAGGGGGACGTCCCGGAGCCGGCCGCGCGCCAGATCGGCGAGCAGCAGGTGGTGGCCGAGGCCGATCGCCTGATCACCAACACCGCCGACGAATCCAAGCAGCTGATCGACATCTACGGCGCGGACGCAGGCAGGATCGACGTGGTGGCCCCCGGCGCGGACCTGTCCAGGTACCGGCCGGGTGATCGCGCGGCGGCGCGGGCCGAGCTGGGGCTGAATCCGAACGAGCTGATCGTGACCTTCGTCGGCAGGATCCAGCCGCTCAAGGCGCCGGACGTGCTGCTGCGCGCCGCGGCCGCCCTGATCGAGCGCGAGCCGGCGCTGCCGCTGCGGATCGTGGTCGTCGGCGGGCCATCGGGCACCGGGCTGGACCGGCCCGATTCGCTGATCGACCTGGCCGCCTCGCTTGGCATCACCGCCAGGGTCACCTTCCTGCCGCCGCAGCCGCCCGATCGGCTCGCACAGGTGTACCGCGCGGCGGATCTGGTTGCGGTGCCGAGTTATTCGGAGTCCTTCGGACTGGTCGCGATCGAGGCGCAGGCCTGCGGGACACCGGTCGTCGCGGCCGATGTCGGGGGACTGGGGGTCGCCGTGCGGTCCGGAGAGACCGGGCTGTTGGTGCCCGGTCACCGCACCGACGACTGGGCCGATGCGCTGCACTCGCTGCTCGCCGATCCCGGCCGGCTGGCCGAGATGGCGCGCCGCGCGCCGCTGCACGCGGAGGACTTTTCCTGGGAGCACACCGCCGACGGCCTGCTCGAGAGCTACAAGCGGGCGAACGCCAGCTACCGCAGGCAGCCCGAACACGCGCCGCGCCGCGGCAGGGGATTGTGGAAGCTGCGCCGAATGGGGGGAGTGCGAGCGTGACCGACATCGCGAAGCTGATCGACGCCGAACTGGCCGAGCGGGAGCTCGAGTACACCCGCAAGGGCGAGGGCCAGTTCGTCGTGGAGTTGCCCGGCGAGCGCAAGCTCAAGACCACCTGCCTGCTGACCGTCGGCGCGCACGGCGTCCGGGTGGAGGCCTTCGTCTGCCGCAAGCCCGACGAGAACTTCGAGGGTGTCTACCGGTTCCTGCTCCGTCGCAACCGCCGGCTGTACGGGGTGAGCTACACGATCGACAAGATCGGCGACATCTACCTGCTCGGACAGATCTCCACCCACGCCGTCACCGGGTCGGAACTGGACCGGGTGCTCGGTCAGGTGCTCGAGGCCGCGGACGGCGACTTCAACACCCTGCTCGAGCTCGGTTTCGCCACATCGATTCGGCGGGAGTGGGACTGGCGGGTCTCGCGCGGTGAGTCGCTCGTGAACCTGCAGCCGTTTGTGCACCTGATGTCCGCTGACCAGGTCAGGGCTGCCAAAGCTGACTGAGGCGGGGCGCCGCGGTTCGGGGTAGGGTTTCGGCGATCCTGTGACGGCTGTCACAGGTGATTTAACTGTTTCCATCTGTGACAGTTACCTGGTTCGTTCACCCTGTCGCCGCACCACTCGAGGAGAGGCCCCCGTGAGCTTCAAGAGCCCCTATCCCGACGTCGAGATCCCGAACCTGAGCGTCTACGACTTCCTTTTCGGTCAGGTCTCGGACGCCGACCTGGACCGGCCCGCGCTCATCGACGGCGGCTCGGGCGCGGAGACCACCTACCGCGCGCTCATCGGTCAGGTCGACGCCGTCGCGGGCGCGCTGGCGGCGCGCGGTCTGGCAGTCGGCGACGTCGCCGCGCTGCACTCGCCGAACGTCCCGGCGTTCGCGTCCGTGTTGCACGGCATCCTGCGTGCGGGCGGCACGGCCACCACGATCAACGCCCTCTACAACGCCGAGGACATCGCCAAGCAGCTCACCGACTCCAAGGCGACCTTCCTCTTCACCGTGTCGCCGCTGCTGCCTCAGGCGCGGGCGGCCGCCGAGCAGGTCGGCATCCCCGCCGACCGGGTGATCGTGCTCGACGGCGCCGAGGGGCACCCGTCGCTGCGGGACCTGCTCACCCAGGGCGCCCCGGCCCCCGAGGTCAGCTTCGACCCGGCCACCCACCTCGCGGTGTTGCCGTACTCGTCGGGCACCACCGGCCGCCCCAAGGGCGTGATGCTGACCCACCGGAACCTGGTGGCGAACGTCTGCCAGATCCACCCGCGGATGGGCATCAGCGCCGACGACCGGATCCTGGCAGTGCTGCCCTTCTTCCACATCTACGGGCTCACCGTGCTGCTCAACGCGGCGCTGTTCGAGCGTGCCACGCTGGTCACGATGCCGAAGTTCGACCTCGTCGAGTTCCTGCGCAACGCCTCCGAGCGCAAGTGCACCTACATCTTCGTGGCGCCGCCGGTGGCGGTCGCGCTGGCCAAGCACCCGCTCGTCGACCAGTACGACCTCTCCTCCGTGCACACCATCTTCTCCGGTGCGGCGCCGCTCGACGAGGAGCTGGGCAAGGCGGTGGCGAACCGGCTGAACTGCCGCGTCCGCCAGGGCTACGGCATGAGCGAGCTGAGCCCCGTCAGCCACGCGATCGCGCTCGAGGACGACCACGTCCCGCTCAGCTCGGTAGGCAAGCCGATCGCCAACACCGAGAACAAGCTCGTCGACCCGGCCACCGGAGAGGAGGTCGAGCTCCCGACGACGGGCGTCAGCGCGCCGGGCGAGCTGTGGGTCAAAGGGCCCGAACGTGATGGTCGGCTACCTCGGCAACGACGCCGCGACCGCCGAGACCCTCGACGCGGACGGCTACCTGCACACCGGTGACATCGCCACCGTCGATGCGGAGGGCGTCGTGTACATCGTCGACCGGCTCAAGGAGCTGATCAAGTACAAGGGCTACCAGGTGCCGCCCGCCGAGCTGGAGGCGCTGCTGCTCACCCACCCGCAGATCGCCGACGCGGCGGTGATCGGCGTGCTCGACGACGAAGGCGAGGAGGTCCCGAAGGCATTCGTCGTCCGTCAGCCCGATGCCGAGCTCGCCGGCGACGAGGTCATCGCGTTCGTCGCCGAGCGGGTCTCGCCCCACAAGAAGGTCCGGATCGTGGAGTTCATCGACGCGGTGCCGAAGTCGGCGGCGGGCAAGATCCTCCGCAAGGACCTTCGTGCGAGCGAGGCCTCGCGGGGTTAGTCGCCGCGCCGTCGGGTCGCGAGCTAGTCGTTTTCGGGTGATCGTGGTCGGGATCAACGGTAAAACGACTAGCTCGCGGCCGGTGGCCCGGATCGCGGTGTCATCTCGAGCCGGACGCCGAGGAGCCGGACCTCGCGGCCCGGATCGAGTCGCCCGGTCAGCGCCGCGGCGGCGTCCGCGATGACCGCCGGGTCCAGCGTCGGCTCGGCCAGCGGCGCACCGGTGGTGTGGGTGTCGAACGGTGCGTACCGAACCTTCAGCGTGATCCGGACCGCCGCTCGCCCCTCCGCCCGCAGGTCCTCGGTGACCCGCTCGGCGAGCAGGCGCACCTCGGCCGCCACCTGCTCGGGGTCGGTGAGGTTGTGCTGAAATGTCGTCTCCCGGCCGTGGCCGCGGGCCACCCATGGCTCGGCGGTGACCGTCTCGCCGCCGAGGCCACGGCCGAGCCGGTGCAGCCACGGTCCTGTGGTCGGACCCAAGGCCGCGGCGAGCTCGCCGTCGGTGGCGTCGGCCAGCTCGCGGACGGTGTGGATGCCGAGGGCGGCAAGCTTTTTCGCGGTCTTGCTCCCGATTCCCCACAGCGCGTCGGTGGCGCGGTCGCCCATCACGTCGAACCAATTGTCCGCGGTGAGCAGGTACACGCCCCGCGGCTTGCCGAAGCCGGTCGCGATCTTGGCGCGCAGCTTGTTGTCGCCGATGCCGACCGAGCAGTGCAGGTCGGTCGCCGCGAGCACGGCGGACTGGGCGGCGCGGGCGAAGCCGACCGCATCCTCGGTGGCGACGCCGAGGAACGCCTCGTCCCAGCCCAGCACCTCGACCACCGCGTCCAGCCCGCGCAGGGTGTCCATCACCCGCTGCGATGCGGCGGAGTAGGCCTCGCCGTCGACGGGGAGGAAAACCGCGTCGGTGATCTCGCGCGTGGCGAGCTTGCGCGCGGCGACCCGCAGCGGCATCCCCGATCCGATCCCGTACTCGCGGGCCTCATACGAGGCCGTGGAGACCACGCCGCGTTCGGTGGGGTCGCCGCGCCCGCCGACGATCACCGGCCTGCCACGTAGTTCCGGCCGTCGCAGGACCTCGACGGCTGCGACGAACTGGTCGAGGTCGACGTGCAGCACCCACCGGTCGCGCGGCGCGGTACTCATTCACCCAGTGTGCGGGCCGAGGATGTCCGCTGCCAGCGCGCCACGCCCCGATCCGATCGCACGCCGGCTCGTTGTCTAGGCGTTGGTGTGGGTCGACCTGGTGATGCGAGCGAGGGCGCCGGTTTCGAGTGCTGTCCACAGTGCACCGTCCGGGCCGAGGGTGATCCCGTGTGGCTCGGATCCCGGGGTGGGCAGCTCGTGTACCGAGATCGCACCGTCCGGGCTGATTGTGCCGATGCGGTTGGCGCCCCACTCGGTGAACCAGTACCCGCCGTTGTCGTCGCTGGCGATGGCGTGCGGTCGGGCGGCGCGGTCGGGCAGCGGGAACTCGTCGATCGTTCCGTCCGGGGTGATCCGGCCGATCTGGCCGGCGTTGATCTCGACGAACCAGAGGGTTCCGTCGCGGCCCGTGGTGATCCCCACGGGTCCTGCGGCTTCGGTGGGGAGCGGGTGGATGGTGACGTCGCCGTCCGTGCCGATGCGGCCGATCGCGTTGGCCTGGTTCATGGTGAACCACATTCCGCTGTCGGTGCCGGCGGTGATCGCGGAGGGAAACGCGCCGGCGGTCGGGAGGGGGAACTCGGTGACCTGGCCGTCGGTGGTGATCCGTCCGATTCGGTCGGTTGCGGTTTCGGTGAACCAGAGCGCTCCGTCGGGTCCCGCGGCGATGCCGAACGGCCCGCAGTTCGGTGTGGGCGGTGCGAACTCGTCGAGAACGCCGTCGGTGGTGATCCGTCCGATGCGGTGGGACCGGTATTCGGTGAACCAGAGTGCACCGTCGGGTCCGGTGACGATGATCGTCGGCCCGCTGTCCGGGTCGAGCTGGTGGTTGGTGGGCGGCTCGCCGGGCACGAGGCGGCCGATCTGACCGCTGTGGACCAGCGTGAACCAGAGCGCGCGGTCCGGGCCGACCGTGATCGCGTACGGGCCGCCACCGGGTACGGCGTGCTCGTCGATGCTGACGTGGGTCGTCATGCCTTCTCCTGGTGGTCGAGGGCGATGCGCTCGATGTCGGCCGGTGTTCCGGCCATGACGGTGCGGGCGTGTTCGGTGACGAGTTCGGCAGGCCAGTCCCACCATGCGGCGTGCAGCAGCCGGTCGATGTCCGCGTCGGCATAGCGTCGCCGGATCGGTCTGGCCGGATTGCCACCGACGATCGTGTACGGCGGAACGTCGACGGTGACCACCGCGCCGGCCGCGATGATGGCGCCGTCGCCGATTCGCACACCGGGCATCACGGTCGCCTGGAAGCCGAACCACACATCGTTGCCGACGACTGTGTCGCCGCGGCTGGGCATGGCGGTGACGATGTCGAGAGTCTGCTCGGCCCAGCGGCCGCCGAACATGGTGAACGGAAACGTGGACACACCCATCGTCGGATGCTCGGCGCCTGCCATCAGGAACCTCGTCCCCGCGGCGATCGCGCAGTACTTGCCGATGATCAGGCGCTCCGGTCCGTATGCGTAGAGCACGTTGCGACGCTCGAAGTCCGTCGCGCCGTCCGGGTCGTCGTAGTAGGTGTACTCGCCCACGACGATCTGCGGCGAGCTGACCAGCGGTTTGAGGAACACCACGCGGTCGTGGGCAGGCAGCGGGTGAACGGTGGTCGGATCAGGTGACAACGTTGGGTCCTTCGGTGTCGGCAGGTCGGGATGGTGCGCAGCTGAACAGGCTGCAGATGTCGAGCGAACTACAGCGTGTAGACCAGGGAGAGGACCTCCTGCTGAGCCTCTTTCGCGTGGCCCGAGATCCCCGCGAGCTCTCCGGTGCCGGAACCCGGGACAATGGACCCGAAGCTGCTCTGCTCGGTGCCGTTGGCCAGACCGCCGTGTTGGATGACAAAGGTGCCGGCACGGCCGTCGAGTGTGCCCTCGACCCGTTCGGAGGCCACATAGCCTGCACCGGCAGCTCCCTGGGCCGTGAGAACCGACACCACGCCCGAGCCCTCGATCGCACCGTGGTAGCGCTTGCGAATTCGGACCCTGGTCAGTTTGGGTCCCTCGTCCGGCTCTTCGTAGACGGTCTCGTCCCAATCGGTGATCTCGAAAGAGGCGTCGATCGTGCGGCCGATCTGCTGGTCAGTCATAGGTTTCTCCTGAGTTGAGTTGAGTTGAGTTGCTGCGGCGATCGGACTCGACGTGCGTGTCGGGGTTGGAATGGTCGCGGCCGCGAGGGCAGCCGTCAGATGACGCCTGCCCGTGCGGCCGCCAGCGCAGCGTCAGCAGCGCGGTGCGCGTCTTGTTCCGTCACCGGCTCGTGGGCGATGAAGAGTCGGTAGTAGACCGGGGCCACCGCGAATCTGATCAGGTCCTCGGCGGCGACGGTGGCCGGGAGTTCGCCGCGGGCGACTGCGCGGCGGACCACCTCGGCGGATTGGGTGTGGCGGGCGGCGTAGAAGCGGCGGAGGGCCTGCGCGGCGGCCGAATTCTGGGTGGCCGCGGCGATGAAGGCGGACGCGATGGGGCCGGCTTCGGGGTCGGCGAAACCGCTGCGGACGAGGTCGGTGATTCCACGGAGATCGCCTTCGATGGAGCCGGAGTCGGGGATGGGCCACGGTTCGGACTCGGCGAGTTCGAGGGCATCGGCGATCAGGCCTTCGGGGGTGCCCCAACGGCGATAGACGGTGGTCTTGTGGACGCCGGAGCGTTGGGCGACGTTGTCGATCGTCAAACCCTGGTAGCCGTGGAGGGCGAGCTCGGCGAGGGTGGCCGTGCGGACGGTGTCGCGGACCCGCGCGCTGCGGCCGCCGGGGCGCTTCTGGGGCTCCAAAGACAACTCCTGCTGCGTTGGTTCGGTGATTGCCGGGTCCTTAAAGCTACATTAGTTGCGATAGGAGTCAACCCTGACTGCCCAATCGACCCTGCGGGGGCGGCGCCGCGGGCGGTGGCCGTCGGCCGTCATGCCAGGATTGTGGGCATGAGTACCGGAACCCTTGTGCTGCTCCGCCACGGCGAGAGCGAATGGAACGCCATGAACCTGTTCACCGGCTGGGTGGACGTGCCGCTCACCGACAAGGGCATCGGTGAGGGCAAGCGGGCGGGTCAGCTCCTCAAGGAGCACGACGTGCTGCCCGACGTGCTGTACACGTCCCTGCTCCGCCGGGCGATCAGCACCGCGAACATCGCCCTCGACGCCGCCGACCGGCACTGGATCCCGGTCGTGCGCGACTGGCGTCTGAACGAGCGGCACTACGGCGCGCTGCAGGGCAAGAACAAGGCCCAGACCAAGGCCGAGTACGGCGACGACCAGTTCATGCTGTGGCGTCGCAGCTACGACACCCCGCCGCCGCCGATCGAGGCGGGCACCGAGTACAGCCAGGACGCCGACCCGCGCTATGCGGGCCTCGACGAGGTCCCGTTGACGGAGTGCCTGCTCGACGTGGTCAAGCGCCTCATCCCGTACTGGGAGGAGACGATCTCCGCGGACCTCAAGGCGGGCAAGACCGTCCTGGTCACCGCGCACGGCAACTCGCTGCGCGCGCTGGTCAAGCACCTGGACGGCATCTCCGACGAGGACATCGCCGGGCTGAACATCCCCACCGGCATCCCGCTGCGCTACGACCTCGAGGTCGCGGCGGACGGCAGCCTCACCCCGCTCAACCGGGGTGGCACCTACCTCGACCCCGAGGCCGCCGCCGCAGGCGCTGCCGCGGTCGCCAGCCAGGGCGCGAAGTAGCAGTTCCGATGTCGGCCCGGGACCCCGCCGCCACCACGGCGGGATCTCGGGCCAACACCGGGTGAACAGCCGGAGAACGGGGCGCCGCGGGGCCATGACGTGCGGTGAAATGCCTCCACCCTGCGTCCGTCTGGCTTTACCCGACCGTACGATTGCGCTGTGAGTGTTGTTCAGGCCGTACTCCTGGCCGTGGTCGCCGCGTTCGGCGGATACCTGGTCGGCGGGGTACTGGTCCCGTTCCTGAAGAATCGATTCTCCAGGCGCGAAGCCGAACAGGCCGGCCTGACCATGTCTCAGGTCCTCGACCTCATCGTGCTCGCCTCGCACAGCGGCATCGCGGTGGTGGACCGGTTCCACGACGTGGTGCTCTTCAACCCGCGCGCCGAGGAGCTGGGCCTGGTGCGCAACCGCACCGTCGAGGAACGGGCATGGCAGGCGGCGAATCAGGTGCTGACGACCGGGGTGCCGGTCGAGATGGATCTCAGCATCAAGAACCCGGCGCGCGGCAGGAACAAGATCGCGGTGCGTGGGGTGGCCCGTCTGCTCAGCGAGCAGGACCGCCGGTTCGTCGTGCTGTTCGCGGACGACGACTCCGAGCAGGTCCGCATGGAGGCCACTCGCCGCGACTTCGTCGCCAACGTCAGCCACGAACTCAAGACCCCGGTCGGTGCGATGGGCCTGCTGGCCGAGGCGCTCCTCGAGTCCGCCGACGACCCGGAATCCGTGCGGCACTTCGGCGAGCGGGTGCTCAGCGAATCGAAGCGGCTGGGGAACATGGTCAGCGAACTCATCGCGCTCTCCCGCCTGCAGGGCGCGGAGAAGCTGCCCGACCTCGAGGTGGTCGACGTGGACGAGGTGGTCGAGGAGGCCATGCGCCGTTCGCGGCTCACCGCCGAGGCGGCCGGGATCACGGTCACCGCCGACCGGCCGAGCGGACTCGAGGTGCGGGGTGACCGGACCCTGCTCATCACCGCGCTGTCGAACCTGGTCGAGAACGCGATCGCGTACTCGCCGCAGGGATCGCCGGTGTCGGTGAGCCGGTCCAGGCGAGGGGACAAGGTCGCGATCGCCGTCACCGACCGTGGGATCGGCATCGCGAGCGAGGACCAGGAGCGGGTGTTCGAACGCTTCTTCCGCGTCGACAAGGCGCGGTCCCGGTCCACCGGCGGCACCGGGCTCGGTCTCGCGATCGCCAAGCACGTGGCCGCGAACCACAACGGCTCCATCACGCTGTGGAGCAAGGTCGGCACCGGGTCCACCTTCACGCTGCACATTCCGTGGCACGAGGAACTCTCCGACGAAGCCGATGACGCCCCGGTGAGGAGCGCGATCTCGGGCCCAGTGGCCCAGCTCAGGTCAGCGCCCATCGCGGACGCACCCCCGGCTGCGGACGAGACGTCCGCAGCGAACAAGACCGCATCGATCGATCACGAAGTGACGCAGCACGAGGCTGCGCCGAGTCTGGAGGCAAACCGGTGACGAATGTGTTGATCGTGGAGGACGAGGAGTCGTTGGCCGACCCGCTCGCGTTCCTGCTCCGCAAGGAGGGGTTCGAGGCGACGGTGGTGGGGGACGGACCGTCCGCCCTCGCCGAGTTCGACCGGTCCGGCGCGGACATCGTCCTGCTGGACCTGATGCTCCCCGGGATGAGCGGCACCGACGTGTGCAAGCAACTCCGGGCGCGCTCCGGCGTTCCTGTCATCATGGTCACCGCCCGCGACAGCGAGATCGACAAGGTCGTCGGACTGGAACTGGGCGCTGACGACTACGTCACCAAGCCCTACTCGGCAAGGGAACTGATCGCCCGGATCCGGGCGGTGCTGCGGCGCGGCGCCGACAACGACTCCGACAACGACGCCGACGACGGCGTGCTCGAGGCGGGCCCGGTGCGGATGGACGTCGAGCGCCACATCGTCCAGGTCAACGGCGACACGGTCATGCTCCCGCTCAAGGAGTTCGACCTCCTCGAGTACCTGCTGCGGAATTCCGGCCGGGTGCTCACCCGCGGCCAGCTCATCGACCGGGTGTGGGGCGCGGACTATGTCGGCGACACCAAGACCCTCGACGTGCACGTCAAGCGCCTGCGGTCGAAGATCGAGGCCGATCCGGCCAAGCCGGAGCATCTGGTCACCGTGCGCGGGCTGGGATACAAGCTGGAGGGCTGACACCGGGCCGTGC
Organism: Rhodococcus sp. OK611; assembly: GCF_003050885.1. NCBI lineage: Bacteria > Bacillati > Actinomycetota > Actinomycetes > Mycobacteriales > Nocardiaceae > Rhodococcus > Rhodococcus sp. OK611. The sequence goes on from NZ_QAOZ01000002.1 coordinate 332,702, forward strand.
GCCGCGGATCGCGGCGCACGGCACAGTTCCTGGCGCCAGAGGACTCGGGGGCTAGAACGGGTTGTAGACGTAGACCGGGCGGATCGGGTTGGCGACCAGCTGGAGGTCGTGCGCGACGTTGTTCGTGTCGTACTGCTTGCACTCGTGGATCTGGACGTAGTGACCGTCGCCGCGGCACTCGATCTTGCGGGTGGCGCCGTACGGACTGAGGATGATCGGCTTATAGGTGTTCGGGCCGATCAGCGCACCGGCGTCGAGGGGCGCGACGAAATAGTCGGTCCGGTCGCGGACCGCGTTGAAGCCGTACGGGTCGTCGGGCTCGGCGGCCGACGCGCCAGGGGCCAGTGTCAGTGCGGCGCCGACGACCAGCGCGGCCGTTGCGAGTGTGCGAGTGAACATGAGCATCCCCCTACGACGGGGAGGGCCGATGCACCCTCCTGATCCGTTATCGGGACAACGCAGACCGGCCGTTACGGTCGGGGCTGGTCGGCCTTCTCCTGCGCGGCGGTGGTCGCCGGGTGCACGGCGATCAGGCCAAGCCCCGCGCGGCGACGGCAATGCTTGGCCAGCTCCTCGTAGGCGGGCTTGCCGAGCAGCTCCGTCAGCTCGGGGGCGTAGCTCTGCCACACCGGCTTCGAACCGACGTGTGCGTCGGGCGATCCGGAGCAGTACCAGTGCAGGTCCTCGCCGCCCTCGCCCCAGCCGCGTCGGTCGTACTCGGTGATCACGGTCTTGAGGATCTGCGAGCCGTCCGGCCGCTCCACCCAGTCTTGGGTGCGACGGACGGGCAGCTGCCAGCAGACGTCAGGCTTGACCTCGAGCGGCTCGATGCCCTTGCGCAGCGCCATCGAATGCAGCGCGCAGCCGATCCCGCCCTCGAATCCCGGCCGGTTGAGGAAGATGCAGGCGCCCTGGTACCGCCTGGTGCGCAGCGCGGGCTCGTCGTCGAGGTCGTCCTCCTCGACGTAGCCCTTCTTGCCAAGGCCCTTCTCCATGAACTGCCAGTCGCGCTTTGTGAGCAGCTTCACTGACCGGTCGAGCTTGGCCTTGTCGTCGGAGTCGGAGAGGAAGGCGCCGTGCGAGCAACAGCCGTCGTCCGGACGTCCCGGCACGGTGCCCTGGCACGCGGGGGTGCCGAACACGCAGGTCCAGCGCGAAAGCAGCCAGGTCAGGTCCGCCACCACGAGATGTTCGGCGTTGGCGGGGTCCACGAATTCGATCCACTCGCGAGGGAAGTCGGGGTCGACTTCCGGCGTCGGCTCCATCTTCGAATCGGGCGTGGTGTTGCCTGCTGTCACAAGTCTCGACGGTAGACCCAGTACCGTGGTCACGTGCGGTTAGGGGTACTCGACGTCGGAAGCAACACGGTTCATCTACTCGTGGTGGATGCCCACAGGGGCGCTCACCCGACGCCGATGAGCTCCACCAAGTCGACGCTGCGGCTCGCCGAGAACACCGACGACCGCGGCGACATCACCGCGGGCGGGGCCGACAAGCTGGTCGCGGCGGTGCGGGATTTCGCGAGCATCGCCTCGACCTCCGGATGCGGCGAGCTGATGGCCTTCGCGACCTCGGCGGTCCGCGACGCGACCAACTCCGAGGCGGTGCTGGCCCGCGTCCGGGACGAGACGGGGGTGGCGCTCGAGGTGCTGTCCGGCGTCGACGAGGCCCGGCTGACCTTTCTCGCGGTGCGGCGCTGGTACGGCTGGAGCGCAGGCCGGATCATGAACTTCGACATCGGCGGCGGCTCGCTGGAGCTGGCCTCCGGCGGCGACGAGGACCCGGACGTCGCGTTCTCCCTCCAGCTCGGTGCCGGACGGTTGACCCGGGACTGGTTGCAGGCCGACCCGCCCGGCAAGCGCAGGGTGGCGGTGTTGCGCGATTGGCTCGACGCCGAGCTGGTCGAGCCGGCCAAGGCCCTGCGTGCCGCGGGCGCACCGGATCGGGTGGTCGGGACCTCCAAGACGTTCCGGTCCCTGGCACGACTCACCGGGGCCGCGCCCTCCGCCGCCGGACCCCGGGTACAGAGGACACTGACTGCCAGCGGTCTGCGCCAACTGATCGCCTTCATTTCTAGGATGACGACGTCGGACCGCGCAGAATTGGAGGGTGTGAGCTCGGACCGATCCCAGCAGATCGTGGCGGGCGCACTTATTGCGGAGGCAAGCATGCGGGCACTGTCGGTGGACTCGCTGGAGATCTGCCCCTGGGCTCTGCGTGAGGGGCTGATCCTGCGGAAGCTGGATACCGAGATGGGCGGAGAACTGGTGGTGAGTGCGCGATGAGCGAAGGATCCGAGGACACCGGGCAGGTCTCAGTTGCCGAGCTGCTCGCCAGGAACGGCCAGCAGGTCGAGTCCCGCGGTGGACGTCGGCGTAGGGGAGTGGCAGGCGGCGGGATCAGCGTCGCCGAACTGACCGGCGAGATCCCCGTCGTCAGGCCTCCCGAGGATTCGCGGCACACGATCCCCGAGGTGCCCGAGGTATCCGTCACGCCGCCCGCTCCCGCGCCCGCGCCGGTCACGCCGCCTGCGCCTGCGCCCGCCCCCGCACCGGCCGTCACCCCGTCGCCTCCCGCTCAGCCCCGGTCCCGGCGCGCTGACCGGACTCCGGTGCCGTCGGTCGTCGCGCGGTACACCGTCCCCGAGAGGGAACGCCGCACGATCCCGCCGGTTCCCGAGCCGCCGAAGGCCGAGGAGCCGAGGGTCGAGGCACCGAAGTTCGAGGAGCCGAGGGTCGAGGCACCGAAGTTCGAGGAGCCGAGGGTCGAGGCACCGAAGTTCGAGGCTCCGAAGTACGAACGAGTCGCGCCCCCATCCGGCTCCGTCACACCGACCCCCGCGCCTGCGCCCCCCGCTCCTCCGGCCCCCGTGATGCCGTCGCAGTACCGGGTGACCGCGGCTCCCGATGTCACGCCCGCGGCCACCGCGGCCGCCCTGCCCCCGCAATACCGGTCCGGCGCCCTCACCCAGGTCGACGCCCAGCCCGCGCAGGCCGAGAAGCCGAAGACCTCCATGCGCGCCCCGATCGCCGAGCAGCCGAAGACCGCGGCCATGCCGGTCGCGGAGGCTCCGCCCGCCCCGCGCCCCGGGTTCGTCCCATACACCCCCATCCGAGAGCCCGCGATGCTGTCCGGGTCCAGCCTCGAGGGCGACCTCATGCGACAGGCCAGGGCCGCGGGCACCGCCCGTCGGGAGACGCTGGAGGAGGCCAGGGCGCTGGTGCACGTCACCGGCGAGATCCCGAGGATCGTGGTGCCGAAGACGTCCACGTTCAAGGAACAGGCGCTCAGGGAATCGGCGCCCGAGGTCCCGGTGCGCGACGGCGCGGCGCGCATGGACTCGGTGCCCGGCTCCGCGGAGCCGGAGGACCTCGCGGATCGGGAGCCGGACGAAGCGGTCGAGGACGCGCCCTCCGATCGAGACGACAAGCACGCGGCCCGCGAGTGGGCGGTACTGATCGGTCAGGGCATCGTCGCCCTGCTGGTCGGTGGGCTGCTGTTCAAGGGCTTCGAGAAGCTGTGGGACGTGCTGCCCTGGGTGGCGCTGGTCCTCGCGGTGCTGGTGATCGCCGGCCTGGTGGCGGTGGTCCGGATCCTGCGACAGACCGACGACATGGTGAGCCTGCTGATCGCGATCATCGTCGGTGTGTTCGTGACGATCGGTCCGCTCGCCTTCCTGCTCACGACCTGACCGAGGGTGGCGATGGACGGCACTCGAACCGGGACACGCAAGATCCTCGTCGGACTCTCGACTGCCTCGGTCTATCCGCAGAACACCGAGGCGGCGTTCGAGTACGCCGCCGAACTGGGCTACGACGGCATCGAATTGATGGTCTGGGCGGAATCGGTGAGCCAGGACCTGGACGCGGTCAAGGCGCTGGTCCGCAAGTACGCCGTTCCCGTGCAGGCCGTGCACGCCCCGTGCCTGTTGATCTCGCAGCGGGTGTGGGGCGCTGACCCGGCCGCCAAGCTGGAGAAGTCGGTCCGCGCCGCCGAAGCACTCGGCGCGCGCACCGTGGTCGTGCACCCGCCGTTCCGCTGGCAGCGCAAGTACTCCGAGGGTTTCGCCGACCAGGTGCGCGAGCTCGAGGAGCGCAGCGACGTCGCGGTCGCGGTGGAGAACATGTTCCCGATGCGAGCGGATCGCTTCTGGGGCAAGCGCGCGAAGTCGGCCGAACGGCTCGAGAAGCGGGGCGGGCCCGGCCCGGGGGTGTCCGCCTTCGCGCCGAGCTATGACCCCACCGACAGCGATCACGCGCACTACACGCTCGACCTCTCGCACACCGCGACGGCGGGCATGGACGCCCTCGACCTGGCTCGGCGGATGGGTTCGGGCCTGACCCACCTGCACCTGGCGGACGGGCGGGGCGCGTCGGTCGACGAGCACCTGATCCCCGGGCACGGCAATCAGCCGTGTGCGCAGTTGTGCAGGCACCTCGTCGACAGCGGCTTCGACGGACAGGCCGTGCTGGAGATCAACACCCAGAACGCGCGCACCCAGGCCGAGCGGTCGTCGATGCTCGCGCAGTCGCTCGCCTTCGCCCGCGAACACCTGTCGGTGGGCGCCCGGTCCTAGCGACGGTCGTCAGAGCGCGCCGACGCCCGCGGTGATCACCGCGATCCCCGCGACGATGAGCCCGGCGACCAGCACCCCGAAGCCGACCCACACCGATCGCATCCAGGCGTTCGGGCGGACGGGATCAGTGCCGATCACGGAGAAGAAGAACCCGGCGGGGACGAAGATCGCCGCTGACAGCACGAGGATCGAACCCGAGGCCGACCACCCAGGCGAGACGCCCGCGGCCTGGGTGAGCAGGGCGACCACGAGACCGAGGGTCACCAGGACCCCGGCGTGCGCGTGCCCGGCGCGGAACATCGACTTCTGCAGGGCGTTGGCGCCCTGTTTCCCGGTGACGATCCGGAGCATGAACGTGCCCCCGAAGGCGATACCGACGACAGTGAGGAGGGTGACGCCGACGACGATCGTGAGGATGGGGTCCATAGCGGGTCTCCTGGGTCGGGGGGTACTCTCGGGATTGCCTGGATAGCGTTACTATCCAGTAGTTGGATAGTAGAAGTATCCAAACTTTCCGTCAACCGGGAGGACCGATGCGCGTCTCCGAGCTCGTCGAGCGGTCGGGTCTCCCGCTGGCGACGATCAAGTACTACCTGCGCGAGGGCGTCCTGATGTCGGGCGAACCGACCAGCGCGACCCAGTCCAGCTACGGTCCCGAGCACCTGCGGCGGCTCGCGCTGATCAAGGCGCTGGCGGGGGCGGGGCTGCCGATTCACAAGATCCGCGCGATCATCCGCCTGACCGACGAGCCCGTCGACGGGCTCTACGACACCCTCGGGCGGGCGGTGGCCACGCTGCCGCCATACCCGGACGAGGCCGCGGATGCCGAGGCGCGCGAGCAGCCTCGCGCCCGTCGCCTGCTCGAACGGCTGGGGCAGGTCTACGACCCGGCCTTCCCTGCGGTCGGACAGCTCGAGCGGGCGCTGAAGGCGGTCGAGGACGTCGGCATCCCGATGACCGACGAACGCATCGACGCCTATGGCAGGCACATCATGGGGATCGCGGAGGTCGACCTCGCGCTGATGCCGACCGGATCCACCCAGGCGGCCGTCGAGTACGCCGTGCTCGGCACCGCGATCTACGAGCCGGTGATCGCCGCGATGCGCAGGCTCGCCCACCAGGACATCGCTTCCAGAAGCTTCCCGCCGGCCGGAATCGCTCCGCCGAGCGCACAGGACCCCCGAGAGGAAACCCGATGACCCCGCCCGCCACCCTCACCTCGACCCGCCCCTTCGCGGACCTGACCACGCTGACGGACCTGGGCGGCGGCGCCTTCGCCGCGTTGATCGACCCGATCTGGACCATCGGGCAGAAGGTGCACGGCGGCTGCATGATGGCGCTGTGCGCCGCTGCCGCGCGCGAGGTGATCCGGGCGCCGCGCGAGGAGGCAGGCGCGGCCCGGCCCGTCGACACGAGTGCCATGCAGCCGATCGCGGTCAGCGCCAGCTACCTCAACGCACCCGACCCCGGCGAGGTGCGGCTGATCACCACCGTGCGCAAGCGCGGCAGGCAGGTGTGCCTGGTCGACGTGGACCTGATGCAGGGTGAGAAGGTCGCGGTGTCCGCGGCGGTGACGCTCGGTGTGCCGGACGTCGCCGACCCGCGGCATCAGGAGCCCCTCGCGCTGGCCGATCTGCCCGCCGTGCCGCCCGCCGACGCCGTCCACATCACCCCCGACCATCCGATGGGGCAGATCGTGCACGTCGCGAAGGGCTGCGACCTGCGGGTCGATCCGTCCGCCGCGCTGTTCCTGTCCGGGCAGCAGGGTGACCCGGTGAACCGGATGTGGGTGCGCCCGTTCGCCGAGGACGAGGTCGACACCGACGTCGCGGTGCTGTTCGCGTTGATGACCGGCGACATCAGCGCCCCGGTGACGATGAACCGCGGCATGTTCGGGTGGGCGCCGACCGTCCAGCTGACCACCTACCTGCGCCGGCTCCCCGCGCCGGGATGGCTGCGGGTGATGGCCAGCGCCACCGTGCTGGGCGACACCTGGTTCGAGGAGGACCATCTCGTCCTCGACGAGGCCGGGCACGCCGTGGTGCAGAGCCGTCAGCTGGCCATGATCCCGAAGGGCTGACCGGGGCCGGACCTCCGTCGCGGCCCCCCGACGGCTACATGGCAGGCTTGCGGGCATGACGAGAATTGCAGTGATCGGTGGCGGCAGGATCGGCGAGGCGCTGATCGCGGGTCTGCTTCAGTCGGGTCGCGCGCCGAAGGATCTGGTCGTCGCGGAGTCCTTCCCCGCGCGGGCGGCCGAGCTGACCGCCCTGTTCGGGATCAGGGCGACCACGATCGCGGATGCCGCCGAGGGTGCCGATGTCGTGGTCATCGCGGTCAAGCCGAACGACGTCGATTCCGTGATGGCCGAGCTGACGTCGGTCGAGCTGGACGGCGACCGCGAACAGCTGGTGGTCACGCTGGCGGCAGGCCTGCCGACGTCCCGGTACGAGGCCAAGCTGCCCGCCGGCTTCCCTGTCGTGCGCGTGATGGCCAACACGCCGATGCTGGTGGGCGAGGGGGTCAGCGCGATCGCCGGTGGGCGGTACGCGAAGGCGGAGCACCTCGCGCTGGTCACCGACATCCTCGCGTCGGTCGGCAAGGTGATCGCGGTCGCGGAATCGCAGATGGACGCGGTCACAGCGGTGTCCGGGTCCGGGCCCGCCTACTTCTTCCTGATCGTCGAGGCGATGGTCGACGCCGGTGTCGGCATCGGCCTGACCAGGGCCACCGCGACCGAGTTGGTCGTGCAGACGATGCTCGGCTCGGCGGCCATGCTCGACCGGTCCGGCGAGTCCGCCGCGGATCTGCGTGCCGCCGTGACGTCGCCGGGTGGCACCACCGCGGCCGCATTGCGCGAGCTCGAGCGGGGCGGGGTCCGGACCGCGTTCTACGAAGCGTTGGTGGCGGCGAAGAGCAGGTCCGCCGCTCTCGGTGGAGGTACCGAATAGATATTGGTACTCCACACCCGTCGCTGTAACCCCATCCGTCCCGCTAAGCTGATTACAGCACGTGCGTGTCTGTTCCGCCGGAGGGGAAGCCGGCGGCGCGAGACGTGCCGGAGGTATGTGGATTAATGGTGTCTACAAGTAAGTCGAAGGGGTCCAACCCCGACGGTCAACCCATGGTCGGCGGCACGCAGTTTCTCACCGTCGCCGAGGTGGCGGCGCTGATGCGGGTCTCCAAGATGACGGTGTACCGATTGGTGCACAACGGCGAGCTGCCCGCGGTGCGGGTGGGCCGGTCATTTCGAGTGCATGCGAAGGCGGTGCACGACTACCTGGAAACCTCGTATTTCGACGCGGGCTGAACCGGTCCTGATGTCCCCCGGATGCGGTATCCGGGGGGTAACGGAAGCTCGGTTTCTGCGGAGCGAGGCCGCACCGGTACGATGATCACTTGTCGTGCCAGCCAGCCGGTGTCATCAGGCGCTGGGTTAGCAGATACGAGGCCGAGCGCCAGATTCGTAACGCACGCGTACGTCACCGGCGTGCGCAGGACCGCTAGAGAAGAACGTGAGGGACACCCGCCATGGGTTCAGTGATCAAGAAGCGACGCAAGCGCATGTCGAAGAAGAAGCACCGCAAGCTGCTTCGTAGGACGCGAGTGCAGCGTAGGAAGCTCGGTAAGTAGATCGCCGAGTTCGCAGGTGTGGGACCCAGTCCCTCCGATGCCCGTCACCGAGAGGTGGCGGGCATCGCTGCATTCGGGGGCGACTAGGCGTACGTCCAGCATCGGGAGTATGAATATTCCTCCTTCGGGGTCGTAAAATTGCAGGTAAACAGGTGTTTCGGACTCGTTAAGAGCCGTGCGGTTCCGGCCGGGTGTGGCTAGGCTCGCAGGTGTGGCCCGAGAGGCAGGGGTGGGGTGTGGAGGTAATGAGCGACCGCGGAGTGCAGCCGCCCGGTGTGGTGCTGGTGACCGGCGCCAGCCGGTTCCTCGGTGGGTACCTGGTGGCCAGGCTGGCGCAGAATCCGAACATCGAGCGGGTCATCGCCGTTGACGCCGTGTCGCCGAGCAAGGACATGCTGCGGCGGATGGGGCGCGCGGAGTTCGTACGGGCCGACATCAGGAACCCGCTCATCGGCAAGGTGATCCGCAACGCCAGGGTCGACACCGTGGTGCACGCCTCCTCGATCCCCAAGGCCCCGAAGTCCGGCAGCCGGGCCGCCATGAAGGACATGAACGTCCTCGGGGCCATGCAGTTGTTCGCGGTGTGCCAGAAGTCTCCTGACGTCCGCAAGGTGGTGGTGCGCTCGTCCGGTGCGGTTTACGGCGGCAGCGCGCGGGACCCGGCGAAGTTCACCGAGGAGATGAGTGCCCGCACGCCCCCGCGCGGCGCGTTCGCCCGCGACATCATCGAGATCGAGGGATACGCGCGCAGCCTCGGGCGCAGACGGCCGGAGATCGCGGTCTCGTTGCTCAGGATGGCGCCGCTGATCGGTCCGCGGATGAGCGGGCCCGTGTCGCGGTACCTGAACTCGCCGGTGGTGCCGACGGTCCTCGGCCGGGATCCCCGGATGCAACTCCTGCACGAGGAGGACGCGCTGGCCGCACTCGAGCTCGCCACGGTCTCCGGTCCAGCGGGAACCTTCAACATCGCGGCGGACGGCGTCGTGATGCTCTCCCAGGCGGTCCGGCGGGCGGGTGGCCTCGCGGTGCCGGTGCCCTCACAGCTGTTCAGGACCCTCGGGCGGGCACTGATGGGACCCTCGATGCGTGACTTCACCAAGGAGCAGCTCGACTACTTCCATTTCGGCTGTGGGTTCGACACCGGCCGGATGCGGGCGGAACTGGGCTTCGAGCCGCGGTGGACGACGATGCAGGGACTGGACGATCTGATCAACGGGGCCGGGATCAGCCCGATGATCAGCGAGGACTGGCTTCGGTCGGTCGAATCACGGGTACAGCAGTTGGTCGGAGTCGGGGGAGAGCAGCAATGAGTGATGTGGCCAAGGTGATCCCGTTGCACGACGCCGCCGGGCGGCGGGCTCGGCCCGCGCCTGGCGTGCCGCAGGGCGGCGAATCACTGCCCGAGCCGCGCCCGCTGTTCGGTGTTCCGCAGCAGGCGTCGCCGTCGCTGCCCGGTGTGGTGCTCGAGTCGGCCAGGGACCTGGTCGCCGACCCGGTGGTCGCGATCGCGGAGTTCCTCCGCCGCAGGCTCACCGGCGACTACCAGGTCGACGAATTCGGCTTCGACCCGCACTTCACCGAGAACGTCTGGCTGCCGATACTCCGACCGCTGTTCGACAGCTGGTTTCGGGTCGAGGTGCGCGGGATCGAGAACGTGCCCTCCGAGGGTGGTGCGCTGGTGGTCGCGAACCACGCAGGCGTGGTCCCCATCGACGGGCTGATGACCTCGGTGGCGATGTTCGACCACCATCCGGCGCATCGCCCGTTGCGGATGCTCGCCGCCGATCTCGCCTTCGAGATGCCGGTCGTCGGCAACATCGCACGCAAGGCCGGACACACCCTGGCCTGCAACCCGGATGCCGAGCGGTTGCTGCGGACCGGCGAGGTGGCGGCGGTCTTCCCCGAGGGATTCAAGGGGATCGGCAAACCGTTCAGCGAGCGGTACAAGCTGCAGCGCTTCGGCAGGGGCGGGTTCGTCAGCGCCGCGCTGCGCACCGGCGCCCCGATCATCCCGTGCTCGATCGTCGGCTCGGAGGAGATCTACCCGAAGATCGGCGACCTCAAGTCCCTGGCGCGGCTGCTCGGGATGCCCTACTTCCCGGTGACGCCGTTCTTCCCGCACCTGGGTCCGCTGGGACTGATCCCGTTGCCGTCGAAGTGGTACATCGAGTTCGGTGAGCCGATCCAGACCGACTCCTACGACGCGGTGTGCGCGGAGGACCCGATGGTGACCTTCGAGCTGACCGACCACGTTCGGGAGACCATTCAGCAGACCCTGTACCGGCTGCTCGCCCAGCGGCGCAACGTGTTCCTGGGCTGAATCGGGGAGTCTCGTCCGGGATCGGTTGTCCGACAAGCGAACCCGCGTTGCGATCGCCGGGTCCCCTGGCGGACCTGGTGATCGCCCCGTCGTTGTGCTTTGGTGGGACAGGGGGGCTCGACAGGGAGCCACACCATGGCCAGGTCATTCCGCGGGATCACCAACCTCGACATTCGCGACTCGGTTCCCGACTGGGGCCCGTACGAGCAGCCGAGGGCGCCGCAGGGCGCCCCGAATGTGCTGTACATCGTGCTGGACGACCTGGGTTTCGGGGCGCTGAGCTGCTACGGCGGCCCGATCGAGACGCCGAACATCGACCGGATCGCGGCCGGCGGGCTGCGCTACAGCCAGTGGCACACCACCGCCCTGTGCTCGCCGACCCGCTCCTGTCTGCTCACCGGCCGTAACCACACCGTCAACGGCATGGGCTGCATCAGCGAGGCGTCGATCGGGTTCCCCGGCGCCAACGCCCATGTTCCAGGTGAGTGCGCCACCCTCGCCGAGGTACTCGTCGAACGCGGCTACAGCACCGCGATGGTCGGCAAGTGGCACCTGTGCGCGGCCGACGAGATGAACCTGGCCTCCAGCAAGGCGAGCTGGCCGATCGGCCGGGGCTTCGAGCGGTTCTACGGATTCCTCGGCGGCGAGACCAACCAGTGGCACCCGGATCTGGTCCACGACAACCACCCGGTCGATCCGCCCTCCCGGCCGGAGGAGGGCTACCACCTCGGCGTCGACATCACCGACCGGGCGATCGAGTTCCTCGACGACGTGAAGACGATCGCGCCGGACCGGCCGGTGTTCCTCTACTACGCGCCCGGCTGCGCGCACGCACCGCACCATGTGCCGCGCGAGTGGGCGGACCGCTACCGCGGCCGGTTCGACGCAGGCTATGAGGCGATGCGTGACGAGATCCTGGCCCGGCAGAAGGAGATGGGCCTGATCCCGCCGGAGGCCGAGCTGCCGCCGCTGAACCCGATCGGCACCCCGGAGTCCCGCCGCGGACCCGACGGCCAGCCGTTCCCGATGCTGGATCACACCCGGCGCTGGGACACGCTCTCCGACGACGAGAAGCGGCTGTTCGCGAGGATGGCCGAGGTGTACGCCGGCTTCGTCTCGCATTGCGACGACCAGATCGGGCGCCTGCTGGACTACCTCGAGGACATCGGGCAGCGCGACAACACCATGGTGGTGCTGGTCTCCGACAACGGCGCCAGCGGCGAGGGCGGCCCCGACGGCTCGGTCAACGAGAACAAATTCTTCAACGGCGTGCCCGACGACCTGGCCGAGAACATGGCCATGCTCGACGAACTGGGCGGGTACCGGACCTATAACCACTATCCGAACGGCTGGGCGATGGCATTCGACACCCCGTTCAAGATGTGGAAGCGCTACTCGTTCAATGGCGGCACGTGCGATCCGTGCATCATCTCGTGGCCGGAGGGGATCGCCGCCCGCGGCGAGATCCGAGATCAGTACCACCATGCCATCGACGTGATGCCGACGGTGCTCGACTGTCTCGGCGTCGAGATGCCGGAGACGGTCAAGGGGTACACCCAGCACCCGATCCAGGGCGTGAGCATGCGCTACAGCTTCGACACCGCAGGCATCCCCAGCGCTCGGCACACCCAGTTCTATTCGATGCTCGGCACCCGCGGCATCTGGCACGACGGCTGGAAGGCCGTCACCACCCATCCGGCGATCAGCGGTTGGGGTCGTTTCCAGGACGACACCTGGGAGCTCTACAACACCGACGTCGATCGCACCGAGCTGCACGACCTCGCCGACGCCGAGCCGGGCAGGCTCGCGGAACTGGTCGGGCTGTGGTTCCACGAGGCGGGCGCCAACGGGGCGCTGCCGCTCGACGACCGCTATCCGGTCGAGATCCTCATGACGCCGCGCCCGCGGCCTGCCCCGCTCCGCACCCGGTATGTGTACCGGCCCGGCGGCGCCGCCGTGCCCGAGTCGGTGGCGGTGGCCGTGCGCAACCGCTCGTACTCGCTGGGGGCGCTCGTCGGCCTGCCGTCCCCCGGCGTATCCGGGGTGCTGTTCGCGCAGGGCGGCCGCTTCGGCGGGCACGCGCTGTACGTCCGGGACAACCGGCTGCACTACGTCTACAACTTCCTCGGCAGCGAGCAGCAGCGGATCAGCGCAACCGAGGAGCTGCCCACCGGCGACCGGATGATCCTCGGCGCCTCGTTCGACAAGGACGGCGAGGACCCGCCGGGCACCGCGCGAGGACTGCTCCGCCTTTATTACGGAGATCACCAGGTCGGGGAGGGCCGGATCCGGACCCAGCCGGGCGTGTTCGGCCTGGGCGGCACCGGGCTCACCATCGGCCGTGACGTCGGCGAACCGGTCACCGACGATTACCCGGGCGAAGCCCCGTGGGCCTTCACCGGCGGCGCGCTGAACCGGGTGGTCGTGGACGTCAGCGGCGAGGCCTACATCGACCTCGAGCACACGGCCGCGGCGATGCTGTCGAGGGAGTAGCGGCTCCGCCGCCCGTGCGCGAGTCGTACCCCGGCCGGGGTACGACTCGCGCACGGTTGCGTCAGTGCTTGCGGCGGCTGATCACGGCGGCCAGCGCGCCGCCGACCGCGCCGAGCGCGAGCGCGGTCGGGACGCCGATCTTCGCGGCCTTCCGTCCGGTGCGGTAGTCGCGGATCTCCCACCCGCGGTTGCGCGCGACCTCCTTGAGGTCGGCGTCCGGGTTGATGGCCACGGCGGTGCCGACGAGCGAGAGCATCGGCACGTCGTTGTGGCTGTCCGAGTACGCCGTGCAGCGCTTGAGGTTCAGGCCCTCGCGCACGGCCAGGGTCCGGACCGCGTGTGCCTTGCCCGCGCCGTGCAGGATGTCGCCGACCAGTCGGCCGGTGAACTTGCCGTCCTCGCTCTCGACGACGGTTCCCAGCGCGCCCGTCAGCCCCAGCCGCTTCGCGATGACCTGGGCCAGTTCCACCGGGGTCGCGGTCACCAGCCACACCTGCTGACCGGCGTCGAGGTGCATCTGCGCCAGCGCCCTGGTGCCCGGCCAGATCTTGTCGGCGATCAGCTCGTCGTAGATCTCCTCGCCGAGGCGGGAGAACTCCGCGGTCTCGCGGCCCGCGATGAAGGCCAGCGCCCGTTCCTTGCCGCTGGCGACGTCGTCGCTGTTCTCCTTGCCGGTCACCCGGAACTTGAGCTGCTGCCAGCCGAACCTGGCCATGTCGGCGAGCGAGATGTACTTGCGGGCGGCGAGGCCGCGGGCGAAGTGGATGATCGAGGCGCCCTGGACCATGGTGTTGTCCACGTCGAAGAACGCCGCCGCGGTCAGGTCGAGCGGCACGCCGCCCTCGGTCCCTCGGGCACCGAGTTCGCCGCCCGCCTCGGCCTCGCTCGTCGCCGCCTCGTGCAAGGCGATGGCGGCGTCCGCGCTGGCCTCACCTGCGAGACTGGCCCGCAGCTGGGCGTCGCTGGGCCCCAAGGGGTTCCTGCCGCGTCGGCGGGGACGCTTGGCGTCGAGCCAGCCGGCGCCCACTCCCGAGCCGGTCGGACCAGATCGACCAGGCACTCATACCTCCTGTGTTCGTCCAACTGCGGCCCACCCTATCCCCAGCCTCGGGGGCGCACCGGGTGGATCGCCGCCCGCGTGGCCGCTGTGACTTGCGTCTCCGCGGGCGGCCCGCGGAAGGCGCAGGTGGCGGTGGCACAGTGGAGCCATGACCGACCCCGCACACACCATCACCCTGCTGACCCGGGCCGGCTGCGGCTCCTGTGACGTAGCGCGCACTCAGCTGCTGCGGTTGTGTGGGGAATTCGGCCTCGAACTCGAATCGGTCGACGTCGACGTGGCCGCGGCGACCGATCCCGAGCTGCGCGCCGAGTACGGCGACCGGCTGCCGGTCGTCCTGCTCGACGGCCGTGAGCACAGTTACTGGGAGGTCGACGAGCCTCGGCTGCGATCGGATTTGACAATCTGAGGCCGACCTGACACCCCTCGCATCCGGACGCCGCGCAGGTCGCAGCGGGTGAATCCGGAATCCGGCGACTTTGTGCATGGGTTCACAAGCAGTTACCGTGGTGTGAACAGTCCCCCCGGATCAGCGTGAGAACCGGCCATGTGCATGGCCGGACGAGGAGCCACCAACGTGACCGAACAGCACCAGCCGCATGGGTTCTCTGCCCGTGGCGTCGCAGGGGCTGAGAACGCGTCTCGTTCCGGAACCGACGTCGCCCGCGCGGACACAACGGTGCGGGACCTGCCGCAGGCCACCGTCACCCGGCTCGCCACCTATCTGCGGGTGCTCGGTGTGATGGCCGACGACGGCACGCTCATCGTCTCCAGCGAGGAACTCGCGACCGCGGCCGGAGTCGGCTCCGCGAAACTGCGCAAGGACCTCTCCTTCCTCGGCCCGAACGGGGTCCGCGGCGTCGGATACGACGTCACCAAGCTGCGCGCCCGGATCGAGGCCGCGCTCGGACTGGACCGCGGCCACCAGGTGGTGCTGGTCGGCGTCGGCAGCCTGGGGCAGGCCCTGGCCCGTTACGGCGGGTTCGGCCGTCGCGGATTCACGATGGTCGGCCTGTTCGACCGAAATCCCGACCGGATCGGCAGTACCGTCGACGCGCTGACCGTTCGCGACGTCGCCGAGCTCGAGGCCGCGTGCCGCGAGCTGGACGCCACCATCGGGGTCATCGCGACCCCGGACGAATCTGCCCAGGAGGTGTGCGACCTGCTGGTGAATGCCGGTGTGCGCTGCATCCTGAGCTTTGCGGCCTCGCCGCTCGATGTCCCGAAACACGTCGAGATCCGCCGAGTGGATCTCGCCGTGGAGATGCAGGTGCTGTCCTTCCACAGCGCCCGCAACGCTGAAACCGAGCCCGCTGCGGCCTCGGCGGCGGTGGGGCTCCGCACGGCACGCTCGGCTTCGTCAGGCTCGGGTTCGACAACGAATGGATCGGTGATGGCACCGTGAGTGTTCTCCTGGTCGGGATCTCGCATCGCAGCGCTCCCGTCTCCGTCCTCGAGCGGGTCGCCATCGGCGACACCGATCGGCCGAAGCTGATCGACAAGATGATGAGCTCGGACCATGTCTCCGAGGTCATGATCGTCTCCTCCTGCAACCGGGTGGAGATCTATGCGGTGGTGGACGCCTTCCACGGCGCGCTCTCCGACGTGGGCGAGTTGCTCGCCGGGCACTCCGGCATGGAGCTGCCGGACCTGACCAAGCACGCATACGTGCGCTACAGCGAGGCGGCGGCCGAGCACCTGTTCGCGGTGGCCAGCGGCCTCGACTCGATGGTCGTCGGCGAGCAGCAGATCCTCGGCCAGATCCGGACCGCCTACGCGATCTCCGACAACCAGCAGGCCGCGGGCCGGGTGCTGCACGAGCTGGCTCAGCAGGCGCTGCGGGTCGGCAAGCGGGTGCACTCCGAGACCGGGATCGACCGCGCGGGCGCCTCGGTGGTGTCGGTCGCCCTCGACCGCGCCTCGGACCTGCTCGGTGACGGGCTCGCCGGGCGTACCGCCGTCGTGGTTGGCGCGGGCTCGATGGGCGGCCTGTCCGTCGCGCACCTGACGCGGGCCGGGATCGGCCGCGTCATCGTCGCCAACCGCACCAGGGAGCGGGCCGAGCGCCTCGCCGAGACCGTGCGGGCCGCCGGGGTGGACGGCACGACCGTCGACCTGGCCGACCTGCCGTCCGCGCTGGCCGAGGCGGACGTGATGGTGACCTGTACCGGCGCGGTCGGTGCGGTGGTCACCCTCGCCGACGCGCACCTCGCGCTGGCGAAGCGGGACTCCGCGCAGCGACCGCTGGTGATCTGCGACCTGGGGCTGCCCCGCGACGTGGAGCCCGCGATCGCCGGACTGCCCGGCGTGAGCATCTTCGACATGGCGGCCCTGCAGCGCGATCCGGCGGCTGGCGCGGCCGCCGCGGACACCGAGGCGGCCCGCGAGATCGTCGCAGGCGAGCTGGCCACCTACCTGGCCGGACAGCGTCTGGCCGAGGTCACCCCGACCGTGACCGCCCTCCGTCAACGCGCCGCCGACGTGGTGGAGGCCGAGCTGCTGCGGCTGGACTCGCGCCTGCCCGGGCTCGAGGATCCGCAACGCGACGAGGTCGCGCGCACCGTGCGCCGCGTCGTCGACAAGCTGCTGCACGCGCCGACCGTCCGGGTCAAGCAGCTGGCCAGCGCCCCAGGCGGCGACTCCTACGCGGCCGCGCTGCGCGAACTGTTCGAGCTGAGCCCCGGGTCAGCCGAGGCCGTCGCGACGCCGATGGAGATGCGCGCGGTCGAGCTCGCGGACGATTTCACGGCAGGCCACGAGGCCGAGGCGATGGACGTATGGAAGGGGATGCAGTCATGAGTGCAACCGCCGCATCCACCAGGGACACCACCGCGGAGCAGGCCCCCGCGGCCACTCTGCGCATCGGCACGAGGGGCAGCCTGCTGGCCACCACTCAGGCCGGCACCGTCCGGGACGCGCTGATCGCCGCGGGCCACCCCGCCGAGCTGGTGATCGTCAAGACCGCGGGCGACCAGTTCTCCGGACCGGTCGAGAAGATCGGCGTCGGCGTGTTCACCGCCGCGCTGCGCGAGGAGCTCGCCGCCGGGCACGTCGACATCGCCGTGCACTCCTTCAAGGACCTGCCAACCGCGCCCGACGAGCGCGTGGTCATCGCCGCCGTGCCAGAACGCGAGGATCCGCGCGATGCGCTGGTGGCGCGCGACGGGATGGTGCTCGGTGAGCTGCCTGCCGGCTCCCGGATCGGAACCTCCGCGCCGCGGCGCATCGCCCAGCTGCGGGCCCTCGGCCTCGGCCTGGACATCCAGCCGTTGCGCGGCAACCTCGACACCAGGATCGGCAAGGTCGCCAACGGCGAGCTCGACGCGGTCGTCGTCGCGCGGGCGGGGCTCTCGCGGATCGGCAGGCTCGACGTGATCACCGAGTCGCTGGAGCCGGTGCAGATGCTGCCCGCCCCAGCGCAGGGCGCGCTGGCCGTCGAATGCCGCGCGGGTGACACCGCGCTGATCGCCATCCTCGCCGAGCTGGACGACGCGAGCGCCCGCGCCGCCGTCACGGCAGAGCGCGCGCTGCTGGCCGAGCTCGAGGCCGGATGCACGGCCCCGGTCGGCGCGATCGCGGAGATCGTGGAGTCCATCGACGACGACGGCCGGGTGTTCGACGAGCTGTCGGTGCGCGGCTGTGCGGCCGCGCTGGACGGCTCCGATTCGATCAGGGCCTCGACCGTCGGACCGCCGGATCGCGCCGAGGAACTCGGTCGCGAGGTGGCCCGCGAACTGCTCGACCTGGGCGCCCGCGCCCTGATGGGCAAGGCGACCGAAAGCGATCCGGAGGGCGGACCGACCGATGAGTGAGCCATTGCCGTCGGCGCGCTCCTCGAAACCGCGCGCCCATTCCCATGTCCCTGACATTGCTAGACACATGAACGCACTGGAGAACAACCGATGAGCCGAGTCCGCAAGAACACCCCCGGACGGATCCTGTTCGTGGGCGCCGGCCCGGGCGACCCGGCGTTGCTCACCGTCCGGGCGCGCGACGTCCTCGCGGCCGCCACCCTGGCGTTCACGGATCCCGACGTCGACAAGGGCGTGACCGCGCTGGTCGGCACCGGACTGCTGGTCAAGGGTGAGGAGATCGACCCCGAGAACCCGCCGTTCGAGGTGCGCCCCGCGCTCGGCGAGCCGGCCGAGGTCGCCAAGACCCTGGTGGCCGAGGCCAAGAACGGGCACGACGTGGTCCGTCTGGTCTCCGGCGACCCGCTCACAACCGATTCGGTGATCGCCGAGGTCACCGCGGTGGCGCGGACCCAGGTGCAGTTCGAGATCCTGCCGGGCCTGCCCGCCGGATCCGCGGTGCCGAGCTACGCGGGCATGCCGCTGGGCTCCGGTCACACCGAGGTCGACGTCCGCGGCGAGGTCGACTGGGCCGCGCTGGCCGCGGCGCCGGGACCGCTGGTGCTGCACGCCACCGCGGGCCACCTCGCGGAGACCGCGAGCGAGCTGGTCGAGAACGGCCTGGCCCCGCAGACGCCCGCCGCGATCACCGTCCGAGGCACCACCTGCCAGCAGCGCACCGTCGAGGCCACCCTCGCGACGCTGAACGAGGCCGGCTCCGAGCTGGTCGGTTCGCTGATCGTGACCGTCGGCAAGGTGGTCAGCCAGCGCAGCAAGATGTCCTGGTGGGAGTCGCGCGCCCTGTACGGCTGGACCGTCCTGGTGCCGCGCACCAAGGAGCAGGCCAGCGAGATGAGCGATCGCCTCGTCACGCACGGCGCCATCCCCATCGAGGTGCCCACGATCGCGGTCGAGCCGCCGCGCAGCCCCGCGCAGATGGAGCGCTCGGTCAAGGGCCTGGTCGACGGCCGCTACCAGTGGGTGGTCTTCACCTCCACCAACGCGGTGCGCGCGGTCTGGGAGAAGTTCGAGGAGTTCGGGCTCGACGCCCGCGCGTTCTCCGGCGTCAAGATCGCCTGCGTCGGCGAGGCCACCGCGGACAAGGTGCGCTCGTTCGGTATCAACCCCGAGTTGGTGCCGTCCGGTGAGCAGTCCAGCGAGGGTCTGCTGGCCGAGTTCGCGCCGTACGACGACGTCTTCGATCCGGTCAACCGGGTGCTGCTGCCCCGCGCCGACATCGCCACCGAGACCCTGGCCGAGGGCCTACGCCAGCGCGGCTGGGAGATCGACGACGTCACGGCCTACCGCACCGTCCGGGCGGCGCCGCCGCCGGCCGAGACCCGCGAGATGATCAAGACCGGTGGGTTCGACGCGGTCTGCTTCACCTCGTCCTCGACCGTGCGCAACCTGGTCGGCATCGCCGGCAAGCCGCACGCCCGCACGCTGGTGGCGTGCATCGGGCCGAAGACCGCGGAGACCGCGATCGAGTTCGGCCTCCGGGTCGACGTGCAGCCCGAGACCGCTCAGGTCGGCCCCCTGGTGGAGGCGCTCGCCGAGCACGCCGCCCGGCTGCGTGCCGAGGGTGCGCTGCCGCCCCCGCGCAAGAAGTCCCGTAGGCGCTAGGCGCTGACGCGCCCGTGAGTCCTTTTGGCCCCCATGCGGGCCAGAAGGACTCACAGGCCCGACGAAGGAGGGCATCCATCTTTCCCGCCGAACGTCCCCGACGCCTGCGCACCACCCCGGCGCTGCGTCGCCTTGTCGCCGAGACCTCGCTGGAACCACGGCATCTGGTGCTGCCGATGTTCGTCGCGGACGGCATCGGCGAGCCGCGCGAGATCAGTTCGATGCCCGGCGTCTTCCAGCACACCCTCGACTCACTGACCCGCGCCGCCGCCGAGGCGGTCGAGGCGGGTGTCGGCGGGCTGATGCTCTTCGGCGTCCCCAGGACCGAGGACAAGGACGCCAACGGTTCGGGTGCGACCGATCCCGACGGCATCCTGAACCGGGCCCTGCGCGTGCTCCGCGCCGAGCTCGGCGACTCCACCGTGATCATGGCGGACACCTGCCTCGACGAGTTCACCGATCACGGCCACTGCGGGGTGCTCGCGGCGGACGGTCGGGTCGACAACGACGCGACACTGACCCGCTACGTCGACATGGCGGTTGCGCAGGCCGAGTCCGGGGCGCACCTGCTCGGGCCAAGCGGAATGATGGACGGACAGATCGCCGCGATCCGCGAGGGTCTCGACGACGCGGGCCATCAGGAGACGGGCATCCTGGCGTACTCCGCCAAGTACGCGTCCGCCTTCTACGGCCCCTTCCGCGAGGCCGTCGGGTCGTCGCTGTCCGGGGATCGCCGCACCTACCAGCAGGACGCCGCCAACCGGCGCGAGTCGCTGCGCGAGGTCGACCTGGACCTGGACGAGGGCGCGGACATGGTGATGGTGAAGCCGGCCATGTCGTACCTCGACGTGCTGCGGGAGGTCGCCGACATGTCCACGGTTCCCGTTGCGGCCTACCAGATCTCGGGTGAGTACTCGATGATCACCGCCGCCGCGCAGAACGGCTGGATCGACCGCGACGCCGCCGTGCTGGAGTCGCTGCTCGGCATCCGCCGCGCGGGTGCGGACATCGTGCTGACCTACTGGGCCGCCGAGTTCGCAGCCCGGTTGTGATGGTTACGGTGGTGTCATGACCGCCCCATTGCCGCCAGCGCCCCCGACCGGCCCCGCCGCGCAGGACCAGCGACCCGCGGCGCCCGTCGACGTGGGTACCGCCTTCCAGTTGCTGTGCGGGGTCGCCGCTCTCGGTGTGGTGAACCTGTTCGCCACCCTGGCGATGGTGGCCGCGGATCGGAAGACCTTTGCCGATCAGCTGATCAAGGACGTGCACGCCCAGGATCCGACGGTGGAGATCAGCACCTCGGCGGCCGAGGGTCTGCTGCTGGTCGGGCTCGGCGTCACCGCGCTGCTCGGGCTGGCGCTGACCGGCCTGTACCTGCTGTTCGTGTTCAAGATGCGCAGCGGCAGGAACTGGGCCCGGATGCTGGTCACCATGATCGGTGTGACGATGGTCTTCTTCGCGATCCCCGCGCTGTTCGGGCTCGGCGCCGGTGGCGGCGTGGCCGGGATGGTCGCGGGCGGGGCGGGGATCCTGCAGGCGGTGCTGTCCGTCGGTGCGGTGATCCTGATGCATCGGAGCGAGTCGAACCGGTACTTCGTGCCCGGACCGAAGGCGCAGTAGCCGTCATGGGTGACGCGCGGGCCCGTCCTCGCCCTGTCGATGTCGCGTACGGGCTGTGGCTGGTCTGTGCGGCGCTGCTGGTGCTCTTCGGGTTGTTGGCCCTGACGTCGCCCGGCACCGCGATACGTGAGCAGCTGGTGGAGCACGGTGCAAACCCCGACAGCGTGGACGAGTTCATCGTGCTGCTGCGTGGCTCCGGCGCCGTCTCGCTACTCACCGGGCTCGGCGTCGGGCTGATGGCGGGGCCGACGAGGGCGGGGGATCCGCGTTTTCGGCGGGCGGTCGTCGCGCTGTCGGCGGTGTTCTTCGTGCTGCAGCTCGGGCTGCTGGCGACCGGTCTGGGTCAGGTGCCGACGCTGCTGGTCTCGCTGCTCGCGCTGGTGGCCAGCGTGCTCGTCTACCTGAGGTCCTCGGCGGAGTGGTTTGCCGGTGAGTGACGCGGCCGAGCGGATCCTGTTCGAGGAACCGGGCGGACGGTGGTGGCTGGTCGCGCTCGGCCCCGCGCTGTGCCTGGTCGTGCTCGTCGCGGACGCGATCATCGGTTCGGGTGTGCACTGGCTCGGGTTGGCGCTGTTCTCGGTGCTGCTCGCGGGACTGGTCGCCCTTCAGGTGGTGGCGGCGCGGCGGCACGCGAGCGTGCTGCTCACCCCGGCGGTGTTGCGCAACGGCGCCGAGACCCTCGGGGTGGCCGATATCGCCCAGGTCCTGCCCGAGGCGGATCCGTTCGCCGAGGATCTGGAGCCGTGGGAGAGCGCCCCGTCGCTCGGGGAGCTGTCCGGGGTGCCGCGACGCCGTACCGCGATCGGCCTGCGGCTGCGGGACGGTTCGGTGGTGCGGGCGTGGGCGCGGGACGGTGACGGGTTGCGGACCGAATTGGAGCGGCTGGTGGCGGACGAGGCGGAGGACGGTGAGCGGTGAGCGAACGGATGACGCGGATCCTGGAGCTGGTCCTGGCGGTGCTCGCTACCGCGGCCGCGGTCTGGTGCTGGTGCAGGGGCGTGCAGACCTCGGACTTCGCGCCCGCGATGGACGGCGCGCCCGCGTTCACCGGCACGCACTACTCGGGCACCTGGATCGGGGCGGCGACCGCGCTGGTGATCGTGGCCGGCTTGTTGGTGATCGACGTGGTCAGGAGGCGGCACCGCGGCGGTCCGCAGTGACCGGTCGAACAGCGGCCCGCCCTGGCGGCTAGTACCCACGGGGGGTATGGTAGGGGCATGAACGGATACTCCCCGGAGAAGGACGACCTCCTCAAGCGGCTTCGCCGCATCGAGGGACAGGTCGCGGGCATCTCGCGCATGGTCGACGACGACCGCTACTGCATCGACATCCTGACCCAGGTGTCCGCGGCGACGAAGGCACTGCAGTCGGTCTCGCTGAAACTGATGGACGCGCACCTCGCGGGCTGCGTCGTCGAGGCGGCCAAGAAGGGCGGCCCGGAGGCCGACGCCAAGGTCAAAGAGGCCTCGGACGCGATCGCCCGTCTCGTCCGCTCGTAGGAGAAATTCTGATGCAGAGCACATACACCGTCATGGGCATGACCTGCGGGCATTGCGTCGCCTCGGTCACCGAGGAGGTCGGCGCCATTGCCGGTGTCACCGAGGTGCTCGTGGACCTGGCCAGCGGGGAGGTCCACGTGACCAGTGAGTCCGAGCTCGACCCGCGGGCCGTCGCCGAGGCGGTCGAAGAGGCGGGCTACGAGCTGGCGTCATGACCGCCGCCGCGGGTCGTGACGCGCTGGACACCGTCGACGTCGCGGAGCGCGAGCTCGACCTCGATCTCGGCGGGATGACGTGCGCCTCCTGCGCGAACCGGATCGAGCGCAAGCTGGCGAAGATCGACGGCGTCCGCGCCACCGTCAATTTCGCCACCGAGCGGGCCCACGTTCGCTATCCGGCGGGCGTGCAGCCCGCCGAACTGGTGTCCGCGGTCGAGTCTGCGGGCTACTCCGCGGCCGTGTCGGTCCCCGCGGGCCCCGCCGCTGCCGGGCCCGCGGAACCGCCGCCGGATCACCTCGGCAGGCGCCTGGCGATCTCGGCGGTGGCCGCGGTCCCGGTCGTCGCGCTCTCGATGATCCCGGCGCTTCAGTTCGACTACTGGCAATGGGTGGCGCTGGCGCTGACCACCCTTGTGGTGTTCTGGGGCGGTTACCCGTTCCACCGGGCGGCGCTGACGAACGCCCGTCACGGCAGCTCGACGATGGACACGCTCGTCTCAATCGGCACCCTCGCCGCATACGGATGGTCGGTGTGGGCGTTGGTGTTCGGCACCGCTGGGCATATCGGGATGACCCACGAGTTCGCGCTGCGGTTGGGCGCGCACGATCCGTCGGGACAGATCTATCTCGAGGTCTCCGCCGCGGTCACCGTCTTCCTGCTCGCGGGCAGGTGCGCGGAGTCACGGGCCAAGCGCCGCGCCGGCGCCGCGCTGCGGGCGCTGATCGAGGTCGGTGCCAAGGACGTGGCGGTGCTGCGAGCCGACGCCGAGCGACGAATCCCGGTGGGCGAGTTGCGGGTCGGGGACCGGTTCGTGGTGCGGCCGGGGGAGAAGATCGCCACCGATGGGCGGGTGCTCGAGGGCGCCGCGGCCGTGGACGCGTCGATGGTCACCGGTGAGTCGGTGCCGATCGAGGTGTCCGGCGGTGACGCCGTCGTCGGCGGCACCGTGAACACCAACGGGCGGCTCGTGGTGCGAGCCGAGAGGGTCGGCGCCGACACCCAGCTGGCCCACATCGCCGCGCTCGTCACCGAGGCGCAGAACGGCAAGGCCGCGGTGGCGCGGCTCGCGGACCGGGTGTCTGCGGTGTTCGTCCCGGTGGTGCTGGTCATCGCGGCGGCGACACTGACGGGCTGGCTGGTCACCGGGCACGCAGCGACGGAGGCCTTCACCGCCGCGGTCGCGGTGCTCATCGTGGCCTGCCCCTGTGCGCTCGGATTGGCCACGCCCACGGCGCTTCTGGTTGGCACAGGTCGCGGCGCCCAGCTCGGAATCCTGATCAGGGGGCCCGAGGTGCTCGAGCAGACCAAGCGGATCGACACCGTCGTGCTGGACAAGACCGGCACCGTCACCACGGGCCGGATGACGCTCGACGAGGTGGTCGCGGCGCACGGCGAGAGCCCCGATCGAGTGCTGGCGCTTGCGGCCGCGGTGGAGGGCGCGTCGGAACATCCGGTGGCCCGGTCGATCGCCGTCGCGGGCGGCCCGGCGCCGTCGGTGACGGAGTTCGAGAACCGCCCCGGGATCGGCGTCGTCGGACTGGTCGACGGGGTCCGGGTCAGTGTCGGGCGGCCGGACGGCCCGATCCCCGCGGAGCTGCGGTCGGCGTTCGCGGCCGGGCGTACCACCGTCGCGGTGGCCTGGGACGGCGCGATTCGCGGCGCCATCACGGTCGCCGACGCCGTCAAGCCCACCAGCGCGGAGGCGGTCGCGCAGATCGTGGCGCTCGGCATGACCCCCGTGTTGTTGACCGGCGATCGTGCCGAGGTCGGGCACGCGGTGGCGCGGAGCGTCGGCATCGACCGGGTGATCGCGGAGGTCCTGCCCGCCGACAAGGTCGCGCATGTGGCGGGCCTGCAGCGCCACGGCGCCGTCGTCGCCATGGTCGGCGACGGCGTGAACGACGCGGCGGCGCTCGCCACCGCGGACGTCGGGCTGGCGATGGGAACCGGGACGGACGCCGCGATCGAGGCGGGCGATCTGACCCTGGTGCGCGGCGACCTGCGCTCGGTGCCGCAGGCGATCCGGCTCTCGCGGGCCACGCTCGGCACCATCAGGGCGAACCTGTTCTGGGCGTTCGCCTACAACGTCGCGGCCATCCCGCTGGCCGCGCTCGGCCTGCTGAACCCGATGATCGCGGGCGCGGCGATGGCGCTGTCCTCGGTGTTCGTGGTGGGGAACAGTCTGCGGTTGCGGAGATTCCGCTGACACCCAGCCCTGCCGATTTGCGCTGACCTCACGTCAACTTGAACACTGTTCAAGTTGACGTGAGGGCAGGGAGATCGGTGAAGCAGGCAGTGACAGGTCGTGGAGAGGTTCGGCACACCCGGGTGGTGGTCATCGGGGCGGGCTTCGCCGGGCTCGGCATGGCGGCAGGCCTGACCCGAGCGGGTCATGACGACTTCATCGTGCTCGAGAAGGCCGAGGACGTCGGCGGCACCTGGCGGGAGAACACGTACCCCGGCTGCGAGTGCGACGTGCCGTCCGCCCTTTACTCGTATTCCTTCGAACAGCAGGCGTGGGGCGGAGTCCGGGCATCGCAGCCGGAGATCCTCCGCTACCTCCGCAAGGTGAGCGTCAAGTACGGCCTCCGGGACAAGATCGAGTTCGGCGTCGAGGTCGAGCGCGGTCATTGGGACGAGGTCGACGGGCGGTGGCACCTGTTCACCACCACCGGCCTGGAGTTCGTGGCGCAGTACCTGGTGGTCGGCACCGGAGCCCTCCATCTGCCCAAGGTGCCGAAGACACCGGGGGCCGCGTCCTTCGGTGGGCCCGCGTTTCATTCGGCGCGATGGGACCACAGCGTCGACCTCACCGGCAAGCGGGTCGCGGTCATCGGAACCGGCGCGAGCGCGATCCAGATGGTGCCCGAGCTCGCGGCCGTGGCCGGCTCGGTCCAGCTGTACCAGCGCACGCCGCCCTGGGTGTTGCCGCGCCGGGAGGCCGGGCGGCTCACGCGCGCGGTCGGGCGGGTACCGGTCCTCCGCGGACTCGTCAGGAGCCTGACCTACTGGAACGCCGAACTGCTTGCCATCGGCCTCAACGGGCGCCCAGCCCTGACCCGGCCGATGGAGTGGCGGGCCGAGCGGCACCTCCGCCGCCAGATCCCGGACCCCGCTCTGCGGGCGAAGCTCACCCCGGACTACCGGATCGGCTGCAAGCGAATACTGCGCTCCGACAACTACTTCCCGGCGGTGGCCCGGCCGGGCACGGAGCTGATCGCGGACCGGATCGCCGAGATCACGCCGGACGGCATCGTCACCGCGGACGGGACGACCCGCGCGGCGGACGTCATCGTGTACGCGACCGGTTTCCGGGTGGCCGGCTCGCTGGCCCGGCTACCCCTCGCCGGCCGCGACGGGGTGACCCTGCAGGAGCGGTGGATGCGGGACGGGATCCGAACCCATCTGGGCATCTCGGTCTCGGGCCTGCCCAACGCGTTCTTCCTCACCGGGCCCAACACCGGGCTGGGGCACAACTCGGTGGTGTTCATGATCGAGTCACAGGTGCGGTACGCGCTGCGGGCGATGGAACTGGTCGACCGCGAGCGTGTGAGCGCCCTCGACGTCCGCGCGGACGCGCAGGCCGCCTTCCACGACGACCTGCACGCGCGCCTGGGCACCGCGGTCTGGAGCACGGGTGGGTGCTCGAGCTGGTACGTCGACGCCAACGGAACCAACCACTCTGTGTGGCCGGGATTCTCGTGGCAGTACTGGTTGCGGACCCGGCGGGTGAGCAGGCGCGACCACCATCTCCTCTGAGGTCGACCGGCGACAGTCGTGGCCGGGGCGGACCGACGTCGGGCACGATGGGGAGATGATCCTTGTC
Source organism: Rhodococcus sp. OK611 (assembly GCF_003050885.1). Lineage (NCBI taxonomy): Bacteria > Bacillati > Actinomycetota > Actinomycetes > Mycobacteriales > Nocardiaceae > Rhodococcus > Rhodococcus sp. OK611. Next base: position 359,422 of record NZ_QAOZ01000002.1, read on the forward strand.
GTCGACGACGATCCCTCGGTGCGGGAGGCCGTCGTGACCGCGCTCGAACTCGATGGACACGAGGTGCGGTCGGTGGGCGACGGGAGCGCGGCGCTGGCGGCGATCGCGCAGGACACCTTCGCGGCGATGGTGCTCGACGTCATGATGCCGGGTGTCGACGGGCTGTCGGTGTGCCGGCTGCTGCGGGGGCAGGGCGATCGGATCCCGATCCTGGTGCTGACGGCCCGCTCCGAGGTGGGCGACAGGATCGCCGGGCTCGACGCCGGCGCGGACGACTACCTGCCGAAGCCCTTCGACATCGATGAACTGGCGGCCAGGGTGCGGGCGCTGCTGCGCCGGGCGGCGCCCCCCGAGGCGGTGGAATTCGGGGACCTCACGATCGACCCGGAGACCCGGCGCGGTGTCCGTTCGGGTCGGAGCATCGAATTCACGCAGACCGAGTTCGCGCTGCTCGAGCTGCTGCTGGCCAATGCCGGTCAGACGCTGACGCGGGAGGTCATCACCGACCGGGTCTGGGGGCACGACTTCGGACCCCAGTCCAATTCGCTGGCCGTCTACGTCAGCTATCTCCGCACGAAGCTGGAATCGGGCGGCGAGCCGCGCATCATCCAGACCGTCCGCGGCCTCGGCTATCGGTTGGCGCCGCCGTGAGGCGGGGCCGCCTGCCCATCCGGACGCGCATGGCGATCGTCACGTCGCTCGCCGTGGCGGCGGTGGTGCTCGCCTGCGCGGCCGGGGCCTACTGGATCTCCTCCCGCGAGGTGTACCGGAGCCTGGATCTCGGACTGATCCGGGAGGCGACCGCGCTGCAGCTGCAACTGCACGCGGGCAAGGACCTGGGCGATGGGACCGAATGCGCGACGCTCGCCTCGCCTGCGTGCTTCGAGGTGCTCGAGACCGTGGACGAGCGGCCCGTCGTGCTGCCGGAACCGGAGGGCGTCGACGCCGTCATCAGAGGCGAGTCGGATCCATTCCTGACGAACATCGATCTCGTGGGCCTTCCCGGTCGGATGTACGTGACCCCGCTGCTGGACGGCGGTGCGCTGTTGGTCGCCGTCCGCGCCGATCAGCAATTCCGGGCGCTGGACCGGATCGCCAGGTTCCTTGCGTTGCTGTGCGGCGTCGGCATCGTGATCAGCGCTGCGCTCGGCTACGCGGTGGCGCGCTACACGCTCCGGCCGGTCGCCCGACTCTCCCGCGAGGCGCAGTGGGTCGCGAAGGAACGCGACCCGAGTCGGGAGATCGTCGTGGACGGCTCCGACGAACTGGCGCAGCTCGGCGAATCGATCAACACCATGCTGCGGGCCCTCGACGACGCTCTCCGCGCGCAGCGTCAGCTCGTCTCCGACGCCTCGCACGAGCTGAGGACACCGTTGACTGGGATCATCGCGAACGCCGAACTGCTGGCGAGAGGCGACGGGTTGACCGACGAGCAGCAGACAAGGGTGCGGGCGGCGCTGGCACGCAGCACCGCCGACATGCGCACGCTGATCGACGACATCGTCGACCTCGCACAGGGATCCGAACCGGATATCGCGGCCGAGGACGTGGCGTTCGACGACGTCGTGGCGGAGGTCGTCGAGGCTGCCCGCGCGCACTGGCCGGAGATCGACTTCCGGGTTTCGGTCAGCGCGCACACCGTGCACGGAACCCGCGCGCGGCTGGCGAAGCTCGTCTCGAACCTGGTCGACAACGCGGCCAAGTTCAGCGCGGCAGGCGGCGCGGTCGACATCGCCCTTGCGGAGGGCGTCCTCACGGTGCGCGATCACGGCCCCGGCATCGACGAGGCGGACCTGGGTCTGGTCTTCGAGCGCTTCTACCGATCGGCGCGCTCGAGGGGCACCGCGGGGTCCGGGCTCGGTCTCGCCATGGCGCAGCAGATCGCCCGAGCACACGGGGCGATGATCACCGCGGCAAATGCATCCGACGGCGGTGCGCTCTTCGCGGTGCGGTTGCCACCCTCCCGGTGAGCCCGTCTGCCGCTCGGCGGGCTGCTCTGATCTTTCTCTAACGTTCGGCGCCTACTTTCGCTGATCATGAGAGCACTGAAATCGACTCGAGCTGTCGCCACGGCAACGGTGGGCGCCGTGGCATTGGCGCTCGCGGCAACGGGATGTTCTGCAGGGCAGTCTGATTCGGCGATACGCGTGGACGGGAGCTCGGTGATCGTGCCGATTGCGGGCGGTGAGGCGCGGGTTGACGTGAACGACCTGACCGTTCGCGGCCCCGTCGAGCTGTCCGCCGCCGCTGCGACGGACCTGGGAGCACCCGGGAAGATCTCGGTGGACGCCGACCGCGCGCACTGGTCGTATCCCGAACGCGGTCTCGACGTCACGGCGAGCGTGCGGGACGGTCGGCTCGTCGTCGACATGACCGGCGGCGGCGATCAGGAGCTGGCGTGGCCGGTGACGGGCGCGGGTGCGCGGGACCTGCAGTTGCCGCGGGGTGAGGGGCTGAGCATCCCGGTCGACGACGTCTTCTGGAACGACCCCGACACCGGCCTGGTCGGGGAGGAGGGCGAACGGCTGCAGGACCTGACCATGCCGTTCTGGGGATACAGCGCAGGCGCGCTCGGTGCGAGCTACCTGGTCCCGACCGACATCGGCACCACCCTCGGGTTCAGCTCGGTCGATGGCCGGCTGCGCGGCACGTCCGTGCACGAGTTCAGTGAGGCCAGGGGCACCGGCACGTACACCGTGGCACTGTCGGTCACCGACGGATCGCCGGTGGCAGCGGCGAAGGACTACCGCGCGCTGCTGCTGCAGCAGGGCGGCCTGCGCACCCTGAAGGAGAAGATCGCCGAGAACCCGGACACCGAGAAGCTCGTCGGCGCCTTCCACGCCTACCTGTGGGGCGACGGCCGCACCCCCGAGTCGATGCGCAGGCTCGAGGAGCTCGGCCTCTCGAGAATGTGGCTGGGCTACGACTCGGACGAGCAGCCGATGAGCAGAGAGGCCGTCGAGACGGCAACGGCCGCGGGCTATCTCGTCGGCCCGTACGACACCTTCGGCAACGCGCAGGACCCGGCGGGCGAGGTCGACAATCCGTCGTCCCGATGGCCCGACGGGGTATGGCCGGGGGACTGCGTCGTCGACGAGAACGGCGAGCGGGTGGGCGGATTTGGCGGCAGGGGCTGCTACCTGAGCTCGCAGGCGCTGGCTGCGCGTCCGGACCTGTTGGCGAGTCGGGTCGCCGCAAAGGTGGACAACGGTGCGAACAGCTATTTCCTCGACGTCGATGCGACGGGTGAGGTGTTCGACGACCACAGCCCCGATCATCGGATGACCCAGTCCGGGGACCGGCAGAACCGCCTCGATCGCATGGGGGTGATCGGCGAGGACCTGGTGCTGGGATCGGAGACGGTCGGGTCGTGGGCCAACGGCGTCGTGGCTTTCAGCCACGGCTCGAGCACCCCGGTGCTGAACGACCTCTGGAAGGTGGAACGGGACAAGGCGACGTGGGGTGCGTACTGGGGGAAGAACGGACCGGCGGCCTTCTTCAAGCCGGTCGAGTTGCCGGCGAAGCTGCGAACCGGGATGTTCGACCCGAAGTACCGTGTGCCGCTGTACGAGACGGTGCTGCACGATTCGGTGGTCAGCACGGATCGGTGGGAGCTCTCCTTCAACAAGCTGCCGTCCGAGCAGACCACCCGCGCGCTGCTCGCGATGCTCTACAACACGCCGTTGAACTACGCGCTGAACGCACAGACCATCGCGGAGGAGGGTCCGCGGATGGCGACCATGCAGAAGTTCTTCGCCACCATCCAGGAGGCCGCCGGAACCGAGCCGATGACCGACTTCCGCCGGCTGACCGAGGATCGCACGGTGCAGCGCACCACCTTTGGCGACGGAACGCTCGAGGTCACGGCGAACTTCGGCGACCGCGCTTTCGAGGATGCCGACCTCGGCGCGGTGCAGCCGGGCTGCGTGGCCGCATCGATCGGCGGCGAGGTGACGACGCTGTGTCCGTGACGAGACGCCGCGGGCGGGCCGCCGATCAGCCGCCCAGCATCGCCGCGCCGAGCGTGGACTCCGGCACCGCGAACCCCTCGATCAGGGTCAGGGCGTGCGGGCGCAGGGTCCGACAGCGTTCGTTGACGCCGCGGGTCACCGCCTTCGCGCGCTCGACGGACAGGTGCCGGTGCTCCATGAACCAGGCCTTGTCGTCCTCGATGACCGTGAGCGCGTACAGGTCACACAGGTCACCGAGCAGGTCGGCGGCCTCCTCGTCCTCGCACGAGTCGATGCCCGCGACGAACGCCTCCAGCACCACCCGGTCGATGTGCGCCTCGGCCGCGCGCAGCACATGGTCCTGCACGGAGTTGAAGGCGTCGAACGGGTCGTCCTCGCGCTTCTGCGCGCCCTGCAGCCGCCGGGCCGCCGTGGACAGCAGGTATTCCTCGCGATCCTCGAACATCTTCAGCTGCGTGCCCCGGTTGAACAGGCTGCCGTCCTCCTCGTTGTCCTGCCGGGTGTCGAGGATGGTCTGGATGATCTGCTGGGCCGCGGTGCGCTTCTTGACCACGTCGGAGACGGTGGTGGCGGCGAAGCGCATCCAGTCGACGGGACTCATGCCGCGCACCTCGTCGGCATACGCGGTGAGCAGCTCCTTCGCGACCAGCTGGGTGAGCACGTGGTTGTCGCCCTCGAAGGTGGTGAACACGTCGGTGTCGGCCTTGAGCGCGACGAGCCGGTTCTCGGTGAGATACCCGGCGCCGCCGCAGGCCTCGCGGCATTCCTGGATAGCGCGGGTGGCGTGCCAGGTGTTTGCGGCCTTGAGCCCGGCGGCCCTTGCCTCCAGCTCGCGCTGCTCCTGCGGGTCCACCTCGTCCGCGGTCTGGATGTCGTGCAGCCGGGTCACCAGCTGGTTCTGCGCGAAGTGCAGGGCGTAGGACTTCGCGATCAGCGGCAGCAGCCGGCGCTGGTGTACCAGATAGTCCATGATGAGGACCTCGTCATCATTCTTGGGCTTGTCGAACTGCCTGCGCTGCAACGCGTATCGGGTCGCGATGCTCAGCGCCACCCGGGCGGCGGCGCCCGCGGCCCCGCCGACGGTGACGCGGCCGCGGATCAGGGTGCCCACCATGGTGAAGAAGCGCCGGTTCGGGTTCTCGATCGGGGAGGAGTACGTCCCGTCCTCAGCCACGTCGGCGTATTTGTTGAGCAGGTTCTCCCGCGGCACCCGCACCTGGTCGAAGACGATCCGGCCGTTGTCGACCCCGGGCAGACCGCCCTTGTGGCCGCAGTCGGAGGTGGTGACCCCCGGCAGGTCGGCGCCGTCCTCGCCGCGGATCGGCACCACGAAGCAGTGCACGCCCCGTGACGTCGCCTCCTCGCCCGGTGCCGCGGTGATCAACTGGGCGAATACCGCTGCCATCCGGGCGTGTTGGGCCGCACCGCCGATGTAGTCCTTGCGGGACGACGGTGTGGGGGAGTCGATCACGAATTCCTGCGTGGCCGGGTCGTAGGTCGCGGTGGTCTCCAGTGCCTGGACGTCGCTGCCGTGGCCGGTCTCGGTCATCGCGAAGCAGCCGAGCAGGTCGAGATCGATCAGCGGCTTGACGTAGGCCGCGTGATGGCGTGCGGTGCCCAGGTTCTCGATGGCGCCGCCGAACAGACCCCACTGGACGCCCGCCTTGACCATCAGCGAGAGGTCCGACATGGCGAGCATCTCGATGCTCGTCACCGCGGCGCCGACGTCGCCGGTACCGCCGTGCGCGGCCGCGAAGCCGTTGGCCGCGTAGCCGGATTCGGCGAGAATCCGCATCTGATCGAGCGCCGTGGCCCTGGCGGCCTTGAGGTCGGGGGTGAAGTGCGGGGCGAATTCCTCGCGGGTCAGGTCCACCCGGACCTTCTCGCGCACCTCCCGCCACTGCCCGTCGAGTGTGGTCCGCAGGTGGTCCGCTGTGGTGGCCATGAGTCCGACGGTAGCGCAGCGATGGCCGCCGTGCGCCGGCGTCGCGGCGCGTTCCGGCGCGCGGGTCGACGGTGCCGCTCGGAGGGTGCCCACAGTCCTATGCTGACCTCGCCAGGTCAGGGTCGAGATGCCGATGCGCGAGGACGACGATGATCACGCTGATACCCGACAACCAACGCCGCACCCTCGACGAGCTCGGCGATCGCCTGGACCTCGAGGTCGGCGATGTCACCGCGAAACGGTCGGCCTACTGGCTGATGTTGCTGCTGTCCGCGACGATCGCCGTCGCAGGCGTGATCAGCGACTCCACCGCCACCGTCATCGGAGCGATGATCGTGGCCCCGCTCTCGACGCCGATCCTGGGCATCGGGCTCGGCATCGTCACCGCGCGGGCCGGGGCGGTGGGCCGGAGCCTGCTGTACGTCCTCGTCAGTGCCATCGCCGTCGTCGCGCTCGGCGCGTTGATCGCGCAGCTTCTCCCGAATCCCACCAATGTGCTGACCAATTCGCAGGTGACCGGGCGGACCTCGCCGACCCTGATGGATCTGCTGGCCGCGATCGCGACCGGGTTCGCCGGATCGATCGCCATCGCCCGGCGCGACGTCGGTGACGTGCTCCCCGGCGTGGCGATCGCGATCTCGCTCGTGCCGCCGCTGGGAGTGGTCGGGGTCTGCCTCGGGTCGGGGGCGCCGTCCCTCGCCGCCGGGGCGCTGGTGCTGTTCCTGTCGAACATGCTGGCCCTCGTCACCGCCTGCACGATGGTCCTCATGCTCGCGGGCTACGCGCGTGATGCGGCCGAAACCCCCGGGACAGTTCGGCGCACTCGCGCCTACCTCGCCATCGCCGCGGCGTCCGTCGTCGTGGCCGTCCCGATGGTGCTCAATTCGCTCTCGAGTCTCTGGGCGAGCCAGGTGCGCGATGCCACGGAGCAGTGGCTCAGCGGGACCCCGTCCGCCGAGGTCGGCACGGTCACGGTCCAGTCGGACACCGTCCTCGTCGATGTCACGAGCCCGGCCGACCTACCACCGATCGACGACCTCCAAGCCTCGGTGGACGAGATCGTCCCCTGGAATCCGGCCGTGGTGGTGCAACACACCGTCGGTCAACGAGTCGAGGGCGACGGGTAGCGGTTCACCTCCTGCGCGGCACCGCGGGCAGGATCGTCCCGGTCACCGCGCCGAGCCCGAACCGTCCGCCTGCGGGGGAGGGCGCGGTGGCCGCGATGGTCACCACGTCGCCGTCCTCGAGGAAGGCGCGGGTGCTGCCGTCGGCCAGGGTGATCGGTGCCCGGCCCGCGTCGGTCAGCTCGATCAGCGACCCGACCTGGTCGCGTCCGGGCCCGGAGACGGTCCCCGAGGCGAACAGGTCACCGGTGCGCAGGCGGGCGCCGTTGGCGGTCAGGTGCGCCAACATCTGTGCGGGCGACCAGTACATCCCGCGGTAGCGGGGCCGGGAGACGACCTGCCCGTTCAGCTGGACCTCGAAATCGATGTCCAGGCCCCAGTTCTCGGTGTCGCGCAGGTATTCGAGCGGCTCCGGGTGCTGCGGCCCGATGGGCAGCCGGGCTGCCTCCAGCGCGGCCAGGGGTACCACCCACGGCGAGATCGAGGTGGCGAAGGACTTGCCGAGGAAGGGGCCGAGCGGCACGTACTCCCAGGACTGCAGGTCGCGGGCGGACCAGTCGTTGAGCAGGACGACGCCGAAGACGTGATCGGCGAAGTCCGCTGTCCGGATGCAAGTTCCGAGATCGCTCGGGGTACCGACCACGAAAGCCAGCTCGACCTCGATGTCGAGCCTGCGGGTCGGACCGTCGGTTGGCGACGACTCGTCCGGGGCCTTGCGCTGGCCGGTCGGCCGCACGATGGCGGTGCCGGACGGTACGACCGTGCCGGCGCGGCCGTGATAGCCGATCGGCAGGTGCTTCCAGTTCGGCGGTAGCGGCGGCTCGCCGGGACGGAACATCCGACCCAGGTTGGTGGCGTGCTGCTCGGACGCGTAGAAGTCCACATAATCGGCGACGTCGAACGGCAGGTGCATCTGCACCTCGGACAGCGGGTGCAGATACGGCCGGATCCGCTGCCGGTTCGCCGGGTCCGTCACCAGCGCGGTGATCTCGGCGCGTACCTCCGCCCAGCGGGCGCGACCGAGGGCGAGGAAGGCGTTGAGGGTGGTCGACCGCAGCGCGGCCTCGTCGATGACGGAGGTGAGGTCGAGCACCTGGTCGTCGATCGCGACGCCGATGTGCCGGTGCAGGGCGCCGGTGGAGAACACGCCGTACGGGAGTTCAGCCCCGCTTGCGACTGCTTGCAGGTCGCTCGAAACAACACCGTCGGTCATTCCTGGGCCCCTCCCAGTCCGAAAGTGGCAGGGCCGCCGCCCGATCGGGTGGGCGCGAGGCCGAGCCGGACCGCCTCGAGCATCGGGGTCTCGGTGTCGCACGACCCGAAACAGGTCAGCACCGCCCGGGCAGGCACCGGGTCGTGCAGCGCGCGGGCGACCCCGCGCAGCCGGTCCCGGTCCTCGTCGGCCAGCATCGCGGCGGTCGCCGCGGCCGATCCGGATCGCGCGGCGTCCGCGGCCAGCACCAGGTTGAGGAACCCGTGATGGGTGAGGCCGGTCGCCGGGTCGATCTGCCGGATCGCGTGGTGCAGCCCGGCCGTGGCCTTGGCGGGCACCCCCGCGCCCGCGGCCGCGACCAGCGCGACGGCCAGCGCGGCCGGCGTCGGGAACAGTTCGGCGTCGGTCCCGCCGCAGCGCAGCTTCACCCCGAGCGGCGCCCCGTCTCCGGCCCGGCGCTCGGCCAGCGCGGAGATCACCCCGGCGGTGTCGGCGAACGTCGCTGGCTCCACGAACAAGGGCACCGCCGCTTTCGCGCCCCCGGCGGCATCGATCAACGCAGCCAGGTCCCCGTGTCCCGCCATCAGCCTCGACTCGATGCCCACCAGCTCGGTGCAGGGGGAGTGGTGTAGTGCCGCAAGGGCATCCGCGAGTACCGGCACGTCCGCGGTGATCAGCACCGCGAACCGGTCGTCGGCATCGAGGTGGCCGAGCAGCTCGGGGATCCGCGACGCGGGGCACACGAACCGGTGCGTGAGCATCGGTTGACCGGACGCGAGGTCGCGGCGGTGGCGGGTCACCGCCGCCGCCATGTCGAGCCCGGCGGGTTCGAACAGGCCTGCGTCGTCGACCAGGTGCGCGAGTAGGGCGGTCATGACGACGGCCCCCGACCCGACCAGGACCAGGCATACGAGGGATCCTCGACCGCCAGCCCGCCCTCGCCCAGCGCGAGCGGCCGGAACGTGTCGACCATGACGGCGAGCTCGTCGAAATACTCGGCGCCGATGCTGGCCTCGGCCGCCCCCGGCTGCGGTCCGTGCGCGATTCCCCCGGGGTGCAAGGAGATCGAGCCGCGACCGATGCCAGAGCCCTTGCGCGCCTCGTAGTCGCCGTCGACGTAGAACATGACCTCGTCGGAGTCCACGTTGGAGTGGTAGTACGGCACCGGGATGGCGAGCGGGTGATAGTCGACCTTACGCGGCACGAAGTTACAGATCACGAACCCCGCTCCCTCGAACACCTGATGGGCGGGCGGGGGCTGGTGCACCCGTCCGGTGATCGGTTCGAAATCGGCGACGTTGAAGGTGTACGGGTAGAGGCAGCCGTCCCACCCGACCACATCGAACGGGTGGGTGGGGCAGACCAGGCGGGTGCCGACCAGCCCGGTGTTGCCGCGGTGCTTGACCAGCACCTCGACGTCGGTGCCGTCGCGCAGCAGCGGCTCGGTCGGTGCGTGCAGGTCGCGTTCGCAATAGGGTGAGTGCTCGAGCAGCTGTCCGAATCGTGACAGGTAGCGGTGGACGGGCCCGATGTGGCTGCTCGATTCGATCGCGTACGCGCACAACGGTTCACCGGGGTTCGGCAGCCACCGATGGGTGGTGCCGCGCGGGAGCAGGACGTAATCGCCGCGGTGGGCGCCGAACGCTCCGAACACGGTCTCGACGGTGGCGGATCCGGACTCGACGAAGACGCACTCGTCGCCGACGGCGTTCCGGTACAGGGGCGAATCCTGCTGCGCCGCGACGTAGGAGATCCGGACGTCGTCGTTGCCGAGCACTAGCCGTCGACCGGTCACGGGGTCGGTGTCCCCCGGGCTCCGCGCCAGCTCGTGGAGCTTGAGGTGCCGCGACCGGAGGGGGTGATTGGGCGTCAGCGACTGGTCGGGGAGTTCCCATGCCGTCGAGTCGACGATCGCCGAGGGGGTGCCGAGGTGGTACAGCAGCGCGGAGTCGGAGGAGAAGCCCTCCTCGCCCATGAGTTCCTCGCGATAGAGGTCGCCGCCGGGCGCGCGGAATTGCGTGTGTCGCTTCGGTGGCACCTGGCCGACCTGGCGGTAGAAGGGCATGGCGTTCCTCCCGGCGTCGCGCTTCGGACCGCCCCCTCGGCCCCGTGATGTGATGCGGATCACATCAGTCGCCACTATATCGCCGCTGGCCTGGCAGATAGCTAAGTCCTGGGTCTAGACTCAGCACTGTGACGTGCACCCTCTCCGAAACCCTCGCCGTGGTCGGCGAGCGGTGGGCCCTGCTGATCGTGCGCGAGGTCGCGCTCGGCCTCCGCCGCTTCGACGAGCTCCGGGCCGCCACCGGCGCGCCGCGCGGGGTGCTGTCGGACCGCCTGCAGCGGCTCATCGCCGCGGGCGTGCTGGCCACCAGGGACTACCGGGTCCCGGGCAGCCGGGCCAGGCAGGAGTACGTCCTCACCGATGCGGGGCTGGACCTGCTGCCGGTGCTGGCCGCGTTCTCCGACTGGGGGGAGAAGCACCTCGCCGACGGCGGGGTGCCCGAGGTGGTCTACCGGCACACGGGCTGCGGCGGCCGGGTGACCGCGCGCCTGGTGTGTGAATGCGGCGGGGACGCGGACGTGCACGACCGAGTCATCGCCCAGGTCAACCGCTGAGTTCGACGCTCGACCCCGCAGCAGATATCGAGACAGCAAGTACCGAGTCAGCACGTACCGAGTTCAGCAAGTACCGAGACAAAGGAGTGCTCCATGTCCCTGGCCACCACCACCGATGCCGCCTTCGCCGCCGACGTGCTCTCGTCCGAGACGCCAGTCCTCGTCGAGTTCACCGCGAGCTGGTGCCCGCCGTGCAAGATGGTCGCGCCGGTCCTCGAGCAGATCGCCGACGAGGAGGCCGGTCGCCTCGCCGTCATCGCCTTGGATGTCGACGAGAATCCCGGGATCGCCAGGGAGTATCAGGTGATGAGCATGCCGACCATGGCCTTGTTCATCGGCGGAGACGTGGTCACGACGATGGTCGGCGCCAAGCCCCGCGCGGCGATCATGCGGGCGCTGGAACCGCATCTGCCTGCCGCCTGACCCCGCGCTGATCGCCGAGTGTGCACCTGCTGGCGCTCGCTCTCGGGCGATGCGCCGGCAGGTGCACACTCGGAAAGGGCAGGCGCCTCACCCGACGCGCGCCGGCGGCGATCGCCGCCGGGGTGGTCCTGCTCGGCCTTCTCGGCTGGGGTTCGTACACGATCTGGGCGGACCACCAGCAGGAGCAGGCCAGGACGGAGGCCCTCGACGCGGGTCGGCGATTCGCCACCGACCTGGCGACGTACAGCTTCGAGAACCTCGACAACAACCTGTCCGTGGTCCGGGGGAACTCGGTGGGCGAGTTCGCCGGGCAGTACACGCAGGTGGCGTCGAACCTCAAGGACATGATCGTGCAGTACAAGGCCACCTCGTCGGCCGAGATCATCGCGGCCGGACTCGCGGAGACCGGCCCTGACAGTGCGGAGGTGGTCGTGTTCCTCGACCAGACCGTCACCAATTCCAACTCGCAGGAACCGTGGGTGGACCGAAACCGCATGCAGCTCTCCCTCGTCCGCGACGGCGGCGAGTGGAAGCTCGCCAACGTCCAGTTGCTCTAGCCCCATCCACACACCCAGGAGGACAGATGAGTCGCAGAAAGCGCAGGGCAGCACAGGCTCTGGTGGCAGGAAGGGAGCCGAAGAACCCGGTCGTCATCCGGGCCCGCAGCGCGGACAGCATTCCCGCGCGGGTGCTCGGTGTGGCCCTGGCGGGCACCGGTGCTGCGCACTTCACCGCACCACGCGCCTTCGACGGGCTGACCGCGAAGGCCTTCCCCCGCGAGACGCGGCAGTGGACCTACCGCAACGGCGCGACGGAGCTGCTGCTCGGACTGGCGATCGTCTACCGCCGGACCCGGGTCCTCGGCTCGGTCGGCCTGTTCGCCTACACCGCCTGGCTCTGCGGTCAGCTGGCCCGCCGCCGCTGAGCCGTGGCCGCCGAGTGTGCATCTGCTGGGGCATCGGCCGAGTGGGAGTGTCGGGAGGCGCACACTCGGCGGGCGTTTTAGGGTGAACGGGACCGGAGTGCACACCTCATTGGAGGCTCGATGAGTGCAACGCGTACCGAACCGGGCTCGAGAACTGCTGCCGCGCGGCTGCTGTCGGCATTCGAGACGATCGCGGGTGGCCAGCTCCCGGTGCGGGTGCGGTGCTGGGACGGGTCCGTCGCGGGCTCGGCGGACGCCGAGGTCACGGTCGCCTTCCGGAACCGCAGGGCGCTGCGCCGAATCCTGTGGTCCCCCAACGAACTGGGGCTCGGCCGGTCCTATGTCGCGGGCGACATGGAGATCGACGGGGACATCTTCGCGCTGCTCGATGGTCCGGAGGTGATCGAGCGGGTCGCCCGCCGTGACTTGCGCACGCTCGACCGGGCCGGAATCCGGCGGGTGGTGTCGAGCTTCCTGCGGCTCGGTGCGGTGGGGCCGCCGCCTGCTCCACCCGCCGAGGAGATCGGCAGGCGGCGCGGGTCCAAGCACAGCAAGGCGCGCGACGCCGCAGTCGTCTCGCATCACTACGACGTCGGAAACGACTTCTACCGACTGTTTCTCGGCCCGAGCATGGTCTATTCCTGCGCCTACTGGACCGACCGCGACTCCGGCACCCTGGAGCAGGCGCAGTGGGCGAAGCTGGAGCTGATCTGCCGCAAACTCGAGCTGGCCCCGGGCATGCGCCTGCTCGACGTCGGCTGCGGCTGGGGCTCTATGGCCATCCACGCCGCACGCGAGCACGGGGTGAGCGTGGTCGGCGTGACGATCAGCAGGGAGCAGTGCGAGCTCGCAACCGCCCGTGTCGCGGAGGCGGGGCTGTCCGACCGGGTGCAGATCCGGCTCCAGGACTACCGGGACGTGGACGACGGCCCGTACGACGCGATCTCCAGCATCGGGATGTCCGAGCACGTTGGCGACTCCCGGCTGGACGAGTACGCGAACCGGTTGACGAGCCTGCTGCGGCCAGGCGGACGCCTGCTCAACCACGCGATCGCCTCCGTCGCGCCGCTGGTCACCGAGAAACACCCGAAGCCGACCTTCGTCGACCGCTACATCTTCCCGGACGGGGAACTGTTGCCGCTCAGTCACGTTGCGGGCGCGCTGGAGCGGGCAGGTCTCGAGGTTCGGGACTCCGAGGCGCTGCGCGAGCACTACGCGCGCACCCTGCGCCAGTGGGTCGACAACCTGCGCCGCGACTGGGACGAGGCGGTGCGCCTGGTCGGCGCGGCGCGGGCGCGGACCTGGCTGCTGTACCTGGCGGCGAGCGCGCTGTCCTTCGAGCGGGGCCGGATCACCATCCACCAGGTCCTCGCGGTCCGCGCCGACGCCACCGGTGTCAGCGGGATGCCGCTGACCCGGCGGGAGTGGTTGGTGGACTAGCGAACCTGCGTCGGAGCCGGGATGCGCTTCCCGAAGTCGCTCGCGACCAGGTAGCCGACCCAGGCCCGGATGGCCTGCGGCAGGGGAGGCGCCGCCAGTCCCGCCCGCTCGGCGAGTGCCCGTGCGGATTCGGTCGGGTACCGGTCGGCGGAGAGGAAGCCGAGCGTCTCCGGATCCGCGCCGGTCAGCCGCGCGGGCAGCCGCCGGATCAGCCCGACCGGCACGTGGAATCGAGGGGGTCGCACGCCGAGTGTCTGCGCGACGTCGCGGAGCAGGTCGCCCAGCAGCGGCGTGTCCTCGTCGAGAACCCACAGCGCCGCACCGGGTTCCGCGTGCTCGGGTACGGCGGCGAGGAACCGGGCGAAGTAGTCCGCGGTGACCACGGGGACCCAGACGTCCTTGCCGCCGGGGATCACAGGGAGCTTGCCGCGGCGGAGGTCGCGGACCATGTCGGCCAGCCCGATGAACTGCGTGGTCTCGCCGGTCACGGAGTCGCCGATGACCGTCGACGGGTTGACGATCGCGTATGCGATGCCGTTGGCCTCGGCGTGATCGCGCACTGCGTGGTCGGCCTCGACCTTGCTGGCCTCGTAGGCGCCCTTGTCGCGGTAGAGCGTGGAGTTCACGGTGGCGCCCGCCACGCGGTACCCGCTGATGTGCACGAACCGTCGCAGCCGCGGCAGTTCCTGCGCCCAGCGCAGCGCGGCCACGGCCCCGTCGACGTTGACCGCGCGGGCCTCGGACTCGGTGAGCCCGAAGGCGAACCGGCCGCCCAGGTTGTAGACGTCGCGCACGGTGGGCAACGGGTCCAGACCGAGACCCGGCGCGGTCAGGTCCCCGTCGACGATGGTCAGCAGCTCGGTGTTCCCGCCGTGGGCGGCCACCCAGCCGCGGAGCTCGTCGCCGCGTTCGGCCGCGTTCCTGACCATGGCGGCGACGTGTCTGCCCTGGCGGGTGAGTTCGGGGATCAGCCATCGGCCGATCAGTCCGGTGGAGCCGATGACGAGGGTGTCGGGCGTGCTCATGAGTCCTCCAGTTTGTTCGGGTCGCTGCGCAGGCTCCGCGCGAGTGTGTTCGGGTCGCTCCGCGGGCTCCGCGCCAGGAGTTTCCGGACCGCGCGGACCGCGGCGTCGATGGGTTCGCGGGACCGCCGGACCCGGCCGACCAGGAGTGCGCCCTCCATGAGGGCGAAGACCTCGGTGGCCAGCGCGGCGTCGCCGATGAGGTCCGCGAGGGAGGCCTCCCAGTCGGCGTAGATCTCGGCGCACACCCCGCCGAGCGGGTCGGTGCCCGCCGTCTCGAGGGCGACCGTCGCGATCGGGCAGCCCTTGGTGAAGTCGGAGGCCACCTGCCGGTCGGCGAGCGCCTCCAGGATCCGGGCGATGACATCCGCGGGGGAGCCGCTGAGGGAGCCGGCCATCAGGTCGTCGAGGGTGCCCGCGCTCTGCCGGAGCGCGGCCTCGACCAGCTCGTCCTTGCCGCCGGGGAAGTGGAAGTAGAGCGAGCCGCGCGGCGCCCCGCTTCGTTCGAGTACCTCGGTGACGCCGGTCGCGGCCACGCCCTTCTCCTCGACTGCGGCCGCCATGACCGTGATCATCCGCAGCCTGGTCTCCTCGCCCTTTTTCATGAATCTCAATATAGACCGGTCTACATATTTTAGCGAGCGGTGGCGGCCGGGGCGTCCGTCGAGTGTGCAGTTGCCGGGGCATCGCCCGAGTGCGGGCGACCGCAACTGCACACTCGACGGTTAGTGCACCGCGGCCCGCACCAGGGGCAGGTGGCGAAGCGGGATCTGGTTCTCCAGGGCGATCACCGTGGACGACCGCAGCACGTTCAGCCCGTCCACGATCTGGTTGATCACGCGCTGCAGGTCCGAATGCGTCCGCGCCACCACCCGGATCAGCACGTCGCCCGCGCCGGTGGTGGTGTGCGCCTCGAGCACCTCGGGAATCGCGGCGAGGTGCTCGACGACCGCGCGGTGCCCCCTGCCCTGGACGATCTCCAGGGTCGCGAACGCGGTGACAGGAAAGCCAAGGGCCTCGGCATTGAGGGTCGGGGCCAGGCTCTCGATCACGCCCTCGCGTTCGAGGCGGGTCAGGCGGGCCTGCACGGTGCCACGGGCGACGCCCAGCCGGCGGGACGCCTCCAGCACCCCCACGCGCGGCTCGGCGTGCAGGAGCTCCAGCAGGTCGGCGTCGAGGCGATCGATGCTCATCGGTGCGCTCCTGGTCACTTTGTCCAACAATTCACCGTCGCGCTCCAGCATTCTGTACATATTGAGCAGCGTCAATCCTCATCGTTGCGCAGCCTGGGGGCCGAGGTCACAGTGAATTCATGACGATCGCGGACATTCGGTTGACCCCTCGCGAGCGCGCCGCGCACCTGCGCGCGAACGATCTGCACCGGCTCGTCGGGCTGGTCGAACACGACGACGCGGCCGACCCCTTCCCGGTGGTCGGGATCGACGCGGTGGTGTTCGTCTGCGGCAACGCCACCCAGAGCGCCCACTACTTCGTCTCCACCTGGGGCATGACCCTGGTCGCGTACGCGGGGCCGGAAACCGGTCAGCGCGACCACAAGTCGTTCGTGCTCGAGTCCGGCTCCGTCCGGTTCGTCCTCGAGGGGGCGGTCAGCCCCGACAGCCCGCTCGCCGACCGGCACCGCCGAAACGGCGACGGCGTGGTGGACCTGGCGCTGGAGGTGCTCGACGTGGACCGCTGCATCGAGCGGGCGCGGTCGCAGGGCGCCACGGTCCTCGAGGAACCGCACGACCTCACCGACGACTTCGGCACGGTGCGCCGCGCCGCCATCGCCACCTACGGCAGCACCAGGCACACGCTCGTCGACCGCAGCCGCTACGGCGGGGTGTACCTGCCCGGATTCGCCCCGCGCAGTTCGGGATTCGTCCGCCGCCCCGGTGCGCCCGAGCGCCTCGTCCAGGCGCTCGACCACGCCGTCGGCAACGTCGAGATGGGCCGGATGGATCACTGGGTGCGCTTCTACAACCGGGTCATGGGCTTCACCAACATGGCCGAGTTCGTCGGGGGCGACATCGCCACCGAGTACTCGGCGCTGATGTCCAAGGTCGTCGCGAACGGCAACCACCGGGTCAAGTTCCCGCTCAACGAGCCGGCGCCCGGAAAGAAGAAGTCGCAGATCGACGAGTACCTCGAGTTCTACGGAGAACCCGGCTGCCAGCACCTCGCGCTTGCCACCAGCGACATCCTGCGCACCGTCGACGCGCTGCGCGCGGAGGGCGTCGAGTTCCTTGACACCCCCGACGCCTACTACGACGACCCCGAGCTACGGGCCCGGATCGGTCGGGTGCGGGTGCCCGTCGCCGAGCTCAAACGCCGCGGGGTGCTGGTGGACCGGGACGAGGACGGCTACCTGCTGCAGATCTTCACCAGGCCGCTCGGCGACCGGCCGACGGTGTTCTTCGAGCTGATCGAGCGGCACGGCTCGCTCGGCTTCGGCAAGGGCAACTTCCGGGCCCTGTTCGAGTCGATCGAGCGCGAGCAGGCGGCACGCGGAAACCTCTGACGCCATTGCCGTGACCGGATCGGTACTCGTTGCGCTGGCGAACCGTGCACGAGTCGTGTTCTATCGACTACTTATGAGCTCAGTCACCCGCATCGTCGCCGGATCACTCGGAGCAATCGCCATCGCCGCCGGTACGGCCGCGACGGCCACGGCAGCCCCCGCGGCGTCTGCCGCCCCGTACACCCTGCTCGTCGACGGCAGTCACACCGAGTACCAGGTCAACCCGGTGCTCACCGAGGACGACGTGCTGAACACCAACAAGGACTTCACCTCGGTGCCCGGCGTCCGCGCGCACAGCATCGACGGCCGGAACTTCTCCTTCTACCGGCTCGTCGACGGCGCCCGGATCGGGATGGTCCGGATCAACGAGGTCTGCCTGCCGACCGGCGTCTGCCACGGCCTGATCGTGGACAGCCCCAGCCCGGTCCTCTGAGGCGGGGCCTCAGCCCGCCCAGGTCGTCGGCACGTCGCCGCCGCCCTCGGGACTGACCCGGGTACCCACCTGGGCGAGCAGCGGCACCGGCGCGATCGGCCCGGCGAACAGCGCCTGACCGAGCCCGAATCCGGTCGCGCGGTGCAGCATCGGCGCGGGCACGTGTGAGAACAGGGTGCTCAGGTCCTCGATGTCGGCGGCGCCGTTCATCCGCATCAGCACCAGGTTGTCGCACTGCGAGACCACGTTGGGGTGCACCTTGCCCGGCCGCTGGGTGGCGACGAAGAGGTGCAGCCCGAACTTGCGGCCCTCGCCTGCGATCAGCGCGCCGAGTTCGGCGGTCGCCGCCAGCAGCGGGTCCTCGGTGGTGGCGGGCAGCACGTTGTGCGCCTCGTCGATGACGAGCAGCACCGGCTCGCGGTCCCGGCGGCCCGCCCACCGCCTGCCCAGGATCGCCAGCGCGACCGCGGTCCGCTCGTCCGGCCGCGAGAGGCTCCCGATGTCGACGACGATGCAGCGTGCGAGGCTCACGTCGTACTC
This sequence comes from Rhodococcus sp. OK611, assembly GCF_003050885.1. Taxonomy (NCBI): domain Bacteria; kingdom Bacillati; phylum Actinomycetota; class Actinomycetes; order Mycobacteriales; family Nocardiaceae; genus Rhodococcus; species Rhodococcus sp. OK611. The sequence continues at coordinate 377,598 of NZ_QAOZ01000002.1, forward strand.
GATCGCGGAGCGCTCGTCGCCGCGCCGCCACAGGTCCCACTCGCCGATCCGGAGGTTGCCGATCCGGGCGGCCAGTCGCTCGGTGTCGTGGTGGGCGGCGGCAGCGGCCTCCAGGTCATCGACGGAGTACGGCGCCGTCAACGTTTCGGTGACCTGTCGCAGCGCACGGAAATCGTCGAGGTCGCGGATCGGGTCCATCCGAAGCAGCAGCGCCTGGACGTCGAGGTCGAGGTCGCTGAAGTCCAGGCACAGCGTGTGCGCGGCGCCGTAGCCACGGGCCCGCGCCACGTGCACCCCGGCCGCGACCTCACGGTGACGGGCGGCGGCGGGCGAGCAGTCCTCGGGGTCACAGGACCCGAGGAACACGTGATCGGAGTTCGGGTCGAGCACCATGATCGGCAGCTCGGTCGAGCCCAGCAGTCGTTCGAGCAGGCCCCCGGTGGTGTAGGTCTTGCCGGAGCCGGACTGCCCGCACATGAAGGTGTGACGTGCGAACCCCGTCGATCGCAGCCGGGCCGGGACGCTCGACGCCTGCCGCAGCACCCCGATCTCGATGGCGGCGGCGGTCCCGGTCAGGCCGCCGGCGATCAGGCCGACCTCGTCCTCTGTCGCGGGCCGGATCGGGCGCTCGCCGAACGGCTCGACCGCATGCCGCTCGAGGAAGAAGTCACCGTCGAACTCGCCGAGCGTGGTCGCGTTGCCGCTGAGCGAGCGCATCATCGGGCGGGCACTGGCCGCGACGACGCCGAGCTTGGCCATCTGGTCGCGCACCGCGAAGTCGAGCTGCGGACCCTCCCGCTCGACCATGCGGACCTCGCGCACCTGGACCGCGACCCGGCGCGCGCCCTCGAACTCGATCACCGCGAACCCGCCGACCTCGACGCCGGTCTCGACGGGGGCCATGAAGGAGACCTCCCTGCCGTCCGAGGACACGGCGACCCGGGCGGCCTGGAAGTGTTCGTAGAGCTCGTGTCGGTGCGCCTGCAGTGCGTCCAGCATGGGTTCCATGCCGAACATCCTGACATCACGGCTTAGGGGCCCGCTGCGCTGTGATGTCGGTCCCCTCCGCTGTGACCTCGGTCGCTCCGCAGGCTCCTCTCCTACACCCTGTCGTTGGCAAATTCTCGCGAACTGGGACACTGGAGGCCGTGACTGCTCCCACCAGCGCCTCTTTTCAGCCCGCCAGCACCTCAGCGCAGCTCTTCGAGCGGGCGGGCGCCGTCATCCCCGGGGGCGTCAACTCCCCGGTGCGGGCGTTCCAATCGGTGGGCGGCACACCCCGCTTCATCGCCAAGGCGTCCGGCTGCACGCTCACCGACGTGGACGGCAACGACTACGTCGACCTCATCTGCTCGTGGGGACCGATGATCCTCGGGCACGCGCACCCGGCGGTCGTCGAGGCCGTGCAGAAGGCCGCAACCACCGGGCTCTCGTTCGGAGCCCCCACCGAGGGTGAGATCGAGCTCGCCGAGGCGATCGTCGACCGGGTCGGTCCCGTCGAGCAGGTCCGTCTCGTCAACTCCGGCACCGAGGCCACCATGAGCGCAGTCCGGCTGGCCCGCGGGTTCACCGGCCGCTCCAAGATCATCAAGTTCTCCGGCTGCTACCACGGCCACGTGGACGCCCTGCTCGCCGACGCGGGTTCCGGCGTCGCCACCCTCGGGCTGCCCACCTCGCCCGGCGTCACCGGCGCGCAGGCCTCCGACACGATCGTGCTGCCCTACAACGACCTGGACGCGGTCGCGCAGGCCTTCGCCGCGAACCCCCAGCAGATCGCGTGCGTCATCACCGAGGCCGCGGCGGGCAACATGGGCGCCGTCGCGCCGAAGCCCGGGTTCAACGAGGGCCTGCGCCGGCTGTGCACCGCGCACGACGCGCTGCTGATCATGGACGAGGTGATGACCGGCTTCCGCGTCAGCTCGGCCGGTTGGTACGGGATCGACGGCGTCGCGGGCGACCTGATGACCTTCGGCAAGGTGATGAGCGGGGGACTGCCCGCCGCGGCGTTCGGCGGCCGCGCCGACGTGATGGGCCACCTCGCACCCGCCGGCCCGGTGTACCAGGCGGGTACCCTGTCCGGGAACCCCGTCGCCGTCGCCGCGGGCCTCGCCAGCCTCCGCGCCGCAGATCAGAGCGTGTACGACGCCCTCGAACGCAACTCCGCGACCCTCGGCCGGATGCTCGGCGACGCCCTCACCGAGGCAGGCGTGCGGCACCAGGTGCAATTTGCAGGCACCATGGTGAGCGTGTTCTTCGCCGACCGCCCTGTCACCAACTACGCGGAGGCGAAGGCGAGCGACACCTGGCGCTTCCCCGCCTTCTTCCATGCGCTGCTCTCCCGCGGCGTCTACGCACCCCCGAGCGCCTACGAGGCCTGGTTCGTCTCCGCGGCCCTCGACGACGCCGCGTTCGACCGTATCGCCGCCGCGTTGCCGGCCGCAGCCAAGGCGGCCGCGGCCGCGCAGGCACCCACCACCTAGATCCAGCAACCCCTAGATCACGGAGCCAATCCACGTGAGCACCCTGCAGCAGACGCCGACGCCCGACCCCGCCGAGTCGCGCACCATCGTGCACGTCCTTCGTCACGGCGAGGTGCACAACCCGAAGGGCATCCTGTACGGCAGGCTGCCCGGCTACCGGCTGTCCGTGACCGGCCAGGCGCAAGCCCGCACGGTCGCCTCGGTGCTCGCCGACCACGACATCACCCACGTCGTCGCCTCGCCGCTGCAGCGCGCGCAGGAGACCGCGTCGCCGATCGCGGGCGAGCACGGGCTGACCCTCGTCACCGACGACAACCTGATCGAGGCGGGCAACGAGTTCGAGGGGCTCAAGGTCTCGGTCGGCGACGGTGCCCTGCGCAGGCCGCGGCACTGGTGGAAGCTGCGCGACCCGTTCACCCCGTCCTGGGGCGAGCCGTACCTGCAGATCGCGCACCGCATGCTCGCCGCCGTCAACACCGCGCGCGTCGCCGCCGTCGGGCACGAGGCCGTGTGCGTCAGCCACCAGCTGCCGGTGTGGACGCTGCGCCGCTTCCTGCAGGGCGAGCGGCTCTGGCACGACCCGCGGCACCGCCAGTGCGGACTGGCCTCGCTGACCTCGCTGGTCTACGAGGGCGACACCCTGGTCGACATCGTCTACTCGGAGCCCGCGGGCGCATCCGATCCGAGGGTGACCGGGGCATGAGGCGGGTCGCCCGGGTGGCAGCCGCGGTGCTGGCGGTCGCCGCCGTCACCGCCGGCTGCGGCACCGGCACCGACGCCGTCGCGCAGGGCGGCACGTTCGACTTCGTCTCGCCCGGCGGGCAGACGGAGATCTTCTACGACCCGCCCAGCGAACGCGGGACCATCGGCAACATCTCCGGGCCCGACCTCATGGTCGAGGGCAAGACCACGTCGCTGTCCGATTTCGAGGGTCAGCCGGTGGTCATCAACCTCTGGGGCCAGTGGTGCGGACCGTGCCGCGGTGAGGCCGACGACCTCGAGAAGGTCTACGAGAACACCAAGGATCTCGGCGTCGCCTTCCTCGGCATCAACGTCCGGGATCTGCAGCAGGACAAGGCCAAGGACTTCGTCACCGACAACAACGTCGGCTATCCGTCGGTCTACGACCCGTCGATGCGCACGCTGACCGCGCTCGGCGGCAAGTTCCCGACGAGCGTCATCCCGTCCACCCTGGTGCTCGACAAGGAGCACCGGGTCGCCGCGGTGTACCTCAAGGCGTTGCTGGCGGAGGATCTCCAGCCGGTGGTGGAGAGGGTTGCGCGGGAACAGTGAGCACCATGAACGACGCCGTCCTGGCCGCCGGGATCGGTGAGACCTTCGGCAACACCGCGGCCTCCGGGCCGCTGCTGCTCGCCTTCGGCGCCTGCATGCTCGCGGGACTGGTGTCCTTCGCCTCGCCGTGTGTGGTGCCGCTGGTGCCTGGTTACCTGTCCTACCTCGCCGGAATCGTCGGCGCGGACGCACCCGCGGTGACCGCGGCCGAGGCGGGTGCCCTCAAGACCGAGGCCGACACCCGGTCCGCCGCGCGCCTGCGGGTCGCAGGCGCCGCCGGGCTGTTCGTGCTCGGGTTCACCGTGGTCTTCGTGCTGGCGACCGCCTCGGTGTTCGGCCTGATCTCCGCCCTCACCGTCAACCGGGAGGTGCTGCAGCGGGTCGGCGGCGTGATCACCATCGCGATGGGCCTGGTGTTCATCGGGCTGGTGCCCGCGCTGCAGCGGGACGTGCGCTTCGAGCCGCGTCGGGTGTCCGGGCTGATCGGCGCGCCGCTGCTCGGGGCGGTGTTCGGGCTCGGGTGGACGCCGTGCCTCGGACCGACCCTCGCCGGGGTGCTGTCCGTGGCGGCGGGCACCGAGGGTGCGACCGCCGCGAGGGGCGTGGCCCTGATCGTGGCGTATTGCATCGGCCTCGGGCTGCCGTTCGTGATCCTGGCGTTCGGCTCGGTGAGCGCGCTGCGTGGGGTCGGCTGGCTGCGCCGCAATGCGCGCGCCATTCAGATTTTCGGCGGCCTGATGCTGGTGGCGGTGGGCATCGCCCTGGTCACCGGCGCCTGGGACGTCTTCGTTGGTTGGGTTCGTGACGCGTTCATCTCGGAGGTGACGTTGCCGATATGACGGTGACAGAAGACAGGCCGGCCTCGACGCCGCCGCGGCGCCAGTCCCTCGCCGGACGAGGTGTCGCGCTGGTGCGCAACACCTGGCGCGGCCTCACCTCCATGCGGACCGCGCTGGTGCTGCTGTTCCTGCTGGCATTCGCGGCCATCCCCGGCGCGCTGCTGCCGCAGCGCAGCCTGAACGCGGGCAAGGTCGACGAGTACATCGCGAACCGGCCCACCCTCGGTCCGCTGATGGACAAGCTGGAACTGTTCGACGTGTTCGGCAGCTTCTGGTTCACCGCCGTGTACGCGTTGCTGTTCATCTCGCTGGTCGGCTGCATCACGCCCCGTTGCTGGGAGCACTACAAGGCGCTGCGCACCAAGCCGGTCGCGGCGCCGCGCAACCTGGCCCGGCTCCCGCACCACACCGAGGTCACCGTCGCCGACGAGCCGGAGGCCGTCGCGGCCCTGGTCCGCGGGCAGCTGCGCGGCTGGCGCACGGTCACCCGCACTGGCGACGAGCTGCGGGCGGGCAAGCCGGGCGAGGTCACGGTGTCGGCGGAGAAGGGCTACCTGCGCGAGGCGGGCAACCTGCTCTTCCACCTTTCGCTGGTCGGCCTGCTCGCCGCGATAGCCATCGGCAAGCTGATGAGCTACGAGGGCAACGTCGTGGTGATCGCCGACGGCGGCCCGGGCTTCTGCACCACCTCGCCAGCCGCGTTCGATGGGTTCCGGGCCGGCTATTCCGAGGACGGCACCGGTCTGACGCCGTTGTGCGTGAAGGTCAAGGACTTCAAGGCCGACTACCTGGACAACGGCCAGGCCGAGATGTTCACCTCCAACATCGAGTACCAGGCAGGCGACGACCTGGCGAACAACACCTGGCGCGAGGAGCGGCTGCAGGTGAACCACCCCCTGCGGGTCGCGGGCGACCGGGTGTACCTGCAGGGCCACGGCTACGCGCCGACGTTCACCGTGACCTTCCCGAACGGGGAGACGCGCACCGAGACGCTGCAGTGGCGTCCCGACGACGCGACCACCTTCCTCTCGAGTGGGGCGATGCGGTTCGACCCGCCTGGCGGGATGTACCCCGATTCCACCGAGCGTCGCAAGAACCAGATCGGCATCGAGGGGCTGTTCGCGCCGACCGCGCTGTTCCACGGCAACCTGCTGGCCTCGAGCTACCCGGCGATGACCGACCCGGCCGTCGCGATCGACATCTACAAGGGCGACACCGGGCTCGACACCGGCAACCCCCAGTCGCTGTTCTCACTCAGCAAGGAGCTCGTCAACCAGGGCCGGATGGCCAAGCAGGACCGCGTCAACCTGCGGCCGGGCGAGAGCGCGACCCTGGCGGACGGCACCAAGGTGCAGTTCGACGGGGCCAAGGAATTCGTCAACCTCCAGGTCTCGCACGACCCCGCGCAGCAGTGGGTGCTGGTGTTCGCGATCTCGATGATGGCGGGCCTGTTGGTGTCGCTGCTGATCAAGCGGCGCCGGATCTGGGTGCGTGTGTACCCCGCCGATCCGGATGCCGACACGGTGTCGGATACATTGGATCCGCATCGACGACGTACCGTAGTAGAGCTGGGCGGGCTCGCCCGCACCGACCAGGCCGGTTGGGGCGACGAGTTCGACCGGTTGAGCAGCCGTCTGCTCGCGGACCTGAACACGAAGATCACCTCGGAGAACCGCGCCTGAGGCGCAGGAGAAAACCATGCCGATCAACGAGACCATTGCCCAGTACAGCGACTGGGCGTTCGAGTCTGCGTTCGCGATCTACGTCCTGGCCTTCGTGCTGCTGATCGCCCAGTACGCGACAGCGCGGGCGAACGAGGTCCAGGCTCGCGAGGCGCGCGAGCTGGTGGCCGCGGGTGGCGTCACCGCTCCCGCGGCGCCGTCCGTGCCCGGCAAGGTGGTCGAGGCGCCACGTAAGCCGTGGTCCGAGCGGCTCGGCAACATGGCACTTTCGCTGCTGGTGGTCGGCGTCGCGCTGCACATCGGCTCGATCGTGCTCCGCGGCTTCGCCACCGAACGGTTCCCGCTCGGCAACATGTACGAGTTCGTCACGATGGCGACCGCGGCCGCGATGCTGATCGGGTTGGTGCTGTTGCGCAAGCAGACCTACCGCTCGCTGTGGGTGTTCGTGCTCGTCGTGGTGATCCCGCTGATGTTCCTCGCGGCCACCGTGCTCTACGCCGACGCCGCCCCGGTCGTGCCCGCGCTGCGCTCGTACTGGCTGCCCATCCACGTCACCATCGTGGCCACCGGCAGCGGCATCTTCCTGGTCTCCGGCGTCGCCAGCCTGATGTTCCTGCTCCGGATGCGGCAGCCGAAGGGCGAGGAGGGCGACGGCTTCTGGGGCAAGGTCGCGGAGCGGCTGCCCGACGCGCAGACCCTCGACCGGCTGGCCTACAAGACCACCATCATCGCCTTCCCGCTGTTCGGTGCGGGCGTGATCCTCGGCGCCATCTGGGCCGAAGCGGCCTGGGGCCGGTTCTGGGGCTGGGACCCCAAGGAGACCGTGTCCTTCATCGCCTGGGTGATCTACGCCGCCTACCTGCACGCGAGGGCGACCTCCGGCTGGCGCGACACCAGGGCCGCGTGGATCAACATCGCCGGGTTCGTCGCGATGCTGTTCAATCTGTTCATCATCAACATGGTGGTCTCCGGCCTGCACTCCTACGCCGGTCTCAACTGATTCTCCGATAGGAACCAGACCGCGCGGCCTGCTATTGTCCAGCGCGGACTCGGCGCTGGGGCGAGTCCTGGGGGAAGTGTCAGCAACAGGGGGAGTGCCGCCGTGGCGCAGAACAACGTCGGTTCGTGGGAGTCCGTGAGTCCGGAGGCGGCACAGCCGTCCGCGCAGGCCGGACCCGCGGCCGCCCAGCAAGCACCCGAGCGACACCACGTCGTCTCGGCCCGCGACCTGTCGACGTCGCTGCTGCTCAAGCAGGTCAAGCCGGCCCCGACCGCGGGGTGGCGCAAGGCGCTCTACCAACTGTCGGGCCGGTACATCAACGTCGGCAACAGCGCCAAGGAACAGCGCCGCCTGGAGCTGACCAAACAGGTCAACCAGCCGCTGCAGGGCTGCTACAAGATCGCGCTGCTCAGCCTCAAGGGCGGCGTCGGCAAGACCACGACGACCGCGACGCTCGGGTCCACCTTCTCCTCGCTGCGCGGCGACCGGGTGATCGCGGTCGACGCGAACCCGGACCGCGGCACCCTGAGCCAGAAGATCCCGCTCGAGACGCCCGCGACCGTGCGTAACCTGCTGCGCGACGCCGACAGCATCGAGAAGTACAGCGACGTGCGCGGGTACACCTCGCAGAGCGCGCATCGCCTCGAGGTGCTCGCCTCGGACAGCGACCCGGCCGTCTCCGAGGCCTTCAGTGCCGAGGACTACTCGACGACCATCGACATGCTCGAGAAGTTCTACTCGATCGTGCTGACCGATTGCGGCACCGGACTCATGCACTCGGCGATGCAGACCATCCTCGAGGAGGCCGACTCGCTGGTCGTGGTGAGCTCGGGGTCCGTCGACGGCGCCCGTAGCGCGTCGGCGACGCTGGACTGGCTCGACGCGCACGGCTACGCGGACCTGGTGAGCAAGTCGGTGGCGGTGGTCAATGCCGTGCGCCCGCGGTCGGGCAAGGTGGACCTCGCGAAGGTCGTCGAGCACTTCGAGCAGCGCTGCCGGGCGGTTCGCCTGATCCCGTTCGACCCGCACCTGGAGGAGGGCGCCGAGATCGACCTCGACCGGCTCCGCCCGCAGACCAGGAACGCCCTGCTCGAGCTGGCCGCGGCGGTCGCCGCGGACTTCCCGACGTCGAGTTTTGCGATGCAAGATCGGCTCTGACGCAAGCGATTTGCTCGTGATCGGGCCGTGAGCATCGCGTGACCCGACCCTGAAGGTCAGCCTCAGCGTTCGCGCAACGTCACCCAACTGTGGCGGACTTGTGACCCCGTGTTCGCTGCGATAACGGTCTTCGGGCGGATGATCGGAACATGCGCGCGGTCCGGCACAAGCTTCGGATGTGGAACGGCATTGCCTTGGCCACGGCACTCTCGCTTGCGGTCGGGGTGGTGAGCGGGTTCTTCGATGGGCCCAAGACCGACCCCGAATCCGTGGTCGAGCGCTTCGCCGCCGCCCTCACCGAGGGCGACATCGGCGAGGCAGCCGAGTTGACCTCGTACCCGGCGGCGGCCGAGGCGGCCATCACCCAGGCCTTCGACGGCCTGCACGCCGAGAAGGCCACGTTCGACGTCAACCAGTACATCCCGCTCGGTGACGACGCCGGGATCTTCAACGCGACCGCGGACTGGAGCTTCGGCGACGGAAAGAACTGGCAGTACAACATCGATGGCCGCGTCAGGAAGCTCAGCATCGGCTGGCGGGTCTCGTGGCAACCGCAGACCCTCGCGCCGGGGCTGGGGCACGGCCGGACCCTCCGCTACGACCGTACGGATGCCGCGCCCCCGCGGGTATTCGACATCGCAGGGAACCTGATGATGACCGAGCAGCGCATCAACACGGTCACCCTCGACCCCGGCGCCATGCCCGACCCGGTGCTCAGCACGAACAGGCTGGCCAAGGTCATCGAGCCGGTCGCGCCGCTCATCACCGGGCCCACGTTGATGCAGGAACTGGCCGCGACGCCGGGCCAGCGGATCACCGCGGTGAGCCTGCGCGACGACGACTTCGCGGTGCTCGAGGACGACCTGCGGGCCGTTCCCGGCGTCGTTATCGATCAGAGACTCAAGCTGATCAGCAACGACCGCCGGGTGTCCGGGCCGATGGTCGATGCCATGCGCAACGTCTGGCAGCTCAACCGAGACGAGACCGCGGGCTGGGCGGTGCACGCGGTCGACCCCGACGGCACGCTCATCCGGCAGACCGGATTCCAGGGGCCGCCCGGGCCCGACATCCGGTCCACCCTCGACCCGCGGGTGCAGCTGGCCGCAGAGGAGGCGGTGGTCAGCGTCGGCACGCCCGCCGTCATCGTGATGATGCAGCCCTCCACCGGAGCGGTGCTGGCGGTCACCCAGAACAATCAGGCTGCGGAGATGGGTCCGGTGGCGTTCACCGGGCAGTTCCCGGCCGGGTCGGCCCTCGATCTCGTCGGCGCCGCGGCGACCGCGCAGAACACCGACATCCAGCACGCCGCCCGCCAGCTCGGCCTCGGTATGGACTACAAGATGCCCGGCCTGGAACAGCGGACCGACGACCTCGACGGTAAGGGCGCCAACCTCATGCGGACGGAGTCGGGACCCGACACGGACAAGCAGGTGAAGGTCAGCCCCCTCGGGATGACCCTCGTCGCGGCCTCGGTCGCTCGCGGATCGACCGCAGTGCCGGTGATCGCCGCAGGTCAGCCGGCCACTACTGATGAGTCGCCCGCACCGATGCCACGGGAGGTGAACGACCGGCTGCGCACGATGATGTGGGAGAACGTGCACCGCGGGCCCGCCTCGATGCTGGCCGAGCACGGCGACCTGATCGGGATGACCGGCTCGTTCGAGGACGACCGGTGGTTCTACGGGTCGAAGGGCGATCTGGCGTTCGCGGTCTTCGTCAAGGACGCGGACGGCTCGGACCAGGCCGTGAAGATGACGAGCAAGCTGTTCAAGGAGATGGCGAAGCCGCCGACTCCCTGATCGCCGCCGTCCTGATCACGCCGTCCTGATCACCTGGCGTGCCGCTCACTCCTTGGGGTCGACCGGGCCGCTCTCGGGGTTCTCGCCCGTGGTGGGGTGGGCCCGGCGGTTCATCCGCCACAGGAATTCCGGGTCGTCGTCCGGACCGAGAACACGTCCCGCGGGCGGCGCGGAGGTGTCGGGGCCGAAGGCCTTCCACAACAGCACCGCCAGTATCACCAGCGCTATCAGCGTCACCAGATAGATCACGACGCACCTCCTTGATTCGAGCGTAGCCGCGTCACGGCGCGGCGGCACCATTGTCTGAACACACGAACGGGCGGTCTTCGGGCAGGTCTGTCGACCGATGCTCCGATGACCGCCCGTTCGTGACAGGCGTGTGATGTCAGGCCGAGACGATCACCGAGGAGCCGTGGCCGAACAGGCCCTGGTTCGCCGTGATGCCGATGCGGGCACCCTCGACCTGACGGCCCTCCGCCTGCCCGCGCAGCTGCCAGGTGAGCTCGCAGACCTGCGCCAGCGCCTGGGCGGGCACGGCCTCGCCGAAGCAGGCCAGGCCGCCGGACGGGTTGACCGGGATCCGGCCGCCGATGGTGGTCTCGCCCGCGCGCAGCAGGTGCTCGGCCTCGCCGCGCTTGCACAGCGCGAGGTCCTCGATCCAGTCCAGCTCGACCGAGGTGGCCAGGTCGTAGACCTCGGCGACGTCGACGTCCTCCGGCGAGATGCCTGCCTCCTCGTAGGCCGCGTAGCCGATCGACTCCTTGAAGGTCCGCTCAGGAGCGGGCACCGCGGAGGCCGAGTCGGTGGAGAAGTTCGGCATGTCCATGATGGTCTGCGGGAACGTCGGCGTGACGGTCGAGATCGCCTTGATCCGAACCGGTTCCGCGATGCCCATCTTGCGGGCGTACTCCATCGAGGTGAGGATGATCGCCGCGCCGCCGTCGGAGGTCGCGCAGATGTCCAGCAGATGGAGGGGGTTGGACACCACGGGGGAGGCCAGCACGTCGGCCGCCGTGACCTCCTTGCGGTAGCGGGCGTTCGGGTTGTTCAGGCCGTGCTTGGCGTTCTTGACCTTGACCGCGGCGAAGTCCTCCGCGGTCGCGCCGTACAGGTCGATGCGGCGGCGCGCATTGAGCGCGAAGTACGCCGGGTTGGTCATGCCCATCAAGCGGAACCGCAGCCAGTCCGGGTCGTCCCAGCGCTCGCCTGCGACGGGGGCAAGGAAGCCCTTCGGGGTGGTGTCGGCCCCGACGACAAGGGCGACCTCGCTCAGGCCCGCGAGGATCCGCGCCCGGGCGGTGTCCAGGGCCTGGGCGCCGGTGGCGCACGCGGCATACGAGGTGGCGACGCGGGCGCCGTTCCAGCCGAGGGCCTGGGCGAAGGTCGCGCCCGCGACGTATCCGCCGTAGCCGTTGCGGACGGTCTCGCCGCCGACGATGAAGTCGACGTCCTGCCAGTTCACGCCGGAGTCGGCGAGGGCGGCACGGGCCGCCGCGACGCCGTACTTGACGAACGACTGGCCCCACTTGCCCCAGGGGTGCATGCCGACGCCGAGGATCGCGACGTCATTGTTGGATCCTGCGCCGCTCATGCCTGTGCTCCGTTCGCGTTCGTGTCGGTGGTGGTCGGCTTCCAGCGCCAGATGGTGCGCACGCCGGTCTCGTCCGTGTAGAGGGGTTCGACGACCAACTCGACGTCGTCGCCGACCTTCAGGTCGTCGACGCCGAAGCCGTCGGCCACCTGTCCGAGCACGACGAGGCCCTCCGGCAGCTCGACCGCGGCAAGTGCGAACGGCACGTACGGGTCGGTGGTCGGGATGTACGGGGCCGGCGGCTGGTACTGGGCGTCGGTGTACGACCACACTTTGCCGTGGCGGGAGAGCTCGACGTCCTCGAATTCCTCGCCCGAGCAGGCGGGGTTCTTGCAGAAGGTGGTCTCCCGCGGGAACGAGATCGTGCCGCACGACTGGCACGAGGTGCCGATCAGGGCCGGTGCCGGGCCGGTGGTGAACCAGCCCGCTACTGCTGGTGTGACGCTGTCGCCGGCGGCCTGTGTGGCGGTGTCGCTCATGCAAACCTCATCTGCTGTCGAGCCTGATCGGACGGTCGGGACCGGTGTCCCGAAGTAGAACGTGTTGCAGTATCGCACGGGATCGGCGATGTCGAGGGCGAGATCCCGCCCAGCGGGCGTCGGATCCGGATACGTTGTGAACCATGGCTGCCGGCAAGGGCGGGAGTCCGGCCGTCGAGATCGAGGTCGACGGCCGGGTGGTGCGTGTCTCGAACCCGGATCGCGTCTATTTTCCCGCAACCGGGGCGACAAAGCTCGACCTCGTCGAGTACTACCTGTCCGTAGGCGACGGCATCGTGCGCGCGCTCTACGAGCGGCCGTGCATGCTGCACAGGTTCCCCGAGGGATTGGCGGGGGAGAAGGTGCACCAGAAGCGGATCCCGCGCGGCGCGCCGTCCTGGCTGGAGACGGTCCGCCTGCATTTCCCGCGCTATGACAGGTATGCCGACGAGCTGTGCGTTACCGAACTGGCAGCCGTTGCCTGGGCGGTGCAGATGAGTACGGTCGAGTTCCATCCATGGAACAGCCGTCGCGGTGACACCGAGAAGCCCGACGAATGGCGGATCGACCTGGATCCGATGCCGGAGTGCGACTTCGGTCGGGTGCGCCGCGTCGCGGCCGTCGTCCACGAGGTGCTCGACGAGATCGGCGCGACCGGGTGGCCGAAGACGTCCGGCGGGCGCGGCTTGCACGTCTACGTCCGGATCGCGCCGGAGCACGATTTCGGCGACGTCCGGCTGGCGGCGCTTGCGTTCGCGCGGGAGGTCGAGCGGCGCGCGCCCGAGGAGGTGACCACCGCCTGGTGGCGCAAGGATCGGGACCCGGCGGCGCTGTTCGTCGACTACAACCAGAACGCCCGCGACCACACGATGGCCGCGGCGTACTCGGTGCGCGGTGTCCCGGACGCGCGGGTGTCGGCGCCGCTGCGCTGGGACGAGGTCGACGATGCGCGGCCCGAGGACTTCACCATCGGCACGATGCCCGCTCGATTCGCGGAGCTCGGCGACCTGCACAAGGGGATCGACGACGCGACGTTCGACATAGCGCCGCTGCTCGAGTGGGCCGAGCGCGATGCACGCGAGGGTGCGGCCGTGCCGCCGGAACCCGAGCGGACGTGAGGCGGCGGGCCGGGCTCTGTCAGCGGGTGGTGGCCTCGGTGGTCAGCGACTGCAGCAGCTCCATCACCTCGGACTCGCGGAATCGGCGGTGACCGCCGGGGGTGCGCAGGGAGCCGAGGCGTCCGGCGTGAGCCCATCGGGTGACCGTCTTCGGGTCGACGTGGAACAGGGCGGCAACCTGACCTGGGGTCAGCAGCGATTCCTGGGCGGCGCGGAACGACGGGGCGCTCATCGAGAATCCTCCATGCGCTTGTGCGGTACGAACGTGCGGACATCCTGGCACCCGGTGCCCCGGGTACTCGAACGATCCCGATTTGGTAAAGCGGAGGTAATTCGCAAATCGGATAAGTCCGGCACCCGGGGCCGGTGATCGGCGGGTCGGTAACCTGGGAGGGTGACTGATTCCTCGCAGAACCCCGCCCCGTCGAACGCCAAACGCTCGCTGGCGCGGGACCTCGGTCTGTACACCGTGGCCCGACTGGGTCTCGTCGTCCTGATCGCGGCGATCATCCTCGGGGTCAGTGCGCTGCTGAACGTGGACGTGCCGCTGCTGGTGGCACTGATCTTCGCGGTGATCATCGCGCTGCCGCTCTCGCTCGTGCTGTTCGGCAAGCTGCGTACCCGGGTCAACGAGGAGATCTCCGCGGTGGATGCCCAGCGCCGGGCGGACCGCGACGATCTGCGGGCCAAGCTGCGCGGCGACGGATCCGGTGACGCAGACGGCCGCAAGTGACCGCCGCGATGGGGGTCGTCGACCACAGCGCGCCCAGGGACTGGGTGGACAACGCGGTTCGGCTGATCGACGCCGATTCCCAGCGGAGTGCGGACACCCACCTGCTGCGCTATCCGCTGCCGGCCGAGTGGAACATCCAGCTCTATCTCAAGGATGAGTCCACCCACATCACCGGAAGCCTCAAGCATCGGCTCGCGCGGTCGCTGTTCCTGTATGCCATCTGCAACGGGTGGGTGACCGAGGGCACCACGGTGATCGAGGCGTCGTCGGGGTCGACCGCGGTCAGCGAGGCCTACTTCGCGAAGCTGCTCGGCCTGGACTTCGTCGCCGTGATGCCGCGGAGCACCAGCCCCGCGAAGATCGCGCTCATCGAGGCGCAGGGCGGCAGCTGCCACTTCATCGATCGCCCCTCGGAGATCTACGCGGAGGCGAGCAGGCTCGCGTCCCAGTGCAACGGCCACTACATGGACCAGTTCACCCACGCGGAGCGGGCCACCGACTGGCGCGGGAACAACAACATCGCCGAGTCGATCTTCCAGCAGATGACGCTCGAGCAGCACCCGATCCCGGACTGGGTCGTGGTCGGTGCGGGCACCGGCGGCACCAGCGCCACCATCGGGCGATACATCCGGTACCGCAGGCACGCCACCCGGCTGCTGGTGGTCGATCCAGAGAACTCCGCGTTCATCGGTGGTTATGAGACCGCGTCCGCCGCCTACGAGACCGGGATGCCGTCGCGGATCGAGGGCATCGGCAGGCCGCGGGTCGAGCCCTCGTTCGTCGGGCAGGTCGTGGACCGGATGGTGCCGGTGCCGGACGCGGGGTCGATCGCGGCCGCCCGGCACGTGAGCGAGGTCCTCGGCCGACGGGTCGGCGGGTCCACCGGGACCAACGTGTGGGGCGCGTTCGGCGTGATCGCGGAGATGCTGGCCGCCGGCCGCACGGGCAGCGTGGTGACCCTGCTCTGCGACGGCGGGGAACGGTACGCGGGAACGTACTTCAACGACGAGTGGGTGCGCGGCGAGGGGATGGACCTGACCGAGCCGACCGCGGTGCTGGAGGCCTTCGCGGCCACCGGGCGCTGGTCCGCCTGACGCCCCCTCGCCGGGTGGTGCCGATCGCCGCCGTCAGCGGGGCGTCCGGACCGCCGCGAGCATCGCGCCGAGGTGCGCGCGGCTGACCCGGACGGCGGCCTCCTCGTCGCCCGCCGCGATCGCCTCCACCAGGGCGAGGTGCTCGTCCGAGTTCGGTTCCTGGTCCGTCTCGCGGAGGTCCAACAGCTCGATCATCTCGACCAGCGCCTCGGTCAGCCGTGGCACGAAGGTTTCGAACAGTTCGCTGAGAACCCGGTTGTGTGCAGCCGCGACCACCGCGCGGTGGACCGCGATGTCGGCCTCGACGAAGGCGTGATGGTCCGACGTCACGGCGGCCGAGCGCAGCCCGAGTGCACGCCGCATCGCCGTCACGTCCCGCGCGGTGGCGCGCTGCGCGGCCAATCGGGCGGCCTCCACCTCGATCGCGTTGCGTACCTCGACGACCGCGGCGATGGCCTCGGCGCGGAGCACGCCGTCCCAGCCGTCGGCGGGCACCGGTTCGGTGCGCTCGACGAACACGCCCGCGCCCTGCCGCGACCGCAGCAATCCCTGTCCGGAGAGCATCCGGAGCGCCTCACGGACGGTGGATCGGCCGACGCCGAGTTCGGCTGCGAGGGTGGTCTCGCCCGGCAGTTTGGCGCCGACCGCCCATTCGCCCGCGCTCAGTCGCGCCAGCAGCAGCTCGGCGGTCTGGTCGGCGAGCAGATTTCGAAGGGGCGCTGCGACCACACAAACTCCTCAGGTTGTCAGACAAGTTGGTTTCGTCTAGCTTAGCCGACGTGGCCATTCGCGGACTGCTCCTCGGACGCCGCGGCGGGGTCTGACCGGACCGGCTCCCCGCCGCGGGGTTCGGCCGTGCCGGTCGATCGATCTCGATCCGCACAGGAGACCCACCGTGAACTGGAACCCCCAAGCCCCGTCCCCGATGCCCTCGCACCGCTACCGGCCGTACATCGACCGGGTGCCGGTGCCGCTGACCGAACGCACGTGGCCATCGAACCGGACCACCATCGCGCCTCTCTGGGTGCCCGTCGACCTGCGCGACGGCAATCAGGCGCTGGCCGAGCCGATGGACCCGGCGCGCAAGCGCCGCTTCTTCGAGCAACTGATCGCCATGGGCTACAAGGAGATCGAGGTCGGCTACCCCTCCGCCAGCCAGACCGACTTCGATTTCGTCCGCGACCTCGCGACGCTCGGGCTGGTGCCCGACGACGTGACCATCGTGGTGTTCACCGCCGCCCGCACCGACCTGATCGAGCGAACCTTCGAATCGGTGCGCGGGTTGCCGAACGTGGTGCTGCACATGTACACCGCGACAGCGCCGACCTGGCGGTCGGTCGTGCTCGGACGCGATCGAGATGAGCTACACCGCTTGATCTTCGACGCGGCGCAGGACGTGGCCCGGTGTGGCGACACCGCGACCGGCACGCGCTTCGAGTTCTCGCCCGAGGTGTTCAACCTGACCGAGCCGGACTTCGTCCTCGAGGTGTGCAACAGCCTCACCGAACTGTGGGACGCCGACCCGGACCGGCCGGTGATCCACAACTTGCCCGCGACGGTGGAGATCGCCACCCCGAACGTCTATGCGGATCAGATCGAGTACATGCACCGACACCTGGCCAGGCGGGACTCGGTGATCCTCTCGGTGCACCCGCACAACGATCGCGGCACCGGCGTCGCGGCCGCGGAACTGGCGGTGCTGGCGGGCGCGCAGCGGGTGGAGGGCTGCCTGTTCGGCAACGGCGAGCGGACCGGGAACGTGGACCTGGTGACGCTGGGCCTGAACCTGCACGCCCAGGGCGTCGACCCGATGATCGACTTCTCCGACCTCGACGCGGTGCGCCGAACGGTGGAGCACTGCAACAGGATCGACGTGCACGAGCGCCATCCCTACGGCGGCGACCTGGTGTACACCGCGTTCTCGGGCACTCATCAGGACGCGATCAAGAAGGGCTTCGCCCACCATCACGCCGCGGCACGGGCTGCGGGGACGGATCCGGACCGGGCGTCATGGGACGTGCCCTATCTGCCGATCGACCCCCGCGACGTCGGCCGCGACTACGAGGCCGTGATCCGGGTGAACAGCCAGTCCGGCAAGGGTGGCATCGCGTACCTGTTGCAGAGCGGGTACGGCATCGACCTGCCAAGGGGTCTGCAGATCGACTTCGCGCGTCGGGTGCAGCGCACCGCCGACGACAGTGGGGTCGAGGTGACCGCGCAGCAGCTGTGGGACCTGCTGCTCGCCGAGTACGGGAACCGCGGTGAGCTCGCGCGGTGGACGGTCGAGCACCGGGAGGCCGGTGATGAGCTGCGGATCGAGGCCGCGGTGGGCGGCGCACCCGTCGTGGGGGCTGCGACTGCGAGCGGACCCGTCGATGCGCTGACCAGGATCCTGTCCGAGCGCGGGTGGGAGGTGGAGGTGCTGAGCCTGGCGGCGCAGTCGGTGGGCGAGGGCGGCGACGGCCGGGCGATCACGTTCGCGCAGTGCCGAATCGACGGGACCACACGGTGGGGCGTCGGGCTGGACTCCTCGGTCACCGCGTCGGCGCTCGAGTCGGTGCTGGCCGCGGTCACCGCGACCGGATAGGTCCGGCCCGATCCGAGCGCCGTGACCGGGCAGGCCGCGATCGTCGACCGCGGCCTGCCCGGACTCTCAGCTCGCGGTGACCTTCGCGTCGGCGTCGGTGTCCGCGAACTGGGTGCGGTACAGCTCCTCGTACCGTCCGCCGGCGGCGAGCAGCTCGTTGTGGGTGCCGCGCTCGAGGACCCGGCCTTCCTCGATGACCAGGATCTGGTCCGCGGCCCGGATCGTGGACAGTCGGTGCGCGATCACCACCGAGGTCCGGCCGGCCAGTGCCTCGCCGAGTGCAGCCTGCACCGCGGCCTCCGAGGTGGAGTCCAGGTGTGCGGTGGCCTCGTCGAGGATCACCACCCGCGGGTGCGCGAGCAGCAGGCGGGCGATGGTCAGTCGCTGACGCTCGCCGCCCGAGAGGCGGTATCCCCGCTCACCGACGACGGTGTCCAGTCCGTCGGGCAGGGCCGCGATCAGTTCGGTCAGGCGGGCCCGACCGAGCACCTCCCACAGCTCCTCCTCGGTCGCTCCCGGCCGGGCCAGGAGCAGATTCGCCCGGATCGACTCGTGGAACAGGTGCCCGTCCTGGGTGACCATCCCGACCGCGCCGCGGATCGACGCCGCGGACAGGTCCCGCACGTCCACCCCCGACAGCCGGACGGCGCCGGAGTCGGCGTCGTAGAGCCGGGGCACGAGTTGCGCGATGGTCGACTTGCCCGCGCCGGACGAGCCGACCAGCGCGACCATCTGGCCGGGCTCCACGCGGAACGACAGCTCGTGCAGGACCTCGACACCGCCGCGGTTGTCGAGCTGCGCGACCTCCTCGAGCGAGGCCAGCGACACCTTGTCCGCGGACGGGTACGCGAAGCGCACCTTGTCGAACTCCACCGACACCGGTCCGTCCGGCACCGGAACCGGGTTCGGCTTCTCGGCTATCAGCGGCTCGAGGTCGAGCACCTCGAAGACCCGCTCGAAGCTGACCAGCGCGCTCATCACCTCGACCCGTGCGCTCGCGAGGGCGGTCAGCGGTGCGTACAGCCTGGTCAGCAGCAGCGCAAGGGCCACAACCGAACCCGCGTCGAGCTGACCCTTGAGTGCGTAGAAGCCGCCGAGCCCGTAGACCAGCGCGAGGGCCAGGGCGGAGACGAGGGTCAGCGCGGTGACGAAGGCGGACTGCACCATCGCGGTGCGCACCCCGATGTCGCGCACCCGTCCTGCGCGGGTGGCGAACTCGGCGGACTCCTCGGCGGGACGGCCGAACAGCTTGACCAGCGTCGCGCCGGGAGCGGAGAACCGCTCCGTCATCTGCGTGCTCATGGTCGCGTTGTGGTTCGCCGCCTCGCGCTGCAGGTGCGCCATCCGGGATCCGATCCGGCGGGCGGGCAACACGAAGACCGGCAGCAGCAGCAGCGAGAGCACGGTGATCTGCCAGGAGATGCTGAGCATCACGACGAGTGTCAGGGTGAGGGTGACCAGGTTTGCGACGACCCCGGAGAGGGTGTCGCTGAACGCCCGCTGGGCGCCGATGACGTCGTTGTTGAGGCGGCTGACCAGCGCCCCGGTCCTGGTGCGGGTGAAGAACGCGATCGGCATCTTCTGCACGTGGTCGAAGACCGCGGTGCGCAGGTCGAGGATCAGGCCCTCGCCGATGCTCGCGGACAGGAAGCGGTTGTACAGCGCGAGGCCCGCCTCGACGATCGCGATCAGCGCGATCAACACCGCGAGTCTGATCACGACGCTTGCGTCGGAGCCGTTGACGATGCCGTCGACCACGCGTCCCGCCAGCACGGGCGTGGCGACGGCGAGGGCGGCCGTCACGACGCTGATCAGCAGGAACTTTGCGAGCTTGCGGTGGTGTGGCTTGGCGAAGCCGAGGATTCGACGGACCGTCGCCATCGAGAACGGCCGCTTCTCGTCGTGGGAGTTCATCATGCGGTACATCGAGCTCCACGCGACGGATTCCATGCTCATGGTGGACCTCTCGGGTTGGTGTGACCGGTGCAACGCTACGGAGGGGGTCCGACATACCCGGATTGCCCGCCCGTCTGCACCGACCGTAGAACCTCGAGTGAACTTGAGGTCAAGCCCGGTGTGCCGGTCACCGCTCGATGGTCCTCATGGGCAGTGCGCGGGCGCGTCCTCGGCGAAGGGTTCGTCGTCGGGGAGCAGATACGTCACGAGCAGGACCACCGGCTCGGTTCCCAGGTTCAGTCCGACGTGGTCCCCGCCGGGGTCCTCGGTGACCCACGAGCCGGCGGGGGAGACCTGGCGGGAGCAGTCGGCGAACACGCGGGTCAGCGTGCCCGCGGCGACGATCCCCTGGACGTGGCCGTTGTGGTGGTGCCATCCCGTGCTGCCGCCGGGGGCGATCACGATCCGGCGCAGGGTGCCCTCCACCTCGCCGGGGACCGGCGGGTGCCCTGGCGGCGGAGGGGGGAGCAACGACGGGTTGAGTTCGAGCTCGGCGAGATCCTCCGCGGTCACGCCCGACGGCGGCGTGGCCAGTGCGGGCGCGCTGACACTCACCGCGCACAGTGTGGCGAGGGCGGCGGGTACGGCCAGTCGGGCGAACTTGGTCACGGCAGTCATGTCCGGATCCGTTCGGTTCGGAGAACCGGGGCGGTGGCGGGGCGGGATTGCCCGCGGCACGGCTCTCGCCTGTGTCGATCGTCCCGCAGTCCGGCCGATTCCGCGACGGAACGGTCGGGTCGATCGTCTGGCGTGCGGCCGGAACTCGTCGCATCTGGAACAGGTTCTAGCTAGGATTCGCGCATGCGCACTCGTCGAATTCTCGCCCTGTCGGCCGCCGGAATCGCCACTGCGGTGGCAGTCGCGGTGATCGCGGCCGGACCCGCGACCGCCGGCCCGGCCGTATCGGCCGACCCGGCGCGGGTCGATACCGAGCGCGAGGCGGTGGCCAGGGCCTACATCGATGCGCTGATCTCGCACGATGCGTCCGCCGTGAAGTTTGCCCCCGACGCGACCCGGGTCGAGGCCGGGCTCAAGACCGGCTTCAACGGCCCGCAGATGGCCAGGGACCTCGAGCACGGCCCGCAGTACCGGGTAATCCGGGGCATCAGGGACCTGCGGATGTCCGAGTCCGGCGACGTCGTCACCACCACGTACCTGCTGGACGCGGGCGTCGGCGATCTGCGCCTGATGACCGTCGAGATCACCGAGACCTTCGAGGTACCGGACGGAACCATCCACGCCATCGTCGCGCACATCAAGCCGAAGTCGCTCTTCTGAGCGGGCGACAGGCGGGCTGAGCCCGACCTAGCTCTTGCTGATCAGCTGAGAGGCGAGGGCGGTGCCCGCCGCCACCGCTCCCACCGACGGCCACGCGCCGATCTTCTTCGCCAGCGGATGTGAGGCGCCGAACGCGCCGAGGTAGGTGGCGAGCAGCGCGGCACCCCGTGCGGGTCCCGATCCCTGCACCCAGCTGGTGGTGCACACTGCGCCGACCGCGGCCAGCACGGCGCCGCCGAGCGGGCGGTTGCCGGTCTGCTGGGCGACGGCGAAACCGCCGACGAGTCCTCCTGCGGCGAGCGCGGATACGGCGGTCTTGGGCAATGCCATCGGTGATGCTCCTCGGGTCGACGTCAACTCATCACCAAGGTAGCCGCTGTCCGGTCGCGGCCCTTCGTGTCAACCCCGCTTGACAGGTTCGAGATGTCAATTTAAATTGACAAACATGACCGAAGCAACGGATCTGGCGGCCGCGGCGGGCAGCCCCGACCCCAAGGTGGGCCTGCGGGCGGTGCTCGCGCTGCGCAGGCTGCTCGAACGACTGGAGACGATCCAGGTCCAGAACGCCCGCAGGCAGGGCTGGTCCTGGCAGGCCATCGCCGACTCGCTCGAGGTCAGCAGGCAGGCAGTTCACCAGAAACACAACAGGAAGGGCAGGTAGCGGGATGTTCGAACGGTTCACGACCGAGGCGCGCACCGCGGTGATCGGGGCGCAGGCGGAGGCCAAGGCGCTCAAGGCCCCGCAGATCGGCACCGAGCACCTGCTGCTCGGCGTGGTCGCGGCAGCGGTAGGCACCCCGCTGGGGCGCACGCTCGACGATGCCGGACTCACCCTCGAGGCGACGCGTGCCGCGGCAGCCGAGGCTCGGGGCGGCCAGGCGCTCGGCGCGGAGGACGCCGAGGCGCTCAGGTCGATCGGCATCGATCTCGATGCGGTGCGGGAGAGCCTCGAGGCGGGCTTCGGTGAGAACGCCCTCGATCGTGCGGAACCGGGCGAGCGGCGCGGCTGGTTCGGCCGGCTGGTCGGCGGGCACACCCCGTTCGCGGCGGCATCGAAGAAGGCCCTCGAGCTCTCGCTCCGTGAAGCGCTGGCACGCAAGGACGATCACATCGGTGCCGAACACATCCTGCTCGGCCTTCTCCGCGGCGACGACGCGGGCGCCCGCGACGTGATGGCTGCGCAGGTCGACCCGGACGAACTGCGCGGGAAGATTCTCGAACTGCTCGACCGCGCGGCCTAGGGCCTTGGGGGGGCGGCCCGCTCGGTCAGAAGGTGCCCGCCGCCTCGACCGGTTCCAGGACCTCGATCGTCGGTGGGCCCTGGACGCCCGCCGCCGCCGTGACCCGTGCGACCTTGTCGTTACCGTCGAAGAATTTCTGGAAGCCCTCCGCGCTGTCCCACTCGTCGACCGCGACCAGTCCGCCCGAGTTCGCCGCGAACCGGTGATGTCGGGCACCGTGGCCTTTGGCGTCGCCGCCGATCTCGTCGAGCAAGGCGGCGTTGTCGGCGAGTGACTGCTTGGCCGCGGATACATCCGCGACGTCGAAGTGCAGGATGACGACCACGCTCATGATGGCTCCTCGTGCCCCCGGCGTTGCGCCGCCCGGGTCGTCCGCGTGCTCGAACCCGGCCGGGGCCCTCCCTCAGTCAGTATCGCGCCGGTTCGGTTGCGGGGGAAGTGTCGATCCCACGATGCGCCGCATGGTCACCCGCGGCCAGGCGTCGAGGCCGTGTTCCGCCTCGTGCTCGCGGATGGACCTCAGCCCGGACGTCAGCTCGTCGGCGGGCACCACCCGGAACCCCAGCCGCTCGTAGTACGGGGCATTCCAGGGCACCTCGGTGAACGTCGTGAGGGTCAGCCAGGGGAGGCGTCTCTCGGCGGCCCAGCGCTCGACCTCGTCGATCAGCGCCGCCCCCAGTCGACGCCCGGCGTGGGCGGGGTCGACGGACACCTGCTCGATGTGGGCGGCGCCGTCGACCACCAGGGCGAGCGCGTAACCGATCGGGCTGTCGTCGTCCGTCGTCGCGACCCAGGCCCGGCCCGCGCGCTGATACTCGGCCAACTCGCTCACCGTGGGCGGGGCGTCGTCGGCCACCGCATCCATCCCGACCGAGCGGAACGGCACGCCCGCGGCGATCTCGATGGCGGGCAGGCGGACGAGGTCTGTGGCGGTGGCCGAACGGATCACCCGTCCTTTCTAGCCGCTGGGCCGCCGCCGCGCCGCCTGCTTCTCTCCGGTGTGCCAGCATGCACGCATGACTTTGCTGATTCGTCTGGCGATCAACGCGATCGCGATCTGGCTGGCCTCCTCCTGGGTGACCGGCATCGACATCGCCACCTCCGACGGGGGGACGGGCAACGACATCCTGGTGATCCTGTTCATCGCGTTCGTGTTCACCGTCATCAATGCCTTCATCAAGCCGCTGGTGCAGCTGCTGTCGCTGCCCCTGTTGATCCTCACCCTCGGCCTGTTCACCCTGGTGATCAACGCGCTGATGCTCATGCTCACCTCGTGGATCACCGAGACGACCGAGTTCGGTATCTCCGTGGACGGGTTCTGGACGGCGGTCTGGGGTGCCCTGATCATCTCGATCGTGAACTTCGTGCTCACCGCGGTGGTGCCCTCGGCGAAACGCTGAGGCAGCCGGTCAGCGTCGGCTACGGCGGGGCGGCGCCGTGCGTCTGTTCGGCGCTCTGGCGCGCCGCTCGGCTCAGCTCAGCCAAGGCCGAGTGCAAGCGCGGTCGTCGCGCCCCACACCAGCATCGCCAGCCCGGTTCCGGCCAGCGCCGGGATCAGGGCCAGGCCCTGTCCGCCGGAACGCACGGGGGCATTGGCCTTGACCGCCAACGGAAGTGCGACCAATCCGACCAGCGCCCACGGGGTGCGGGCCACCAGGACCAGGGTCACCACGAACGGCACCACCAGCAGTGCCAGATGCAGGGTGCGGGTGCCCCGGTCGCCGAGCCGCACCGCGAGGGTGCGCTTGCCGGACTCGGTGTCGGTCGGGATGTCGCGCAGGTTGTTCGCCACCAGCACCGCGCTCGAGAACGACCCGACCGCGACGGCCGAGACCGCGCCCGCCCAGTCGATCCGCTCCGCCTGGACGAACTGGGTGCCCAGCACGGCGATCAGTCCGAAGAAGACGAACACCGCGACCTCGCCGAAACCGCTGTACCCGTACGGATTCCTGCCTCCGGTGTAGTACCAGGCGCCGGCGATGCACAGCGCACCGGCCAGGATCAACCACCAGGCGGACGTCAGGGCGAGCACCACCCCGACCACCCCGGCGAGCGCGAAACAGGCGAAGGCCGCCCGCTTCACGGCGGCGGGCGAGGCGAGCTTCGAGCCGACCAGCCGCAGCGGCCCGACCCGGACGTCATCGGTGCCGCGGATTCCGTCGGAGTAGTCATTGGCGTAGTTCACCCCGACGATGAGCGCCACCGAGACCACCAGGGCCAGCACGGCCTTCCACCACACCGCGCCGCCCAGGGAGGCCGCGGCGCCGGTACCGACCAGCACCGGGGCAATCGCGTTCGGCAGGGTGCGCGGTCGGGCACCCTCGATCCACTGCGAGACAGAAGCCATGAAGCGATCCTTGCACCTACCCACATTCCGCATGCGGACCGCCGCTCCGATTAGCATTGTCGCCGGTGCAACCCGATACGAGCGACTCCGCAGTGACCGCTGATCCCCGGCCACTGATTGTCGTGTCCCTTTTGGGTGATATCTCGACGCGCCGAGGCGGTGAGCTGGTGCCGTTGCCGGGGGCACGGGCGCGCAGCCTGCTGGTGGCGTTGGCCTGCAGGCCCGGCCGCAGCCGCAGTGCCCAGGCCCTGATCGAGGACGTGTGGGGAGACACGCCGCCGCGTTCGCCGATCAATGCGCTGCACACCCAGATCTCGCGGTTGCGTGGGGCACTGCCCGAGGGTGCGATCGAGATGGGGCCCGCCGGGTATCGGCTCGACCTCACCCGTGCGCAGGTCGACCTCACGCTCGCGCGGATGTGGGAGCAACAGGCGCAGCAGCTGATCTCCGAGGGTGACCCGCGCGGGGCCATCGACACGATCCGCCGGGCCAAGGCGCTGTGGCGCGGCGAACCCGGCGCGGACCTGCCGGCAGGCGAGCTGGCGCGGGAGCTGGTCGACGAGGGTCAGGCGCGACTGGCCGCGTTGGATGCGGTGGAGGTCGTCGCCCTCATCGAGGGAGGTGAACTGGGTGAGGCGCTGCCGCTGGCCGAGAAGATGGCAGCGCGCGCCCCGCTCGACGAGCGCGCGCACGAACAGCTGATGGTGGTGCTGAACGGACTCGGCCGCGCGAACGACGCGCTGGAGGTGTTCGCCGGACTCCGCCGCCGGCTCGCGGACCGACTCGGCACCGACCCGTCGCCGCGACTGGTGCGGCTCAATGCCGCTGTGCTGAGCGGGGAACTGCCGGTACGTGCGCTCCCGGCGGACTCGGCGCCGGAGCCCGCCCGCGCCGCGCCCCGGCCTGCCCTGATGGCGGTCGGCCTGCGCGCGGCGCCGAACGCGCTGCTGGGACGCCAGGCGGACCTGGACGTGATCGAGGACCTGCTGACGACCTCCCGGGTGGTGACCGTGCTCGGTCCCGGTGGAACCGGAAAGACCCGAGTCGCGCACGCGCTCGGCTCGCGGGCCGCGGAGCGGGTTCCGGTCGCCCTCGTCGAGCTCGCGTCGCTGCGCAGCGGCGAGGACGTGGTCACGGCGATCAGCGGCACGCTCGGGCTCAGTGAGGCCGAACTCACCCCCGGCACCGCGTTGAACAGGGCTCGCATCTACGACGCTCGCGACCGGCTCCGGGAGGCGTTGTCGGCCCGGCCGACGCTGTTGATCCTGGACAACTGCGAGCACCTGATCGACGATGTCGCGGAGGTGGTGGCCGACCTGGTGGCGGCAAGCGTGAACCTGACCGTGCTGGCCACCAGCCGGGCCCCGATGGCGATCACCGCCGAGGCGGTGTACCCGTTGCCGCCCCTGCTGATCGACGAGTCCGGTTCGCCCGCAACGGATCTGTTTCGGGCTCGTGCGCTGGCCGTGCGTCCGGCGGCTCGGCTCGATCCGGTGGAGGTCGCGCGGCTGTGCCGGACGCTCGATGGTCTACCGCTCGCCATCGAGCTGGCTGCCGCCCGGGTCCGCACGATGAGCGTCGCGGAGATCAACGCCAGGCTCGACGACAGGTTCGCGCTGCTGCGCTCCGGTGACCGGACCTCGCCGGAGCGACACCGCACCCTGCGGGCGGTGATCGAGTGGAGTTGGAATCTGCTCGAAGCGGATCAGCAGGCTGCGCTGCGCCGATTGTGCAGGTTCCCTGCGGGTTTCACCCTCGCCGCGGCCGTCGAGGTGGCGCAGTGGGGCGAGGTGTCCGATATCGCCGATGCCCTCGACGGTTTGGTGAACCAGTCGATGCTCTCGGTCGTCGAGGGGGCGGATTCCTCGGCGCTGCGCTACCACATGCTCGAGACGGTGCGGGAATTCGGCGACGGGGAGTTGGCCGGCGCGGACGAGTCGGACGAGGTCGCTGCCCGCACAGTCGCCTGGGCACAATCGTTCTGTCTGGATGCGGTGCGGGACTTCCTCGATGGCGATCAGGTCGCCACCGCCCTCCGGATCGAGGCCGAGCACGACAACCTGCTCGCCGTGCTGCGCCACACGCTGTCCGTCGGCGACGGGGTGGGCGCGTTGACCGTGTTCCCGGTGCTGGGTGTCACGTGGTCCTTCCGCGGGGCCCATTCCGAGGTGATCGCACTCGCGCCCCGGGTCCTCGAGATCGACCCCAGGCGGTACAGCCCGGAGTCGCTGTCGGGGAACTGCCTGGCGCTGACCTACCTGGTCATCGTCGGTCACACCGCGTTCGTCGGTGTCAGCAGGGCGCTGGCCGTGACCCGGCTGCGGCTCCGGGCGATCCTGGCCTCTCGGACGGACATCGACGAGGCGGTACGGATGAACGCCGCGCTGGTGACCATGCCCGTATCGGGAAAGGGTCTGGCCCGCAAGCTCGCTCGTGCGATCCGGTCCGAGAACCCGTCGGCACGGTCTTCGGCCTACATGGCCCGGGCCAACCTGCGGGAGAACAGCGGCGACCTGTACGGCTCCTGGTCCGACGCCATGGCGGCCAGGGAAATCGCGGAGGCAGGCGGAGACGTCTGGGGCCTGGCGATGGTGCTGCAGCACCTCGGCAGCCTCGCCGGGCAGTCCGCGCGATACGGGGAGGCGGTCGGGTACTACCGGCGGGCCGCCGAACTGCTCTGGGACCTGCACGCGTACGAGGAGAGCACCACGCTGCGCAGCTATATCGGGGCCGCGCTGGTCGGTGCCGGCCGTGTCGAGGAGGCCCGACGGGAACTGGTGGCGGGCGGGTCGGCCGTTGAGCAGGTGGAACTGTCCATTGCGGGGGACCGGTCGACGTTCGGCCTTGGCGATGCCAGGCAGAGCGCGGGCGCGATCGCGGCGGCGATGGCGGAGGTGGACCTGGCCGAGGGCTCGGTGGATGCGGGGCTGCGCGGGTACCGGCACGCGCTGGAGTTGGTCGGCTGGGAGAACACGGGGGTGACCCCGGATCCGTTCGGCTTCATGCTGCTGGCGGCGACGGTGGCCGCGCACGCGCTGGCGGGTCGCGGCGACGAGATCGCGGACCTGGTCGACACCTACGCGGGGATGGTCATGACACATCTCGGGCCGGACGGCTACCCGGATCTTCCGCAGACCGGCGGGGTTGCGTGTGCGGTGGGCAGCTTCGACATCGCGACCGGGCGGGACCCCGCGGGCGGGTTGCGGATGATCGCCCTGTCGACCAGGGTCGCCGCCCGACAGGACTTTCCGTCGATGCAGTCGTCGCGACACCTGGGCGTGGCACGCGAGGCGCTCGGCGTGGAACGGGTGGACGCGGAACTGGCACGGGTCGAGCGGATGCCGCGGAGGGTCGCGCGTGACGAGATCCTGGTGGCGCTGCGTGACCGTACGGATGGGGAGAGAACGCCACTGTGAATCGGCTGCCCGCGCCTGGGCGCGGGCAGCCGATGATTATCAGGCCTTCGACAGCTCGTGTGGTTCGGCGGCGGTGGGGCTCGGCACCGGGGTGCTCGCGCGGCGTGCGGGGATGGCCACGGTGACGGCGGCGGCGACGAGGGCGACCCCGCAGCCGATCAGCAGTCCGGTCCGGAACCCGTTCTCGGTGGGCAGGGTGTAATCCCCGACCTGGACGCTCATCTGGGCGAGCACCACGCCGACGACGGCCGCGGCCATCGAGGTGCCGAGGGAGCGCATCAGGGTGTTGAAACTGTTGGCGGATGCGGTCTCGGACAGCGGTACCGCACCCATGATCAGCGCGGGCATCGCCCCGTAGGCGAGGCCGATGCCTGCGCTGCAGATGCAGACCACAATCAGTAGGCCCCAGGTCGAGCCCATCAGCAGCATCGAGGACCCGTAGCCCGTGGCGATGACCAGGCTGCCCGCCAGCAGGGTGATCTTCGGTCCGCGCGCAGTGGAGAGCCGGGCACCGAGGGCGGCGACCAGCATCATCACCAGGCCGCCGGGCGCCATCCACAGGCCCATCGCCAGCATCGACTGACCCAGGCCGAACCCGGTGGACTCGGGCAGCTGCAGCAACTGCGGGATGATCAGCGACTGCGCGTACATCGCGAAGCCGATCACGACGCCGACGATATTGGTCAGCAGCACCTGCCGCCGAGCGGTCACCCGAAGGTCGACCAGCGGATCCACGGTGCGCAGCTCCCACCAGCCCCAGGCGAGCAGCACCAGGACGGCGGCGACGAAGAGGCCGATGGTGGTGCCGCTGGTCCAGCCCCAGATGGCGCCCTTGGAGACAGCGGTGAGCAGGCACACCAGGCCGACGCCGAGCCCGAGTGCGCCGAGCAGGTCGAAGCGGCCGCCCGCGCCCAGCACCGGTGTGCCCGGCACGAACCGCCAGATCGCCACGGCGACCAGGACACTCAACGCGGTGGCACCCCAGAACAGCACGCGCCAGCTGGTGCCCTCGGCAACGGCCGCGGCGAGCGGCAGGCCCACCGCGCCACCGATTCCCATGGACGCGCTCATCAGGGCGATCGAGGAGTTCAGGCGCGCGGGCGGCACCAGGTCCCGCAGGGCGCTGATGCCCAGCGGGATCATGCCCATCCCGATGCCCTGTAGGGCCCGTCCGGCGATCATCGGCAGTACCGACGACGCCACCGCGCAGAGCATCGAGCCGGCGATCAGCGGTACCGAGCAGACCAGCAGCATGCGGCGCTTGCCGTACAGGTCTCCGAGTCGTCCGGTGACCGGGGTCGCGACCGCGCCCGCCAGCAGTGTCGCGGTGATCACCCAGGATGCGTTGGACGCGGTGGTGTCGAGCAGGCGCGGCAGGTCCCCGATCAGGGGGACGACCAGTGTCTGCATGAGCGCGGCGACGATGCCGGTGAAGGCAAGCACCCCGACCAGGCCATTCGGGTTGACGGTGGGGCTCGGACCTGACACGGACCATCTCCTCGACTTCGCGAAAGCACTGGATGTGCTCGATGCACAGAGTATGCACAATACATATCAATTGCATTATGCAAATCCCCTGCACCGTGCATGCGATGGGTATCGTGCAACCGAGGCGACTCCCGCTCTGGAAGCCCGGACCGGCGGGCGACACGGGGATCGACGGAAGGCCGCATGGACAAGCCCACGCACTTGATTGAGTTCGAGACGATGCTGCTCGGGCGGCATCTCAATCTGCACAACCCGCGGCCCCGGCGCGACGAATATCAGCTCGACCGCAGCGCCTACACGCTGCTCAGCAGGATCAGCATGGGCGGACCGATGTCCATCGGGGAGCTCAGCGATGCCTTCGGGCTCAATACCTCGACCCTGCACCGCCAGACCTCCGCCATGCTGAATTCCGGACTCGTCGAACGCATCCCGGACCCCGACGGCGGCATGGCCCGCAAATTCGCCATCACCGCCGAGGGGGAGCGCCGCCTCGAGGCGGAACGGTCCTACAACGTCCGGGCGCTGGGGAGCGTGATGGCCGACTGGGCTCCGGAGGACGTCGAGGCGTTCGCCGGGTGGCTCAAGCGGTTCAACACCGACATCGAGCGACTGGCCGGGCGGCCGTGGCCGCGCCCAGGGAGCTCGGGAACCGCCGAGGCGAGCGATTCGGAGTAGCCGCGACACGAAAGATCCGTACCCCGAACGGGATACGGATCTCTCGAGCGGCGACCGCCGCGGCTAGGTCTTGCGCATGTAGGTCCGGACGGTCAGCGGTGCCATCACCGCGACGATGATCGCGGCACCGAGCAGGGCCCATACGACCTGGATGCCGAAGTGGCCGTCGTTGGCCAGATCGCGCACCGCGGTCACCAGGTGCGAGACCGGGTTCACGTTCACGAAGGCCTGCATCCAGCCGGGCATGGTGTGGGAGGGCACGAACGCGTTGGACATGAAGGTCAGCGGGAACAGGATGAGCATCGAGATGCCCTGCACCGACGAGGCCTTGTTCATCAGCACGCCCATCAGTGCGAAGATCCAGCTGATGGCGAAGGCGCACACCATCACCAGCAGTCCGGCCGTGACGACGCCGATCACGCCGCCGCCCGGTCGGTAGCCCATCGCCAGGCCCATGGCGAAGGTGATGGTGGTGGCGATGAAGTAGCGGACCATGTCCGAGAGCAGCGCGCCCGCGAGCGGTGAGATGCGGGCGATGGGAAGGGATTTGAACCGGTCGAACACACCCTTGTCCATGTCCTCGCGCAGTTGGGTGCCGGTGACGATCGAGGCCGTGATGACGGTCTGCACGAGGATGCCTGGAATGATGATCGGCAGGTAGGACTTGACGTCGCCGGAGATGGCGCCGCCGAAGATGTAGGTGAACATCACCGTGAAGATCAGCGGCTGGATCACCACGTCGAACAGCTGCTCGGGATTGTGCTTGAGCTTGATCAGGCCACGGTGGGCCATGGTGATCGACTGTGCGACGGTCTCGCTCAGGCTGATCGACCGAGCCGCGGGCGGCGGTCCGGGATGGGTGCTCCTGGTGTCGGGCGCGAGGGTGGCGGTGGTCATGCGACGCTCCGTTCGGTGTCGGACTCGGCTGCGGCGGAATCGGATTCGTCGGTTCCGTGGCCGGTGATGGTGAGGAAGACCTCGTCGAGGCTGGGCTTGCTGACCGTGATCTCGTCGACCGCGATCCCGTGCTCGCGCAGCCTGATCAGCAGTTCGGGGGTGACCGACGGGTCGGTCAGCGGGGCGGTGAGCCTGCCCGCCTCCGGGGTGATCGCGACCTCGACGCCGAGCGATTCGGCGAGCAGCGATCGGGTCTGCTCGACGCGCGTCTTGTCGACGAGCTTGAGTTGCAGCGCGGACATCCCGACCGAGGCCTTGAGTTCGTCGGCGGTGCCGTCGGCGATGACCTTGCCGCGGTCGATGACCGCGATCCGGTCGGCCAGTTGGTCGGCCTCGTCGAGGTACTGCGTGGTGAGCAGGACGGTGGAGCCCTCCGCGACGAGCCGGCGGATGGTCTCCCACATCTGGGCGCGGGTGCGCGGGTCGAGGCCGGTGGTGGGCTCGTCGAGGAACAGCAGCGGCGGGTGCGCGATCAGGCTGGCGGCCAGGTCGAGACGCCTGCGCATGCCGCCGGAGAAGTTCTTCAGTGGCTTGGTTGCGGCCTCGACGAGGTCGAACTCCTCCAGCAGTTCGGCGGACTTGCGGCGGGCGTCCGATCGGGAGAGTCCGAGCAGCCTGGAGAAGATCATCAGGTTCTCGGTGGCGGTGAGGTCCTCGTCGACGGAGGCGTACTGGCCGGTGACCCCCACCAGGGAGCGGACGGCGGTGGGTTCGCGCACCACGTCGTGGCCGAAGACCCGGGCCTGCCCGCCGTCGGGTCGCAGCAGGGTGGCGAGCATCCGGACGGTGGTGGTCTTGCCTGCGCCGTTGGGTCCGAGCACGCCGTAGACGGAACCGGTCGGGACGGTGAGGCTGACGCCGTCGACGGCCGTGGCGTCTCCGAATCGTTTGACCAACCCAACCGCTTCGATGGCGGGGGGAACCGAGAGGTTCATGCGGTGTCCTTTCGTGGAATTCGAATGACACAACAGTGCGGGGCCGCCCTTGCACGGGCCTTGCGTCGCGCATGCGGGGACTGCCGGGGCGCGACAGTCGTTGCTGTCGCGGTGCAAGGCCGGTGACTCAACCCTGGTCGACGAGCTGGTGCGAGCAGTCCTCGACGGGATCGGAGCGCGCCGAGTGAGAGCGCTATACCGTCGCGGGGCCGGTGAACTGCTCGGCCAGTGCCCGGCGGTCCACCTTGCCGGGTCCGCGTAGCGGCAGCGCCGGCATCAGGTGCAGTTCGCGGGGTGCCGCGGTCGAGTCCACGGTCCGCTCCACGTGGGCGCGCAGATCCACGAGGGTGGGCGCGGTGCCCGCGGCAGGCACGACCGCCGCCACCACGCGCTGGCCGAGCCGCGCGTCGGGAACCCCGAACACCGCGCATTCGGCAACCGCGGGATGGGCGGACAATGCCGCCTCCACCACCTGCGGGACGACCGTCAGCCCGCCCGTCGAGATCGCCTCGTCCAGCCGGCCCGTGATCGAGAGCACGCCGTCCGACAACAGGCCCGCGTCGTCGGTGCGGAACCATCCCGGTTCCGCGAACGCCGGATGGTCGGGCAGTCCGCGGTACCCCGAGGCCAGCACCGGTCCACCCAACAGCACGCGGGAGTTCTCGATCCGCACCAGTACCCCGTCGAGCGGTACCCCGTCGTACACGCAGCCGCCGCAGGTCTCGCTCATTCCGTAGGTACGGACGACGTTGATGCCCGCGGTGCGTGCCCGTTCGAGCACCGGCGCCGGGGTCGCGGCACCCCCGAGCAGTACCGCGTCGAGCTCGGCCAGCGCGGCCGTCGCCGCCGGGTGCTCGAGCGCCTTGATCAACTGGGTCGGCACCAGCGAGGTGTAGCGGCGCGGTCCGGTCATCGCCGCGATCGCGCCCGGCAGCAGGGTGGGGTCGAAACCCGTTGCGACGTCGACTATTACTGGCTCGGTGCCGGCGAGCAGGCTGCGCAGCAGCACCTGGATCCCCGCGATGTGGTGTGCGGGGAGCGCCAGCAACCACGACCCGGGACCGCCGAGGCGGGCGTGGGTGGCCTCGCCGCTGGCGCGCAGCGCGGCGGCGGTGAGCAGAGCGCCCTTGGGGGTCCCGGTGGTCCCCGATGTCGCGACGACCAGAGCGGTTGATCCGTCGATCGGCTCACCCGGGTGCAGGGCATCGGTCAGGCGCCGGATCTCGCGGTCGTCGTCGGCGGGCACGGGGAGCAGCGCCGGGCCGTCGCCCGCGAGCGCGCGTTCGAGCTGGGGGAGTGTCTCTCGGGTGGCCGGGCCGGATCGGACGGGTAGGACCTCGAGCGTGCCGGTCACCGTCTCAGTCTTCCGAGCACTCGTGCTGCACGGACGCCACGTCGACCCGGTCGAGCATGGTCCTCAGTGACGCGAGGTCGCGCTCGGAGAAGGCGGCAAACAGTTCGCGTTCGGCCTCGTTCAGTGCGGAGTCGACCTTCCGGAGCGCCGCCGTGCCTGCCTCGGTGATCTCCACGATATGTCGCCGCCGGTCGGCCGGATCGCGGCGCCGCTCGGCCAGGCCGTCGCTCTCCAGTTCGTTGAGGATCGCGACGAGTTGGCTGGGGTCGACCTCGAGCATGTCGGCGAGCGCTCGCTGGCTCACCGGGCCGGTGCCGAGGTGCATCAGGGTCATCGCGTGGCGCGGGTGCAGTCCGGTTACCCCGAGGGCACCGCGAATCCGGGCGCTGGTGGCCTCGCCGCGCCAGGCGAGGATGAACCCGAGGCGGTCGGTGGGGGCGCCGTCGACCCGTTCTGCAGCCATTCAGTCACCGTATCAGGACCTCCATTTTGGAGCCTCGTCAATCATTGTTACGCTTCAACGATCTTGTCAGGTAAACAATTGGAGGTCGCTCATGTTCATCGCCTATGCCGTCATCGCTGTGGTCCTCGCCCTGGCCCTGAGTACCTCGGCGTTTCTCACCTTCACCCGCAACGAGAAGCTGGTCGGGGGCTTCGCGGAACTCGGCGTTCCCGATGCGTGGCTGCCGCGTCTCGCCCTCGCCAAGGCTGCGGGTGCCGCCGGGTTGCTGATCGGGCTCGTGGTGCCGGTGATCGGCGTAGCGGCGGCGATCGGTGTCGCCCTGTACTTCCTCGGCGCCGTCGTCGCACACGTGCGAGCCCACGACTATGCGATCGCGCCCGCGGTCGTGCTCGGGCTGGCGGCAGTCGTCGCGGTGGTGCTCCGTATTACCTCTGCGTGAGGTGTGATCCTCGGCCCGGGGAGTGTGTCGGACCCCGGCGGTAGAATTTCGAACATGAGTTCGATCGACAAGGTCGGGGCTTCGGGACAAGTGCAGGAACACCTGTCCACGATCGCCGATGCCATCGAGGGACTGTGCGACAGCGATTTGACCGGGCTCTCCGACGCCGAGCTGACCGACACCATGCGCCGGTTGGAGAAAACGCTGCGCCGGGCCTCGGCGGTCGGCCACAACCTGATCGTCGAAACGGCCGAACGTTCGCTGCCCGGCAAGCTCGGTCACAAG